>JANQPJ010000383.1 GCA_028289525.1 Pirellulales bacterium
AAAGCACTGTTTTTCAGATACAACGATAAAAACGAGTGTTTCGCGAGCGGTCACCGACCGCTGCTACCGATCAACATCGGAAATTTGGAACTACTGAAAGTCAAATACAAGGCGCGACGCGCAAGCGAGAGGGAATTTGGGTGGAACGTCTTCCCTCGCTTGCGCGTCGGGCTTGTATTTCCAAGAATTCACCACAAAATGACGTAGGCCAACTAGGAAATGCGCAACTTCAAAACTTGCGCGTCGCGCCTTGTATTGAAAACGGCCGAGTCAGACCGATTCTCGGTTGTTTACGAACATGAATGAATGAAGGCTTTGTATGCACCTTTGAACAACCCATCTAAAGAGAGCATTCTATTCAATGGACCAGAGGGCCGGATCGATCTCGATCGGTTCTCCCTGTCGAGCGCTCTCAAAGAGCCGCAAGCAACAAATCGCCGCTCGGATTCCATCACGCTGGTCGATCGCTAACGGCTCTTGCCCTCGAATCGCTCGGGCAAAATGTTCCATTTCGGCCGTGTGTCCTTTGTCGCCACGTCGATTTCGCTGGTCGAGCCGTTGTCGACCACGAACCGTTAGCGACTGAAAATCGTCTAGCGCCATGGCGTTTCCATCGCAGAACACTTCGACCCGTTCCTTGGGAAACGAAGAATGCCCACACGAGGCGTAAAGAATGGTGGCTACCGAGCCGTTGGCAAACCGATAGGTCGCGGTTACATCTTCCATCCGTTCGATCGACGGACAGTCGCCCAGCGATCGGGCGGAGACCTCGACCGGTTCACTATCAACGAGGTGATAAATCAGATCAATAAAATGACACACCTCGCCGACCACGCGTCCGGCGGCATATTTGGCATCGAAGGTCCAGTGGTCGTGCGGCAATGCGCCGGCATTTACCCGATAATGGACGACCGCTGGTCCGCTACAGTCGGCCAACGTTTGCCGCATTGGCCGCACCAGCGGAGCAAAGCGGCGATTGAACCCCACCATGCACAACGGACCGTCAGCCTGAAGCGTTTCGGCCAGACGTTGACAATCCTCTTCGGTCGTAGCTAGCGGTTTTTCGCAAAAGACATGCTTGCCTGCCTGCAAGGCGTCGAGCGTCAGCGGGGCATGGCTGTGGTCGCGAGTAAAAATCATCACTGCGTCCACGTTCGGGTCGGCCAATGTCGTCGACAGATCGGTCGACGAATGCTCGGCTCCATAACGAACCGCCATCTCCTTGGCGCTTTGCGCGGTGCTGGCCACCAACGTGTGCAACGTCATCTCGCGGCTCTTCTGGATGTTGGGCAAGTGGAATTGCCGGGCGAATGCCCCACACCCCACGACTGCCACCTGAGCCTGACTCTTGGTTGTTGCGAGCGTTCGTGATTGAGTCGTACTGACCTGATACACACGTGACTGCTGATCAACGTCGTAACGCAACACAATGGCCAAACATTCATTTGGCTTTTCGGTCAACAACTCGAACGCCCCTTGGGCCTCGTCCAGTTCAAAGCGATGGCTAATGAGCGGCTGCAAGCGAACCTTTTTCACTTCGACCAGTCGCAGAAATTCTTCCATGTTGCGTTTTTCGGTCCAACGCACGTAACCGATCGGATAGTCGACGCCGTGTTGTTCGTATTGCGCGTCGTAACGCCCTGGGCCGTAAGAACGCGAGGTCACCAGGTCGAGTTCCTTGCGATAAAAATCTTCGCACGGCACATCCAAGTTGACCATGCCAACCACGGTAATGCGAGCCCGGTCGCGAGCCATGGCCACTGCCTGTTCGATTACCTGAGAACTGGAAGTCGAAGCACAGATCACCACGCGATCGGCCCCAATGCCATCGGTGTACCGGCGGATCTGTTCCGGCAAAGAGTCGCCCGCCTGATAACCTTGCTCCATGCCCAACGACTTGGCCAACTCGATCCGTTCGCGCAACATGTCCGACCCGATGACCCGAGCGCCGGCCGCCTGCAACATCTGACTCACCAACTGCCCGACCAACCCCAGGCCGAGCACCGCCACCACGTCGCCCACTTCGACCTGGGCGCGCCGGGCCGCCTGCAAGGCAATGCTGCCGACCGCGACGAACGCGGCCTCGTCGAGCCGCACGCCGTCGGGCACCTTAACGCAAAGGTTTTTGCCGGCGCGGATAAACTCGGCATGCCCTTCGCCGCCGTAGGCCACACGATCGCCAACCGCAATCCCCTCGACATCGTCGCCAACTTCAACTGCCACCCCGGCGCCACTGTACCCTAATGGGGTCCATTTCGTGGTCTCATAATGCACTCGGTCGGCCGTCTTGCGAATGCCATCCTTGAGCAACATATCTTTGACGCTTTCGCGCAGCTCTGGATCGGTCATCGCCTTGACAACCATGTCCTTCATGTTGCGTTTCACGGCCGCCGATTCGGTGCCAGCGCTAATCAGCGAATAGGCGTTGCCCAACAGCACGCTCCCTCGCCCACATCGAGGGACCGGCACCTCCTCGGTCGCTACCTGAGCTTTCGAGATCGGATTTTTACGCATAAAGAGTTGTTTCATGAATCGGGAACCTTGCTATTCCGGATGGCCGCCAGATCGTGCTCGTCAAACTCGAGCGTTTCGACCAAGGCATTCAGATCATAGTTGTTTTGTAGTTCGGAGGCTTTGAACAAAATCGAATTCGTGTCGAATGCTCGATCGGCTTGGTCCGCCGGCCGTTCAGCCTGTCGCCGCTCGTCATTGTAGTGATAAGGATGCACATCGACGGAGAGTTCGCGCGTCTGGCCGCCGAAGTATTTTTCCCAGAACCAGACGCCGTTCCCGTGCTCGTTGTGAGGATTTGCGCGACGAATCCGCTCTGATCCGGTCGGATGGAACTGGGGCAGCCGCCACCAGCCGCACCCACTGCGATACTGGCTCTCGCAGGCTTCGGCCGTGGTGCAGCCGATCAGCTCGAACCACCGGCGAGCATTGACATACGACCAGCGACGCGGCCCTCGCCAAAATCGACGCACCATTCGCGCCAAACTGGGATCGTCGCGAACGCCGATGATTTCGCCGGGCTGGATCGTAGCGAACTCGTCGCCAATCGCTTTCATTTTACCCTTCGGCGGCAACAAGTCACTATGCCAGAAGGCCAGCCGATCGCAAAACAGGTGGACCCATTCCAACGGGAAGTGCATCCACATGACCGGCAATTGCAAATCGCGATTGAACTCAACGAAGCGAGCCCCTTCAACCAGCCTGGGCCGCGCGCAGGTGCTGTCAGTCCCCACGACCGGCGTCCAGCCGCTGCCGATCACAAGCTGCTGCTGTACCAGGCACCACGCCTCGTCAGTACACCAAACGAGCCATGGCCGCTCGACTCCTGCGAGCTGGGCTTTCCAGCTCTCGGCCGCGTGATGCACATCCTCGATACGCTCCTTGGGAAAGCGAGCCCAGGTGCCAATGCCTGCTCGCTCGTGCGGCCAACTGGGGGCTGAAGAGGTTGTTTGGTCAGAGTTCACTAAATTTGCTCACATCAAGCTGTGTTTGCCGGCTTCACTTTTCGCTCCCAAGCTCCACTTTCTCGTCTCTCTCGTTCCCAAGCTCTGCTTGGGAACGAGGGCGAACGAGGGGCAAGGGTTGAACGAGAGACGAGGGTTTAAAAGTCAACTAGGAATCAGAACGGTTGGGGTTTGCCGGCTTGATCGCGTCAAGAATCAGAGACGTTGTATTGTAAAGTTCGTTGCCGGCAGGACGCAGCTTCGCACGTGGGCTAAGCGCCGGGTCGCTGGCAAACGTGGCGTCGCGGGTTAGTGCCGGAGTGGTTGGGGCAAACAACGGACGCCGATTGATTCGCCCGTCGTCAAACGAAAACGGCTCGTGATGAAATACTTGATTCTCATCCCAATATTCTAACAACCGGACTTCAAATCCGGCCTCTTGAAACATTTTCGAAAAAGTCTGATAGGTGTGGAGGATTTTGTGATCGGCAGCCGCTGAACCAGTTCCCCCAGGCTCTACCCGACGGATGTATTCAGGCGAAGGATGATACCCATCCGGCACAGCCACACGAAAAATCGCTCCCGGCTTCATGTACTGGCAACAGAGACTGGCGGCCCCCAGACCTTGCTCCCAAGTCAGGTGTTCCCAAACATGTTCGGCCAACATGGCGTCAATTCGAGGCTGGCCAAACAGCTTTTCCCATTGCTCCGGCAGCAACAAATCAAGCGTTTCCTGATCGGTCAAGTGCCAACCTCGATAGGCAATTTTAGGGCCTCCGCCGACAATCAGTCGGAGCGGCTGACTAGGATCGGCCAGCGTGTCGAGCATCCGCTTGCGCAGCTTGGCCTGATAGCGAGGCGAAACGGTCAACCGTTTTAGCAATGCCCGTTCCAAATTTCTCTTGTTGCGACGCAACCAGCGAATTGGGGATATCAAGTTGAGGGGTTCTCCATCAAAGGCTCATGCTTTGTAATATTTCAGGCAAATGCAGCAGATGCTCTGGAAAGAAATTCGAAATCCGAATCTCGAAATCCGAAACAAATCAGAAGAACCAAAATACAAGTATCCAAAACTGCCCAAGCACGAACAAGTTTTGGTCATTCGGGAATTTGAATTTCGAATTTGTTTCGGATTTCGAGATTCGGATTTCGAATTTTGATCCTCCGTCGTAATTCTTACTTCATTCAGCCGAAAGATTACCGGGGTTTAACGCACGATCAAAAACATGCCGCACAGCCATGGCCGTGGCGCGCCACGATTTTCGCTCCATCTCTTCACGAATGAACGTCCGGTCCCAGTTGCGCTCGAGAGCCTGGCGGATTCCCTCGGCCCCCGCCGCGGCCGAACGTTCCGGCAGCAGAATTCCTAATCCCTCGCGCTCTAAAACTTGTGGGATCTGACCAATCCGCGTGGCCACCGCTGGCAAGCCAGCCGACAGGGCCTCGAGCAGCGCGTTGGGGCATCCTTCGCGCGAAGTGAGCAACGCAAACAAATCGGCCGCGCCATACCATTGAGGCAATTCTTCTGGAGGACGAGGGCCGACCATCCGCACGTGCTCGTGCAAGCCATGCGCAGCAATTCGGGCTTCAATCTGTTCGGTATAGTCTTGTCCCCAACGAGCGACCCCGCCGACGATCAAGGTTAGCAAGTCGGGATACGTTTCGCGCAAGTGGGCCACCGCGTCGACCAACAAATGGTAGCCTTTGCGCTCTAGCAGGTAGCCGACGGAAATCACGATTGGCCGATCCGCCGGCAAGCCAAGCTGTTGGCGACAGGCAGCCTGATCCAACGGCCGAAATCGATCGGTATCGACCCCGTTGGGAATCACGGTGATTTTGCCTGGCTCGGCTCCCAAGTTTTCCATCGCCGTGGCAATTTCATCACTCACCGCAATCAACTGGTCGGCAACGGCCAGGGCCTCGCGGATGCCTGCTCGCATCGACGGATCGGAAGGACAGGTAAGCACATCTTCGCCACGTCCGGTAATGACCAACGGCCGGTCGAAGTGTCGGGCCAAGTGCATGGCCGCTACGCCATCGGGATAGAGAAAATGGGCGTCAACTAAATCGAATTCAAAATGTTCGGCCAACCGCTCCATGGCTGGTCGGGCGGCACGGGCCATCGAACGCGGATGAAAATATTTGCCAACCTTGGGCAGCAAAAAGTAGCGGGGTCGGATGACCGGCAGCCCATCAATCTGCTCGGCATGCTGGTATTGTGACAACGGGTACCAACGCGGAAACGCTCGGATTGGCGGGAAATAGGGAACCGGCGAAACTACCTGAACTTCGCAATTCGGCAACGCCGCCACATGCCGCACCCGTTCCTTGACGAACACCCCATGGATGGGCTGAACGCTCGAAGGAAACGTCGACGCGAACACCAACGCTCGACACATCGAGCGGCGACTTGCCGATTCGTGCTGTTGGACGGTGGTCGTGATCGTCAAATCAAATCTTTTGTATGAGAACGGACTGGTTTTGGCTGTTCGCCCCACCTGCTAACGGACCAATTCCCTTGACCGGTCAGCATGTGCCAGCCGTCAGGTATCTGCTGTAATGCATCGATGCCTGCAGCCACTGCAACCAGTCCGGCCGAGGTTTCAACGTGCCATAGAACCTCATGCTTGGCGTCTGCTGGCCAGGGGGAAGGAAAAAGCAGCGGTCGGTGACCGCTCGCGAAACAGCCGCCTGCTCGCGTGATCGTGGCAGGCAGCAGAGCCGAGCCCAGGCTGGTAACCACTGCGAGTTCTTGCTCGACGTGCGTGCTGAACACGGCGCGACATCCTGCGACCGCTTGACCATAATCGGCGGCTTGCCATGCTTTCGGATCGCCATTAACCGCCGACTCGATTTCAGCGCGAAGCTGCTGCCTGTTGGTCCAGGTAGCCAAATAACCAGAAGTGGTTTGAAGCAACTGCTGGCAATCGGTGGAATCGACCAGCACCGGTTCGACTTCCCGAGGCATTTGCCAATACCATCGCACCTGGCGTGGTGTTTTTAAATCGACAAAATCGGCAATCCAGACCCCTACGCCAGGCAGCCCTAACACATGGCGTTCAACATTCGAGCCATCGACCAACGGCTGTTTGGCTCGCATGACCCAAACCTCGGACGTTAATTGTGCGTCGAGCGTGGGGGCCGGGCCAACATCGGACCAAGCCAAGCGACCTGCCACTTGTGCCCAAGGCATCCCCTCGACCGCCAGGCAGTTGTGAGCCTCGGCTTTTCGAAAATGGTCGACCCAAGCCCGGTCGCCGGCATAGGAAGCCATGCCAGAGTCGACCAACCACGGCGCGCCATTGCTCCCCACGAGTACCTGAAGGGCGTCAGC
>JANQPJ010000386.1 GCA_028289525.1 Pirellulales bacterium
CATCACTCTACCTCCAGAGACTTTATGTCCTGAAAAAACGAAGGTAAAAGCTTCTCAAAAAACACCTTGCATCAACAAGGGCAATCTGGGACAGTCGAAATAGGCATGGGGAAGAAAACAAAAGAATCGGGCAAGGGTGCATTCTTTTGTTTTCTTCCCCTCTATCCCATGCCCATGAATGCTACCTACATCGTCAGCGTTACAGCGATCTATCTGTTCACGCTATTAGTGATTTACCGACTGACGCAGATGTACGCCTACTACCGTGACATCCGACACCAAGTAGACCTGTGCTGTGAGCAGTGCGAACACTGCGATGAATAAGCCCCATCAGGGGCTTCTCTTCCCCTGTTTGCAAGCCTCGAAGCCCGCCCATGCCTATTGCCTGATTGAGCGGTGTTCGTGTCAGACGAAGGGAGCAGAAAACAAAGCAATCAACCAGAAGTGCATTGCTTTATTTTCTTCCCCTTCTCCCATGTCTGGACCAAAGGGCTCATCACCGGCACGGATCGCCATCCCCTTCACTGAGACAACCACCGGCTGTTACTTTGTAGAGAACATGACCATTGAGAAATGGAATTCTCTGTCAGAAGAGGACCAAACTGACATCGCCTTGGACGGCGAATATTTTGCTAACAATACGCACGTAGAACTCGACTGCGATATGCCGGAAAAAATGTAATCCGACAGAGACTTTCTGCATCAGGCTATCAGGCAGCGATGTTCCATGCGAACGAACTCGGCGTTCAAGCACTCTCCGTATCGGAAGTTCTTGGCCCCCAATATTCTTTTACTATTTGCCTACGTCTTGCGACAAACCGAGCGATGACTTGAGAGCCTCGTCAACCTGCTGCATCAGCGTAGAAGGCAGTTTTCCAATCGCACGGTGGATATCCTTTCGCACCACCGTCAAAATATTTTCGCAGGAGACCACGGAATTTTTCTGCAAGCCCGATTGCTGGGCTTCTGGCAGCGACACATCGATGAGAACCTGCGTCGGTTCGTCTGACCGCGAGACGTTGGACGTGATGTACGCCAGGATGGTGTTTGCCATCCGTGCATTGTTCACGTCGTTTTGCACAACCAACATCGGTCGAACTTGCCGACGCTTGCCCTTGGTGAAGGGGGCACTGAGAAGGACGACGTCACCGCGTTGCACGTTCATGCGTCCGTGGGTGAATCGTCGTAGATGTCTGCATCCGAACTTTCCAGGTCATCCTTGACCGTTTCGGCAAAAGACGAATAGAAGTCTCGCGGATTGGGTTCGCTGTCGTCGTAGAGAGGCTGATATTTTTTCTGAAATTCTTCACGGGTCACCATCACGTAGACCGTGTGCGTCTGATCGTCCTCGACCTCGACAGGTTGACCGTGACTTTCGACAAGAGCCTTGCGAACGTCATCAATATTGGTGAGCTTTGGCGTCATGCCTGAATTATACCACTGCATCTTGCGTCTAGTCGAGCTAAAACCACTGGATTACGGATGACTCTCTCCGAGCAGTTCGTCTTGCTGACGCTTCGTTAGTGCTACCTCACTTGCCAGTGTCCCTGGAGTACGGAGCCCACTTTGCAATTTCCCAGGATGCTTATCGATAACATAACCTTTCAGCCAGTCACCAAAGTAGCGATCGTCCACCGTTAGTGTTTTCTCATTCCAAGCCATTGCTGCAAGATGCTTGACATCGATACGGAAACGCCCAAAGGGAAGAAAGGATTCTTCGGAGTGTCCCGCCATATGAAAGAGGAGCAGAGGTCCGAATTTGCAGCCTACAATATGTGCAATTCTTCTTTCTGTTGATCCAGTTTCGTTTTCGATGCAACACAGTAAGTCCTTCGGCAGACCAAAGTATTCCAGGGCCGATTCCGCGTAGCTTTCGATGAAGACCATTGCCGGTCTGGCAACTTCACGAAAGTCCGGCTTATTCACACCAGTCGGTGTGCTCGATTCGTCCATCGCCGACGCTCCTACGTCTTTGTTGCTCCATTAGATCAGCTATCGCATTACAAGTTTGTTGCAGTTCTTCATCTACAACAGGAAAGTCCGTTCTTGGTACATCCTCGTCAGCAGACAGCTCTTTCATTTTCTCGTGCCAATCGCCGTAACGACCAGCCCGGATATCCCTGCATTGTTGCCTATACTGGCGTTCGAGTGACATCGGTTTGCCATGATATCACCGAGGCGCTCTTGAGAGCAACAAGATTCCAATGTTTGCAGCACGCATATACAGCAGTCCCCTCTTGCTCGCCTACGCGGAATGCAGGAATGCATCTGCCGTTGAAATGGGGCAGCACAAAAGCCATCGCAGCGTTGTCGAACGTCGGTGCTATTCAAGGCAATGGTGTGCCGACCAAGCTAGGTAACGGTTGTTCTGCTGCTTCGCAGACAGACAACCGACAGCTTGGTTGCGGCAACCAGCCTTGAGCAGCACCGCTGACGTTCGACGCTTGGGCGAAGTGCTTTTGTTTCTTTCCCCAATTCAAGCATGGCAGACGCCACCACTACATCACCGGCCAAGCCGATCCACCGCATCGAGGTGCATAACGTCACCGTAAGCATCTTCCCGGACTTCCGGGCCACGGTGCGACGACGCTTCACTGACAAAGACGGCAAGACCGGATTTGCTCAGTCTCTCCGTCCAGTTGACTGGAAGCCAGCACGAGAAGCTCTGGAAGCTCTCGAAGACTGGTATGCCAGTGAGCAAGCACACGAAAGTGCGTAGTTCTTGTGCCCGTGGTCGGTTATTTCGACTGCGGGCACCCCCTTCTTCTTATTTCTTTCTCTTCTTTCCAATGTTCATTGAAAACCATGAAGACACAGACACCCCAGAAACATCTTTGTCTGATGCATTGAATCAACCGTCAGTTAAAGCATCCGTACTCCAACGGCTGGCCATCATCGAAGCAACGGTGAAAAGCATCGAATCCCTGCTGCAAGATCAGCGGCAAGTCAAAGAGTGGTACACCGTCGCCGAAGCAGCCCAGGCTCTCGGCAAAGCAGACTTTACTGTTCGTGAATGGTGTCGCCACGGTCGTGTGAATGCCCACAAGCGACCCTGCGGACGTGGCAGGAGCCAAGAGTGGATCATCTCAAATGATGAGCTTGAGCGTATCCGCAACAAGGGGCTATTGCCCGCTGGCCTGTGAGCCAGATGCAATCAACGGGTGCGAGCATATCGTCTTGCTCCCGTTGTTGCTCAGGATTCTTACGCTGGAAAGACCTGCCTGATAGCGTGGGTCTGTACGCTGGGAAACAGGTGCGTGTAACGGCGACGCATTTCGTCCGTTTGATGGCCAACCCAACTGTCGATCATGCGTTGATCGACTCCTTTGCAAACGCAATTGCTAATGAAGCTGTGGCGGAAGACATGCCATCCACGTAGCACCTGCCACCGTGAGCCGAGCAAGACTTGTTGCAGGTGATGACTGGCCTCGTCCGGAGTGACACAACCCTCTTCAGGTTGGGTGTTGCGAGTGCGTTGCACCTGATGATCTTCGGGGAACGTGAAGGGGCTCTTGGGTTTCTGCTGGAACCACTCCCCTATCACCTCATGCAACATCGGTGAGAGCGGCACCAGTCGGGTTGTCCGTTTACCCTTGGAGCGTTTGCGTTCGCGGATACGGACAGTCCCCTCTTGCAGATCAAAATCCATTTCGCGGGAGCGACAAAGTTCACTTCGTCGTGCCCCCGTGTGGGCAGCCAGAACGCACATCGGATACAGAAATGGATACTTGGATGCCTGCTTGACGTAATCGAGGATGCCTGCCATCTCATCGGTGCTCAGAAAGAGGCAGTCCCACAGCCCCTGCTGTTCTGTATCCGTGAGTCCCCCACTCTCAATCTGGCGTTCGATTTGTTGCCAGGTCTGAAAAGGCGGTTTTTCTTCTTGTTTGGGTAGTTTGATACCATCCTTGGGGAACTGGCCGCTGACGTAGCCGTGGCTGGTTGCCCAACTCCAGAGTGTCCTGAGCGTCGCCAGTTCTTTTTTGATCGTTCCGGCACTAACCGACTGTCCCCTCTTCCCCGGCTCATGAGATCGCTTGTTGACGTACTTCTGCAATTGCTCGGGTGTGATTGCCCGCAGGTTGGTGCGGCTGCCGAGAAGACGCACAATATGCCGCATGTGGACACCGGCGATGCGGAGGGTGTCCGGTTCCAATGCGTCCTTGGGTAAGCTCTGCTGGTATGCCTCGAAGAGCTTTCCGAGTGTGAGGCGTTTGGGTGCCTGCGGCTTGCCGTTGAGTTTTCCATCGGAGAGTAGGAAGCGACCAACATCGGCCCGCTCTGGTATGGTCAATCTCCCACTCTCCACGAGCCGGATGTTTTCCAGCACCCGGTGCAGTCGGGCGTTAGCCGTATCGGGGTCGCTCGTCTTGAGGGACTTTTTGTACTTCTGGTCGCCTAAGCGAAATGCCAGATGATACTGTCCCGCTCGTTGCTCTAGCCATGCCATCGTTGGGTTCTCCGCTCTGATGGGATCGTAGGAACCCATCAGCAGTGAGCACAGCGACGCAACGACTATCCAACTGCGATTCTGCCCCCAAAATGCCCCCATTTCGCTTGGAGCAAAAAAGAAGGACTTGGAGGCATTTCCCCAAGTCCTTGCGTGCGTGAGCTTTTTGAATCAGGCAAGACGCCTGAAAGAAGCTCCCCCGGTAGGACTCGAACCTACGACAAGGCGGTTAACAGCCGCCTGCTCTACCAACTGAGCTACAGGGGATTAGAATTCTCGCCATTTTGACGAGCATTATTTTGTCAGCTTAATCGCCGAACACGATCGGTCAAGACAACTTTGCGGCTCCCTTTACCCAATCGGTCACTTGGGCAAAGGGTTCCCACAGGCAAATCGAATAGAGAAAAATAGGATAATTTGCCGCCTTCGTCAATGGCCGTCGGCCGACGAACGTTGCTTCTCCATGACCAGACAGTTGCCCTTCTCACTGTAGTAAGCCTGGGTCATGAAATTCTGAATCAACAACACCCCCCGACCGCTGGGTTTAGTCAAGTTTTCCGGGGCGGTGGGGTCAGGAAGCTCCGTCACGTCAAAGCCGGCACCTTGATCGGTAATTTCGATCCAAAATTTGTCCTGAGTCACCCGACATCGAATGCCGACCTCCTTGTCGTCGTCCAAGGCATTGCCATGCCGGATGGCGTTCGACAAGGCTTCTTCAACCGCTAAACGAATCCCGAACCGATCGCGTTCCGGCCAAGCGAAACGCTCGAGCTGTTTCAGCAGACTCTGTAAAAAGTCTCCGCCTGCGCCAACACGACTCAGGATTCGCTGTTCGACAGACCAGGCTGGGAACTTGTCAGGCATCACAGCAAACAGCGGAAAGTTAAGTGGGAAGAGAAACACGCTGGCGCGCGTCACTGGCAACGTCTTGCTTTGCGGGTTTTACGTAGCCTCGATAAAAAACTTTTAAGGCAAATACAACACGTAGCAACGCCCGAGTACATGCCGGCGCGCGGCTGAACAACTTGCCTTCAGAAAGCGGCCAACGCGTCGGCTTCGTCGTCGAGAATACTAAAGAGCTTGTTTAACTTCGTGATGGCAAAGACTTCGTATATTTCAGGCCGGATATTGCTCAGTTTGAGCAGGCCGTTTTGTGCCTTCTGCTTGCGGTCCAAGGTAATCAACTTGCCAAGGGCCGCACTGGAAAGAAACTCGACGACCGAGAAATTGAGCACGATCTTCATCCGCCGATCTTGCTCAACCAAATCGAACAGTTCTTGACCCAACTCTTGGATGTTTGCTTCGTCGAGGATTTTGCGGTCGAGAAATCGGACCACCGTCACATCGCCAACTTCCGACACCTCGACATGGCGTTGTGTGGCCATCGCTGATGTTCTCCAACCGAATAAAAGGTCTTCGTATCTATTCTATTACTTAACGACTGGTCATACGAACTTGCTGGGCCCAATCTCTCCGTAACACCTTCACCGCTATGATATTCGGGCATGCTGGGCTGTCAAGCGACTCGACGAACCGAGGAGGGCATTTATTGATGATTGACTTAAAAACGAATCTTCGTGCGTGTCAGTTTTATCCTGCATTTTCCGGCCTCCCGTTGGGCGGCCTAGATTCGTTATCTAGAGCGTATTTCAAAACCAATCCAAGCACGACGCGAGGGGCGAGTGAATTCGCGTATTTCTCGACCCTTGCTAGCGCTGCGGGCTTGTATTTGCATGAATAACACGGTTTTGAAATACGCTCTAGTCAACACCCAATAGGGCTGAACGTCGTGAAAGTAGGTAGAAAATTGAGGTTGATGGAACCCCAGCGACGCGTCGTGCGTCGCGGCTATTTTCCAACGAATGGCAAATCACTGCCCTCGGCCAGCCGAACCATTAGGAACTGGCTCACTAGGCAAGCGGTCTGCCAGCGGACGAAGCGTCTCTGCCGCAGGGGCCTGGTTTGCCGAATCGCCGCGAGACTTGAGCACCGCATGAGTAACCAACAAGTAGTTGGTTCCGCGATACTCGGTCACCAGGCCGCTCACGCTCCACTGCAAACTACGATGATTGTCGGCGATCACGCGCACAATTCGCTCCAGGTTTAAATTCTCCAGGCCATCAAACGCCTGCCCATTCTGAGTGACAAACGTAGCCCGATCGCCGCGCACCTTGAACTCGCCTGTTTCGCCCTTGATCCTTACTCCCTCGCGAACTCGGGTAGACGACTTTTTATTCTTGGCCGACACCGTTGCTTCCCCATGGGCCGGCTGGGGGCCTGGTCGACCTGCGGTGATCCAGATCGTAATAATCAACAGCAAAGCCAACAACGTGCGTCCTGGCGAGGTGTTGGCAAGCATCGAGTGAAGTCTACGGATCATGATCGTTTCACTATCAATCTAGATTTGGTGGGCAAACAACGCTGGGTCAGAGGCAGGACGCCAACAAGCGTCTTTTCTCTTGCTTCGGAAATCTGGCCGGTTGCCGCTTATCAAATCTGCCTAGCCCGACACGACCGGTACCCTTGTACCCTGGCGGTCGTTATCGACGGTCTGGATAAACCGATTGCGCCGATTGATCGGACTTTTGACACGTTCAGTCGTTCCAAACTTCCCGTGTTGATCAAGCAGCAGCGGTCGGTGATCAAAGCGCGAAACACCTACTTTTTACATCTCCCTAAAAATCGTGATTTTCAGACTCCCGTTTTTGGAACGACTGATGTTGTCAGAACGCAACATGTCGCCCCAAAGCATCACGCGCCCAACAGCGACCGTGATTGCCCGTCCCCTTGCAACCTATGGCTAAGCCGTGAGTTACGCTGAATCCGCCTCGCCCTGTTGTTCGACAGGCATGGGATTTGCCTAATCGCTCTGGCACGAACCGAGTGTGGTTCTGTTTGCCTCTCTTCCTGGAGCTTTTAGCCGATGCACACCCAGCCGAACTTCGCCTGTCTGCTTCTCGCCAATTTCCGAAAACCTGTCCTTTGGCAAACGGTGATTACCGTTTGGTTCATCGGTCTAGCTAGCTCGACGCTTGCCGAGGAACCTAGCGGCGACCAACTAACGGTTTACTTGAAAAGCGGCCGCAGTTTTACGGCAGCCGTTGACCAGCGGACCAACGACGACCAACTGTGGCTGAGGTTCGAGGCCACCGCAACCCGACTGTGGCGGCCGATTTCGTGGGCTCGAGTCGTCGGTGGGCAATACCGTGGCCGCGAACTGCAAGCACGTGAAGTCCAGCAGCTGGCCAAGCAACTGCGGTCGACTAGCCGGCCAATCGAGGCAGTTCCTCGACACACGCCGGCTGTTCCAGGCGGTCGAGCACCTCAAACTCCAAACGTTGATAAGCCGAAGTCGAACAGCCAATGGGCTCGCGAGGCTTTAGCCCGCCGAACGAAGGTACGTTCGTTGGCGGTCGATATCGAGCTGGCCAATTGGGACGCCGACGCCGAACCGGACGGCCTGAGTGTCGTAGTCTACCCTCTTGACAGCCGAGGCAATGTTCTGCCGGTAGATGGCCAACTCGAGGTACAGCTAACCGGCTTACGTCCGGTAGCGCTCCCGGCTCGATATTCATTCCCGCGCGGCGCGGCCTTTCCACGCCTGCTGCGTTGGTCGCGTCCGGTACGCGCGGCAAACACGAATGACACGGGGGCCGTCGTCTTGTTGCCATTTCCCAAACACACGCCGGCCAAAGACGTCACGCTCGATGCCTTTGGAGCGGTCACCGCGCGCCTGTCGGTGCCTGGCCACGGAGTGTTCGATGCGACTGACCACTTGGTGCGAATCCGTCCCTACCGGCCAATTCTAGCCCAGTAGAATGGCTGAGCTATTCAGGGTGCAGCTTGTGGTTTGTTTTTTTGTAATCGTTTCGCCACACGTATCAAGCTAGCCGCATAAGGTAGCAGGCAACGCTTGTTTTTAAAGCATGAGAAGAACCTCACGGAGTCACAGAGCAAGGGTAATTGGTTTTTAGGTGAGTGGTAGGTAGTAGGTGGTACGCGCTAGCGCGTCACCACTCACCACTCACCACTCACCACCTACCACCGACCAAATCAGAAATCCAAAGGCGGACGGCACACGGAGCGTGCCTGCTACTTTGGCGGGTCGCTACAAATGCTAGCAAGACCTCGCGTGCAAACCACAAGGCTGCACTCAGCTATTCAGGCCGTCGCATGGCCAAGCTGTGCATGATCAGCACAGCTCCCAGGGAACAGAGGAACCAACCAAGCCATTCCGGCGGTCGGACCACCTTGCGAGGTGTGATCGTCTTGGTGGCAAACATCGTGGTCGCCTGTTGAAAGGCGTTCGAGTTTTCGACCGATTGCTTGGCCAACGCCTGGGTCGCTTTGGGGTTCAGCACATAGGAGTCGACCATGCGCAACTGCAACCCCAGAAACAGGAAGACCAGACCGGCCAAAAAGTATTGATTGCGGTTGATTTCCACCGTTGCAGGCCCTTGTCGATCGAACCAGTTGTGCGAAAGCCTCGACGCCCGGTCGAGGTAGTCTTGCACGATCTTTTATCGAACGCCGAGGGCCAGTGACTTGATGGTCGGACACCGGAGTGCCGAATGTTCTATTTATCCGGATCTCGTGGACGCTGATATTCGTCTTTTTAAGGGGCCGGCGACGCGTCGTGACGCGGCTAGGGGGCAACAGGGCCAATCAGTTTTTCAAATTAGTGAAGGTTTAACGGCCTACGAACCCGACGCGTAAGCGAGGTATTTCTGGCTGTTTTCCTCGCTTACGCGTC
>JANQPJ010000412.1 GCA_028289525.1 Pirellulales bacterium
GCAGGTGGCGACATGATGATTCGCTATGATAGTGGCATGGAAAACGCCGATGATTAAAATTGCGGGTTGTGACCGCAAGTGAAAAAAGGAAAGTAAACGATGGCATCGGTATTCAAACGTGGTGGAAAACGATCAAAGGGCTACTGGTATGCCTCGTGGTTTGACCACAACGGCAAGCGTCAGGCCAAGAGCACTCGCACCACGGACAAGGCGACGGCGGAACGTATTGCCAAGAAATACGAAGCCGATGCAGTGAATCAGATGGACGCCTTTGCTTCTTGCACCGGCGAACCACTCAAGGCTACCGGAACGACCGATTCGGTTGGGGCAGGGCGCGCAGCGCATGCGCAGCAATCAGGGTTCGATTTGATGCTTGACCGTGCTATCAGATGCGAAGGACCGAATGGGAAGGGCACCACCAATGCCCCAACGCAAGAAGGTCGCAACCTGTTACAGATTGCGACCTTCGGCGATTCAGTGCGAGACCTTACAAGAGCGGAGGGCACGGGACTCGAACCCGCAACCGGAAATCCGGCACCTGAATTCCAATCAGGCCGCTAGCCAATTCGCTTACCCTCCGAATTCGATCTCGACGATCGCGTGTGCGAAATATTCTAGCCCAATTACCAAGTTCGGAAAAGAGACCCAGTTCCGAATCGCATTAACATCTTGGACTCGTCGGCTTCAGGAGGGATCACCCAATATTCGAGCTTCTGGTTCGTCATGCCGTTTTTTTAAGCGTTTGTCGGATGGTTTCGTGACTGATCAAAGGCACGATCTCAAGTTCAACCACTTTGGGTGCCAACAGACGCAACGTCCAATTGGCATAGCCTGCAAGTAGCGTACTCAGCCGCATGGCGATGCCCTGAGCTTCCTGTTTTCCATCGAGCAATTTCTCGCAGCAGCGGTCTGCGATTTCCGTCGTTCGAGCGTCTGCTCCCAGTGTTTGACTGTGGAAGCCAACATCGTGCCGGAGGCCCGCGCCATTTCTAAAGATCAATTATCTGCTAGCAATAAAAATGCGAAACTCGAACTAATACAGGCAGATCGGTCGACAAGTATAATTTATAATTGATTGAATGCTGCATTCGTTACAGCGTCGAGCCGCTACTCCTATCCTGCTCGCTTACCCGGCAATGCCGATGGAATCCTCTGAACTTTCGACATTCTGCGGCGCCGCCCTGTACAGCGGTTTATTATCGAAACAACAGCTGGATGACATTTTGCACACCGCAGGCGAAGCGGTCCCCGGGCCCATGCTGTTGCCAGAGCAACTGGAAGACAAACAGATCGCTCAAACTGCTGTCGACCTAGGCTACCTGAACGTTTGGCAAGCCGAACAACTCAAGGCAGGCCGCACCAAGTTCACCTTAGGGCCCTATCAGGTGATTGATTCAATTGGCCGCGGGGGAATGGGCCATGTGTTCAAAGCTGAGCATTCGATGCTGGGCCGTATCGAAGCGTGTAAAGTGCTCCCCAAGAGTAAAACGACGCCAGACTCGATTGCCACTTTCCACCGAGAAATTCGTGCCCAAGCCCAACTCGACCATCCGAACCTCGTCCGGCTTTCCTATGCAGGCCAGGACGGAGCCACCTATTTCTTCGTCACCGAATATGTACCTGGCGCCGATCTTCGACAACTGGTGCGCCAGCGTGGCATGCTCTCTGCGCCGGCAGCGGCCACCATTATTTCTCAAGCAGCGCAAGGTCTGGCATATGCCCATGCCAACCATTTGGTCCACCGCGACATCAAACCAGGCAACCTACTCGTCACTCCGGATGGCCGCACAAAGCTCACGGATTTAGGTTTAGCCGGTTTTCTTCACGAGGATGACCTCGCTCAAGATGACCCTAGCGCAGGCAAAATCGTCGGCACTGCGGATTATCTGGCCCCAGAAACCATCGTTGCCCCCTCTGATATACGAGCCGTGAGCGATATCTACTCGCTGGGCTGCACGCTTTATTACGCAGTCACTGGGAAAGTTCCCTTCCCAGGCGGCTCGACTGCGGACAAATTGCGACGCCATCAAGAGGAAGCGCCGTTGAATCCGCAACGCTTCAACCCTGATTTAGATGACGCATTCCTCGAAGTTCTCAGCAAGATGATGGGCAAAGATCCGGCGAAACGTCTTCAAACCGCTCAAGAGGTCATTCAACAACTCGCTCCCTGGACATTGGATGCGGTGCCAAGTGCTGCTGTGAGTGAAGATCGCGTTGCCAATACGAACGGCCCCCCCTTCCCTGCCCCGAGGTCGCTAGACGATATCATGCTGGCCGATACGCCCTCTCACTTTCTCGACAGTTCGGAGTTATCCGCCTCCTCCACGGTTTCTCCATCCACCGACCACTCACAGCCGACCGTGCGGATTTCATGGGCCAACCAGGAGACTTCGTCGCTCGATGAAGGCAAGGTTGTCGAAATTCGCTTCCGTCTGCCACTCACTGTCGCCGGAGTCGGGGCCATTCTTGTCCCTCTGCTGCTGCTCGCAGCCCTCGTGATCACAGGCATCGTTCTAGCTACGGTGATTGGCTATTAAGCTTCCGCCCTACGGTAGCGAAGCCAGCACCAGCCAAAGTGCTGAGTTGCCCTCATTCTCAGCTCATTTTCAACCGATACATCGAATTGACAACTTTGCCAGTGATGCTTACCATATTGCCTTTCTGGTACAAGCTAGCCGAAAGCGGTCCGGCCAACTCGCTTGCGACCGCGCGGGATGATTCGCATTGCCTGCGAGGCAACATCCGTTGGAATAGCCCAGAAAATGGCTGTTTTCAGCGTGTTCTGGACAGGTAGCTCAGTTGGTAGAGCACTGGACTGAAAATCCAGGTGTCGGGGGTTCGACCCCCCCCCTGTCCACTTCTTCTTAGGCTCGGAAAACTCTTGTTTTACAGGTTTTCTGAGTCTTTTTGTGCGCGGTCTTCATCGTTGATTGACCGCTGATTGTCTGTTTCTCGATGCTTTGCGCATTGCAGCCGGCATGGCGATTTTCCTCGACGTACCTTCTCCTGCTCATCATTGCCTGAATCGTCATTCGGAGCTTGCCGCTCTGGCAGCCTTAATTTTTTGGACGATCGCTGCCAGTTCTAGGTTCTCAGGAAGTTTCTCAGCCAGTGGTTCTGCACGCTGATAAGCTTGAAGCCAATAAACCTGAGCCGTTTGCCGCTCGTTCGACCGCTCGAGTGCCTGGGCCAAATCAACCAATACGCGGACAACAGCTAGCCGACTCTCAAAAGGCATCGACTCGGTTTTGGTCTCCTCCTTCATCTGTTCAACCGCCAGGGTTAACAAGCGTTGAGCCTTAGGCAGATGATGACGATCTAGCGCATAGCGGCCAAACAAGGCGAGATGAGCAGCATATTTTCTCTTTAACACAAGCTCTTCCGGGTTCTCCTCGACCAGCAAAGCCCATTGTGCGCCAGAGGCATCTAGCAGCCGCTCACCCTCGGGATCATTGCCCATGCGAAACTTGAGCTGGGCCAACTGGTCCGACGCTTCGGCCAGTTGGCGAGAGAAATCAACATTCACAGGATTCTCAGCATGCAAACGCTGCAATCCAGCAATGGCGGTTTCCAGCTCATGGCACGCCAAAACTTCGTTTCCCTGGCCTACGGCTAGTCGCGCCATCGTCCGCCAAACTCGAATCAACAGCAGCCGCAATTCACGGTTCTTGTGAGCTGTTTTCAACTCTGCTTCAAGAATTACCTGGGCTTGTTGCAAATGCTCTGCCGCTGTTTGATGTTTTTCCAACTCAATTTCAACGCTGCCCAGGTCTGTTAAGCTGCGTGCCAACTGGCGTGCTATAGGCGCACGGTTCGTCTTGACCAATTGAGTTCGGATTTCAACGGCCTTGGTAAATGCTTGTTCTGCCGCTCTGGTTTGCTGGGTTGCTTGCTCAACCTCCCCGATGTGCTGCCAAACGTCCGCCAATCTCTGCTTCGCTTGCACGTTACCCTGATATTCTCCAGAGTTGTCACGTTGCAAACGCAAAGCGTACTCAAAGGCTGCTCGTGCCTGCTCAAATTTTTCTAGCTGCTGATAAATCCGACCGATTTGAAAATGCGCGTCGATCTCGAGCTGGCCCCGTCTGGGAACACCAGCCGCCTGGCGAGTGATTTCTTGATAGTAAGGAAGAGCGTGCTGCAACAACTGTCGACCGGTTGCTTGCGAGCCGCTCTTTGCGAGCAGTTGCCCTGCAACCACCTGTTCAACGAGTGGATCAGCCGCTTCTTTCAGCCGCAACACATCGTTGATCGATCTTTCTGCCTGGCCAGCCACACGTTCGGCGGATGGGGAGGAGAAGCGGGCTTGAATCAACCAAGTGATTCCGAACATGGCTACCGCGAATAGAACCGCAAGCATCGCCAGGCGTTTCCCAGTCAAGGCATGGCGCTCGGGCTGCTCGGCATCGAGCGATACTACATCCTTGTCCGAGGGCTCTCTTTTGGCGTCACGAGCGGCGACCGCTGCCTGATAAAATTCGGTCGCGATGATTCGCTCCATGCCTGGGAAACGCTGTTGATACTCTTCAATCGCAGGACAATCGCCTCTCCGGTGTCGCCAATAGAATTCTACGCCTAGTAATTCCCCCAACAATTCGTCGCGTTGCGGTGCAGGCAACTGCTTCAAGTACTTCTCGATTCTTGGCCGGTTTCCGTCGCGCCAACGCTGCTCAAAATCGTCACACAAGGCGTCGATCTGGTCAGAAGCGGCTGCCTGTCCAATTGATTCAACTTCGTTGGGAACCCGAGTCACTGTTCTTGCTCCGCCCATAACAAAGCTTTTTCACGCAGCCTGCGCCGCTTACGTTCCACGGTTTTTGTCGAACAATCAAGCTGCTCAGCAATCCAGGTGTCTGGCATATCAAGACTCTTCCAGATCGCAATGTCTAGCAAGGCCTGATCATCCAACCCTTGCAGAAAGCCCACCATCCGTTCGACCGTTTCCCGCAACTCCAGCTCAGCTCCAGGTTCAACTTGATTGCCTGCAAACCGCTCGAACCCAGGAGGTTCGCCTGCTGGATCGTCTCCGAAAATTGAATCGCCTCGAACATTGCCTGCGCCGCGTTTCTGGGCCGTCTCGCGTTCGATATGGGTGGCGGCCTTTCTACGGCTGATCGTAACTAACACGCGCCAGAGTTCGTCGCGACACACTACGCCCTCAAACTGCCCCTCTTCCATGCGGCCTACTAAACTATTCAAAGCGCTCAGGGCAACATCCTCTTCATCCCCAGCACGGCGCACGCGTGGCGGTAAGCGACGCTGCACCAACTGCATTACGCGCAGAAAATAGCGATCGACGATTTTGGTGGCCGCGTCACGGTCGCCAGCTTTTAAGTCGTCGATCCATCGAGTTACCGATTCATCCGCCATTCGGCAAATCCTGATTGGTTGGCTTTTTGTCTTGCCAGCTCTCCCACTTGCTCGATTTTAGCCTGATTTTCGCAGATTTCCAAACATTCGCTACGATTCGTTCAGGAGAACTGCAAATCGCGTCTCTTTCAAAAAATATTTTTTCGACGTGTCGGGTAATCCGTCCGAAATCGGATTGTAACTCTAGAAAAGAAGCATCGCTCGACAAACGATCGAGGCCACGTGCTACCCCACAGCAAGGGCTGGCACAGAAAGAGGCACGTGGAGGAGGTTGTGGAGCGTGTGAAGAAGAGAATCCTGATCGTCCGCTTCAACCATGTGGCGAAACTTACAGGGTCGTGAAAATCGACAGCGTGCTGCGAGGTGTTTGAATCAACGATCAGAGAGGCGGTCACTCGAGTTGTTGTCGCCATCTTAGAGTGATACGTATACCAAGACCTTATCAACATCTTGGTGTCCC
>JANQPJ010000414.1 GCA_028289525.1 Pirellulales bacterium
TTCTGAAAAGTTCCCAAGCAGAGCTTGGGAACCAGTTTACCGCCAGTGTGCCCCCAAAAGAAAACACACGAGAAAGCCGCCACCCAAAATTACTGCGCCTGGACGGATTGACAGGAGGATTGGAAAGTCATTTTCTTTCAAAAAAACAGCGACCGGTGGTGCGCTCGCGAAGCAGAAAAATCTAGCCGTTTCGCGCTTTGGCCAACGGCCGCTGTTTTTTCGAGTTCGTTTGGCAAAAGCTTCGGCTGATCACACGACGGGTGAACCTGATGCATCACTTCTGCTTGTTCATGTTGGTCTTGCTGTTTACTGGCATTGCTGGTTGTCAGGATCAGCGGCCGGTGCAGCGCGGACACTTGGAGAATGTGTGGGGGCGGCGCGGGATTTCCGACGGGCGGTTCCAAAAGCCGAGGGCCATGGCGATCGACGCGCAAGATCGGCTCTATATCGTTGACATGACTGCCCGAATTCAGGTCTTCTCGACCGACGGCCGCTGGCTCTCTGGCTGGCAAACGCCTCGGTGGAAAAACGGCAAGCCTTCTGGTTTGACGATCACGCGCGATGGCCGGCTGTTGGTTGCCGATACGCATTACTACCGGATGCTGACCTATACGCCTGATGGCAAGCTATTAGCCGATCGGACGATCGGCGGTCGCATGGGCCAGGGGCCAGGCGAGTTTGGTTTTGTGACTGATGCGGTCGAAGACTCGCAGGGCAATCTCTACATCGCCGAATACGGCGAGTATGATCGGATTCAAAAATTTTCGGCTGCCGGTGAGTTTCTCTTGCAATGGGGTTCTCACGGCACCGAGCCAGGCCAGTTCGTACGACCGCAAAACCTGGCGATCGACCCCCAGGATCGGATTTGGGTCGCCGATGCCTGCAACCATCGCATTCAGATTTTTAATCCCGCTGGCAAGTTGCTCGACGTTTGGGGACAGCAAGGCGACGGGCCAGGCGAATTGTATTACCCTTATGACCTGGCGTTCGATGGCCAAGGACACGTGTATGTCTGTGAATACGGCAACCATCGGGTGCAGAAGTTCGATTTGCAAGGCCAGTCGCTGGGCTGGTTTGGTACGAACGGCCGAGGCGAAGGCGAGTTTCACAACCCTTGGGCCGTGGTTTGCGATCGCCAGGGCCAGGTGCATGTGGTCGATACGAACAATCATCGGGTACAGACGATTTCACTTTGAGAAAGAGTTGTTGGTTATTAGTTGCTAGTTGTTGGTACGCGCTAGCGCGTACTAATAACCAACAACTAACGACCAAAAACAAAGAGTTGCTAGTACACGCTAACGCGTTTTCTTGATGACCTTCCGCCAAAAACCAAAAACTAACAACCCATAACCAACAACCACCTATGCTCGCTTACCGCATTGCCTTCGACTCGCCCTGGTATCTGGGCTTGCTGGTGCTGTTGCCGGTCGTTTGGTGGAGCGGCCTGCGCACCTTGGCCGGGCTGGGCAGGATGCGGCGTACGTTGGCCTTGATCCTCCGTTCGGTGGTGTTGGTGGCCATGGTGCTGGCCTTGGCTGAAATGCAAATGGTCCGTCGGAGCGATCGGCTCACCGTGATCTATCTGCTGGACCAGTCGCTCAGCATTCCTGAGTTCCGGCGTCGGGCCATGGTCGAGTTTGTGAACCGTTCGATTGCCGAGCAGCGCGACCAGCATCGCGAAGATCGGGCCGGCGTGATTGTGTTCGGCCGTGACGCGGCGGTCGAAATTCCCCCGATCGACGAAACCGTGCCGCTGAGGATGACCGCCGAAAGCTTGCTCGATCCGAACCAAACCGATTTGGCCGGGGCGCTGAAGCTGGCCTTGGCGCTCTTTCCGCACGACGCGGCCAAGCGGATTGTGTTGGTGAGCGACGGCAATGAAACCATCGGCGATGTGCGCCAGCAAGCCCAAGCATTGGTTCAGGCTGGCACCAGCATCGACGTGGTGCCGGTGGTGCTCGACGCGCGAAGCGACGTGGCGGTTGAAAAACTGTTGGTGTCGTCCGACGTGCGGCGCGGCCAGCCGTTTCAGTTGCGGGCGGTGCTGAACAACACGACCGAGTCGGACGACTCTCAGGCAACGATCCGGGGCCACTTACAACTGGTCCGACGGACCGGCGACGAGGCCGAGATCCTAGCCAACCAGCCGGTTGAACTTCCGCCTGGCAAAAAAGTGTTCACGATTCGCGAGCAAATTGACCAGCCAGACTTTTATACTTATGAAGCCCGATTTGTGCCAGACGATCCGAAACGGGACGATACGGCGCAAAACAACCTAGCGACCACCTTCACGCACGTGCGAGGACGAGGACATGTGCTACTGATCGAAGATTGGGCCAACCCCGGAGAGTTTGACTACCTGGTCGAGCGTTTGCGCTCGGAGAACCTGGAGGTGACCGTACAGCCGAGCGATCGGTTGTTTACCAACTTGACCGGACTGCAACGCTATGACGCGGTGGTGTTGGCCAATGTGCCCCGCAGCAGCGGCGACGATGCCGATCAGGTAACCCATTTCAGCGATGCCCAAATCGAGATGCTGGTTCGCAATACTCAGCAGATGGGCAGCGGCCTGGTGATGCTAGGCGGACAGAACAGTTTTGGCGCTGGCGGCTGGACCGGCACGGGGATCGAACGGGCGATGCCGGTGGATTTTCATATTAAGAGCGCCAAGGTCAAGGCAGTCGGCGCGCTGGTGTTAATCATGCATGCCGGCGAAATGCCCCGGGGAAACTACTGGCAAAAAGTGGTCTCGCGCGAAGCGATCAAGGCGCTGGGCGTCCACGACTATTGTGGCTTGGTTCATTGGAACGGCACCGACCAATGGCTCTGGGCGCGCAGCCAGGGCGGAATCGTTCGCGTGGGCCCCAATCGCAAGACGATGCTGGCCTTGTTGGATCGGATGACGCCGGGCGACATGCCACAGTTCGACGGTTCGCTGGTGATGGCGGCCAATGGGCTGGCCAAGTTGCGCGACGCGGCGGTCAAGCACATGATCATCATTAGCGACGGCGACCCCTCGCCTCCGCGTCCGGCGACGATTCAACGCTTGCGGTCGATGAAGGTCAAGGTGTCGACCGTGGCGGTCGGTTCGCACGGCACCCTGGGCAGCAACATCATGCAACGCATCTCGACGGCCACCGGCGGCAAATACTACGTCGTCAAGCGGGCTGCCGCGCTGCCGAGAATCTATCAGCGCGAAGCCCGGCGGATTGCTCGACCGTTGGTCTACGAAAACCGGCAGGGCATGGTGCCTAAGATCAAATTCCCGCACGAAATGCTCAAAGGCATTCAAGCGCCGATTCCGCCGATCACCGGATTTGTGCGCACGTCGGTCAAAGACAATCCGTTGGTCGAGGTGGCCTTGGTGTCGCCCAAGCCGGTGGATGAAAAGAACGCTACGCTATTGGCCAGTTGGACGTATGGGCTGGGCCGAGCCGTGGCACTGACGACCGATGCCGGCAAACGTTGGGCGACCGACTGGACCGGCTGGGAAAACTACGACAAGTTCTACAGTCAGGTGATTCGTTGGTCGATGCGTCCGACCGGCGAGCGTGGGAAGTTTACCGTGGCGACCGATTTGACCGATGGTCGCGGCCGGGTAGTGGTTACCGCGCTCGATCGGGACGACGAATTTCTCAATTTTCTCGACATGACCGGCACGGTGCTAGGGCCGAATATGAAAGCCGAGGAGTTGACGATCCGGCAGATTGCTCCCGGTCGATATTTGGGCGACTTTGCAGCCAGTGCGGCTGGCAGTTATTTGGTGGTGCTCAACCCTGGGCCAGGCCAAGCCCCGATTCGGATGGGCGTGAACGTTGGCTACTCCGACGAGTTTCGCGATCGTGAGCCCAATCGGCCGTTGCTCGAAGAACTGGCGTCGCTCTCGCCCACAGGCGGGCGGCCTGGCCAGGTGTTGGGACAACTTGGGGCCTCTTTTCAGCCGTCAACTGGCAAGAAGCCGAATCCATTTCGACACGACTTGCCGCGTTCGACGGCCAGCCAGGACGTTTGGCACTGGTTGATGTTGGCGGCCGCTTGTCTATTCTTCACCGATGTGTTGAATCGTCGCGTGTCGCTCGGTTTCGCCTGGGCCAGGCCTTGGGTAGAATATGTCCGCACGAAAATTTTCCGTCGCGAAGCGCGAGTTGAGCGGACTGAAACCATCGGCCGTTTACGGAGTACGAAACAGACCGTGACCGATCAACTGGCCGATCGGCAGAGGGGGACTCGTTTTGAGCCAGACCCCACGGTGCCCACGTCGGAGAGACCGGACCCATCGCCGCAAGACGACCGGGCCGCTCCTCCCAGCTTGGAACCGGAACAAGAGGAAGAATCCTACACGGAGCGTCTGTTGAAAGCAAAAGAACGAGCCCGCCGAAAACGGGATTTCTAATTTCTGATTTGGAATTTCAGTAGTTCCAAATTTCTTGGAAAATCAGTAGCAGCGGCCGGTGGCCGCTCGCGAAACACCTGTTTTTTACATTTCCCTGAAAAATAGTGGTTT
>JANQPJ010000031.1 GCA_028289525.1 Pirellulales bacterium
AAACATCCTATGCACTTTTTCATGCGCCTCAATACACGCCGGAACGCTCGAAGCTATTCGGGTCTCACGGCCAGAGGCCGTGGTTTTATGAAGGAATAAGCAAGGCGCCTCTCGAAAGTGAGGTCAATTGAACCTGTTCTTGCTCTCTAGCCGCGAGCGGGCGCGTCGCTAGCCAATCAATGGGAGCCTCCAGGTCTTTGGAAGCTGCTTTTTTTCTCTCGTTCCCAAGCTCTGCTTGGGAACGCTCTGTTTTTGAAGCCTGAAGCGCAAGCGAAGGAATTGTGCAAGTGTACCAAAACAATTCCTTCGCTTGCGCTTCAGGCTTTAAAGGCAAATGATCTCCTCGAACGGCCCACACTGCTTAGCTGGCCCGCTCATCAGGCCAGCCATCGTCAACCAACACTCCCGAACCGTACAGCGGAAGGTGCCGGTAGTAGACCTCGAGGGTCAAGATCGCCATCGTCGTATCGTACAGACGCCCTGCCTGACTCGTCTTGGGATCGGTAAAACGCCAACTGCCTGCTTCATGGCCTGCGTCTGACTGGGTGGCGATCAGATGATCGCGCAGTTTCTGATTCCAGTCTGGCCAAGCAGGGCCGTCCAGATGGGCCAATACCTGAGTGGCGTAGTAGTTGAAATACATGTTGTCCGGCGCAGGGCCATGCTGGGCCAGCCGAGCTGCGCCACGGTTCAGCGCCGGGTGGCTGCGCGGCCAGCCTAAATACATCCGGCACAGCAGACCGATCGCCGACGTGGTGGGGGCGTCGCGCCGCGATTGGTAACCGTAACCGGCGCCGCGGTCAACCTGCACCGAATCGAGAAACTGATTGCTCATGCTCCAAGCCGGCGAGGCTACGCGCAGACCGGCCAATTGGCCGCTTTTGAGCGCCATCAACTGCCACCCCAAGCTGGTCGTGTCGCCTGGCTGGCCAGGCAAGTATCGCCAACCACCGCCAGCGTGCTGGGCATGAACAATGAACCGCAACGCTTCCTGGGCATAAGGCGCCAGGCTGTCGTCGCCTGTCATGGCCAAGGCTTCACAAATCGCGATCGTGGCCAAGCCCTGGGCATACATGGTGCCTTCCTGCAAGTCGCCTCCGTGCCGGCCAATCACCATGCGGCCGGTCAAATAATACAATCCGCGACGAACCGTGTCTTGATAAGGCCCTTCGCGATGGGTGTAACCAGCGCCCAAAAACGGCAACAAAGCCAAAGCGGTCGACGCGGTAGTCGAACCCACTTGGCCCGGATCGCGACACTGCCCCTGACAAAAACGCGCCTGCGTGTGATCGAAGCGCCAGCTACCGTCCGGCATCTGATGGGCCATCAACCATCGGAGCCCCCGTTCGACCGCCAGTTCGCTGGCCCCGTTGCCACCCCGGCTGGCCACCAGCGCTGCTCGACGTTCGGCCCGACGTCCCTGGAGACCACCGCCAACAGAACCAACCGGCATCAACAAATCGACCGTCTCAAACCTTTCACGACCAACAGCCTGTTGGGCTTGCTCGACCGGAATGCTGGCCACGCGAGGCGCCTCGACCGCGAGCGATGCCGGACCAGAGACATCCGGCAACACCGAGGGCTCAGCCGTCACCGAGGGAACGATTGCTAACTCGGTCTCTGGCAGCGCTGGCGGCGCTTGAACAGCCAACAACAATTGGGCCCTGCCACTCTGCGTCGGTCGCGTCAGCGTGAAACAGACGAAAGCCACTAATAACACCACATGCACCACTGCACTCACTAGCCACGGCGGCAACTCGCGTTGGAACAGCCGGCGCCCAGACTCCAATTCGCCAGGCGCCGGCAACTGCAAAAAGTGACCGTTCACCGGCTCCAGGGGAGCGACCGGCGGCAACGATACGAGCACCTCGGCTGGCGCATCGGCACCAACAGCTGGCGGCTCAGGCGGAATATGGGCATGATCGGATGACATCGAAACTACTTCAAGCCACGCTCGAAAATCATCTAGACCGTTTGAAGCCTGAAACGCGAGCGAAGGAATTCCTAGTTATGCAAATACATACGAGAGTCCTTGTTAGTATACGTCGTCCCTCGGCACGGAAGGGCCTGCCCACAAATCTTTACAAGAAAAGGACTTAAGGGCGACGCCTCCAGAAAAACAGGATCCATACATTCCCCTCAAACCGTACAATTCAGTCCCCCGGCCTGCAAAACGTGCCGAGGCCCCCTAGCCTCGGAACGCCTGAAAACGTTAGAATTACTCGATTAACAAGTTCGCGGACGATTCGCTTTGCGAGGAGATGTGGAGTCGTGGCCAAAAAAAGTGGTGGCAAACGGAAGAAGAAGGTTGAAGTCGTGCATTTGGTCTGCGAAGAGACCGGCGACTACAACTACACGATCCGCCGTAAAATGGGCGGAGAAAAGTTGAAGCTCAAAAAATATTGCCCCCGGCTGCGACGCCATACGTTGCACGTCGAAAAGAAAAAATAACTTTTGCCTCTTCTCGGCCGATCATGGCCGGTGCGCCCGGCACAAACAGATTGTCGGCGGCGCGTGATGGATCAAGACCGAACCTTACGATCGGGACGAAGACACGATGTCGAAACGCTGGCGGATTGCGTTCCACGATGAGAACCGCATCCGGCAGCTTGAACAGACCGCTGGCGTCTCTCCGGTCGTGGCCCAACTGTTGATCAACCGCGGCTTGGACGATCCGCAAACAGCCCGCCAGTTTCTCGACGCGAAGCTCTCGTCACTCCGTGACCCAAACGAACTGCCTGGCTGTCAAGCAGCCGCCCAGCGACTGGCCAGCGCCATCGGGCAAGGACGGAAGATCGTCGTCTATGGCGACTACGACGCCGATGGCATGACCGCCACAGCAATCTTGATCTGGGCATTACGCTTGCTCGGAGCCCCGGCGACGTTCCACGTGCCTAATCGCATTGACGATGGGTATGGCCTTTCGATTGCCGCTCTCGAAAAGCTAGCCCAGGCAGGCGCTCAAACCATTGTGACGGTCGACTGTGGCATCACCAGCGTTGCCGAAGCCCAACGAGCACGCGAACTCGGGCTGGAACTGATCGTCACCGATCACCACGAAATGGGCCCTCAACTACCAGCGGCCGACGTGCTGGTCCATCCGGCCCTGCCAGAGGGGAACTACCCGTTCCATGGCCTGTGCGGTGCAGCAGTCGCGTTGAAACTCGCTTGGGCTTTGTGCATCGAAGTCAGCGGCCAACCGAAAGTCCCCACTAGAATGCGCAACATGCTGCTAGCCTGCGTCGGTCTGGCCGCCCTGGGCACGGTGGCCGATGTGGTGCCGTTGGTCGACGAAAACCGAGCTTTGGTGCGGCACGGCTTGGGGCTGTTGCGCGAACGGGCCTTGCCAGGCATCGCGGCACTCCAGCGAGTTGCCAAACTTCAACGCAAGCCGGCCCTCAGCAGTGAAGACCTGGCCTTTTCGCTGGCTCCACGTCTGAACGCGGCCGGTCGCCTGGGCCAGGCGCCCTTGGCGGTCGAGCTGTTGACGACCGGGTCGGCCGATCGAGCAGCCGAGTTGGCCGACTATCTCGACGAATTGAACGCCCAACGGGTAAGCCTGGAACGGAGTGTCTACCTGGCCGCCAACAAGCAGGTTCAAGCCGAGTTTGATCCGGCGGCCGATCCGGCCCTCGTACTGGCCGACGAAGGCTGGCATCCTGGCGTGATCGGCATCGTCGCTGGCCGTTTGGCCGACAAATATCACCGTCCGGTCGTCGTCGTGTCGTTCGATCCGCTGGGAGTCAAGCCAGGCATCGGTTCGGCACGCAGCATTCCTGGCTTTGCGCTTCACGAAGCGTTGGCCGCTTGTGGCGAACACCTGCTTGGCCACGGCGGTCATGCCGCGGCGGCCGGAGTGCAGGTTGCCAAGGGCGCCATCCAGGCGTTTCGCACCGCCTTTTGCGACTATGCGGCCGAGCAAATTTCAGGCGATCAACTGGCGGCCGAAATCAAGATCGACGCTGAAGCGCCGTTCACCAACTTGTCACAGACCACGGTCGAACAGATCGAGCAACTGGCCCCCTTCGGGCAAGGCAACCGCCGGCCCATTCTATGCACCTCGGGCGTGACGCTCGAAGGCCCCGCGCGCAAAATGGGAGGCGGAGACCGGCACGTCGCCATGACGCTCAACCAACACGGCATTTCGCTGCGCGCGGTCGCTTTTGGTCGCGGCGATTGGGCCGAACCGCTCTCGGCACTTGACGAACCCTTTTCCATCGCGTTTCAACCGGTGATCAACACGTTTGGCGGCCGGCATTCGGTCGAATTGCACCTGACTGATTGGCAACCATCGGAACACCCTGCGCCGGCAACCGACGCCGGCTGAGTGTCGCCCGCCTGTGTGCGCGATTGTTTTTGAACAACGACCGTTGGCCTCGAGCCCCTTCGCATGTCTCCCACGGCCGACCACACTCCGCCGAACGATCCACGACTGTCTGCAGCCCGACAGCAGATGCTAGAAAAACATCTGGCCCAACGAGGCATCACCTCAGCCCGAGTCTTGTCGGCATTAGAAAAAGTCCCCCGGCACCGTTTTCTCAATCAGGTCGATGTTGTCGACGCATATGCCGACCGAGCCTTGCCGATCAACTGCCAGCAAACGATCAGCCAACCGTACATGGTTGGCCTGATGACCCAATCGCTGGAACTTTCCGGCAACGAACGGGTATTAGAAATTGGCACCGGCAGCGGCTATCAAACGGCAATCCTGGCCGAGCTGGCATCCAAAGTGATTAGCATCGAACGCCATGCAACGCTTTCTCATCAGGCGGCTGCCGTGCTAGCTGCGTTTGGTTCTACGAACATCGAGTTAAAAATTGGCGACGGCACACTCGGCTGGCCTGCCGCTGGCCCCTACGATCGGGTGCTCGTCACCGCCTCAGCCCCCAGCGTGCCAGCCGCACTACTCGAACAATTGGCCCTCGGCGGCATCCTGGTCATCCCCATTGGCGATTCCGATCGGCAAACTCTTCAAGCAATCCGCAAAACAGCCCAAGGCCCCATGGTGACCAACCTGGTCGCCTGTCGTTTTGTACCGTTGATCGGATCCCAGGGCTGGGGTGAGTAACCGGGAAAAACGGCTAGGCGGCACCGAAGAGCAACCATATAATAACCCGCTTCGGGCAGTAGCTCAGCTTGGTAGAGCGCTACGTTCGGGACGTAGAGGCCGCAGGTTCAAATCCTGTCTGCCCGACTCTGTAAGTTGTTTTTGAATAACAGCTTACGGACATCGCCTGCTGTTGTGGTTGATTGCATTTAACTACATATCTCCGCAGAGTTTAACTACATTTCTTGGTAGTGCACCTCACGGGACCGTCTTTACCGCCGAAGGCTGTTGCATGCGTGAAACTGATATGACGATCGAACACCCCTCTGTTCATCGCGTTCAAGTCGCAACAGCGCCCTCGCCCGCTTCTCTTATCCGGTTCATGATGAATTGGGCACCATGCGTTACCCGTGTTTACTGATCCAGGACCATTGCCCCACCAATCGTGTCGTTGCGGCTAACGACAGATTCGACGATAACTGGCCGCAGGGGAGACAACTATCTGCATCAGGTATTCGGTTTCGTGTTCATCACGGGAAGGGCGTTGTCGTCGGAAATCACGTCGGATGAACTGAAAGATTTTATCTGGCGAACGGAACCGTATCGTTGGCCGAATATCATTATGGCGATGGACCGCTACCTAACGACCTATTGCTGTGATGGAGGGCACTGTCCGAATCCAATGCATTCCAGAGGCATATCCGTTACAGAGGATACGGATTCAGCTGATCTGTTGATGAAATTCTATCTTTTTCTCGCGCAAGCGATCAATGTCACGTCCACGGCGAGTGCACCATTCCATTCTTACCTCGCGAGCGTGTCTCACTTCCCAAACTCAACAGTCGAGTTTTCTTCATGGGATGCCCCCCGCCGCTGCTATGCCAGCTTCCAGGACGCCCATGATCTCATACACCAATGGTGACCTGTGGCCATTCTTGGCGTCGAACTCCATCCACGAGCCCGTCCTCGTTAGGCACGCCTGAGTCATTTTCATAGTACTGTTTGAAGAAGTGCGGCACCCCGGCAGTAAGGCACTGCTCATCGATATCGCGCACCCAATCTAATTCCATTAAACGCCGTTTGCCCTTCTTCGCACGCTCGCAGCCAGTAATCACCCAGTCAATGTCCGCGAGATAGGAGCTTAGGTCCAATTGCTCCAGCAACGGCTCAGCCGAGATGAACCTAATCGCGGCAGGAATGTCGCCTAGAATGTCAATTCTTCCTAGTGAATCGCGACAACCAGCTGTAACGCCGAGCCAAACGTTGGGATAGCCGTCATACCAATCTTGAGGCAGTCGATCTTCGATCAGTTCCGGACGTTTAGTTAGAATCAACCAGTCGAGCCGATCACAATCTCGGATTACTCGCCATGCCTCATCCCGCCAATTGTCTGCCCCAGGATGAAAGAAGTCGGACATTGAACATGTGAAGACCCGAAGCCTCATCCCCGACCGCTCAGCCTGCCGCTGCCATCTTGACGGGTTGTCCCAATTCTTCGTGCGCATTGGCCCCTTGAACGGTTCATATCCACCGCGTCGCATGATCCCGTCGATATAGCAGAAACGGCACTCTTCACTGACTTTATGGCAACCCCACCAGAAGTTGTGAGTATGGTCTGTCCAGCCGATTTTCGAGTTTTGGGCCATCTGGTTTTCCCTTTACTCATCCATGAGGCTCGTCGGGTACAGGTACCGGATGGAAATTATACGCGCCACAGTCATTTTGAAGCCATAAGAATTTCGCGTACAAGCTCCACTATTCTTAGGGGGCTAGCGTCGCTACCATGACTGGAACGTGGTAAGCATCGCATTGGGGGGCGTCATGAGTGCCGACTTTTTCCGAGCAAAACGGCCGTGGTCCAAGTACAAAGACTCCATTCTCGAGTATTACCTGGAGCCATACATTCCCAAAGTCGCCAAACTCGGAAAACCAGTATTGATCGTCGACTGTTTCGCGGGTTGTGGCCAATTCGAGGACGGCGAACCTGGATCACCACTGATTGTTGCCAGTACCATCGAGCGTTGGCGGAAAAAGGGCATGAACGTTGCCGGCGAATTCATCGAAGCAGATAAGGACAATTTTAGGACGCTTGAGAGTTCACTTGAATCTTATGAAGGCTTCGTGCACCCGCGTCTTGGTAGATTTGAGGACCACATAGGGGAATTCGCAATTCGGGCAAGCAGGGAGACGATCTTCCTGTACGTCGACCCTTACACCGTCAAAGGGCTTGTCTTTGACCGAATGAAGCAAGTCTACGACCAGATTGAGAGGGCAGATGCAAGTGTAGAAGTGCTGCTGAACTTCAATGTCGCCACGTTCATGCGATGGGCGCTGGCCGCGCTTAGGCGAGTTGAAGAGTTGCCAGACGACGCGACAAACGACGATTCCGATTATCAAGCCGACGATCCGAATGAACAAGTCGAAATCGCGACGCTAAATGGGATCGCTGGTGGGGAATATTGGCGATCTATTGCCAGCGATGGGGCATTGTCGTTTGCCAAGAAACTTGATGATTTCACCGAGGTCTATGCAAGAAAAATGCTGGCATCATTCAATCATGTTTGCATGTATCCTGTGAAATCTAAGTACGAACATCAGACACCAAAGTATATGCTCGTCTACGCGACGCGTCATCCTGACGGTTTGGAATTGATGAACGACGCCATGTGTAATGCTCGCCAACAATTTCTCGGGTCACAGTTTCAGAACGGCCTGTTATTTGACATGACACCAACTACCGAGGTGCCTAACATCGCCGAACTGAAAAAGGCGTTGATCGAGATGGCCCAAGAGGCCGGTCAGATTACGCGCAAAGAGCTGCGGATACGTGCGTTGTCATCATTCTTTTGCCGATTCGCGCAGAAGGATTTGAATCAAGCAATCAACGACCTGTTAAAATCGAGGAAGCTATTCAGCGATACTGGCAAAACGCGAATTAACGACAACGTCTTGTTGAGCAGCCAGCCGTTTGACCGATAAGGCAGGCGACTTGAACGACTCGTAGATTACGAAAGCCCCTTGCGTCGTGCTTGTAGTTGGTTTTGAAGTGCGCTCTAAACGTTTGATTCGACCGACTCAGTCATCGGGGAGTGGCGGCTGGCAAACGGGTTTTCTGCCTCCGCAGAGATGGCCGACCCGACCAGTGTTTGGTCGGCCACGAACGTACGCTGATACAACGCGCACAGCAGCCGGTCGGCATTGGTGTTGGCCGGCAAACCGAAACGTTCAATCAGGGGCCGAGCCAGATGGCCGGCGATTTCTGCCTGGCGTACTGGGGAGAACGTTGCACGACGTCCTACATATTTTGAAAGTGCTTGGGCTAAGGGGCGCGTGGCCACAAACTTGGCCGGAATGGCAAGGGCTAACTCATTGACCGCCGGATCGGCGCTGCGAGCCACCCTGGAGAGACGGCGGCGGTCTTCGAGAATCACCATCGTCCCACAGGCGAGATCGCCGAGGCGTTGATAGCGACGATTCGACAGACAGGCCAGCAGGCCAACTTGAAAGAGCGGCACGGCAGAGAACATCGGCAGCCCATCGACTGCCCGAAGCACGTTGCGCAACACCGCTTGCAGCGCGTTGATCGGGCGTCCATCAATGGCCACCACGCGCAAGCCGAACGCTCGCTTCCCAGGGGTTTGGCCGTTCCAAAACGTCTCGAACAGCCCACCATAGAACCACGACACCACAAAGATGGCCACCAACCAGCCGCCGGTGGCCAGACTGCCCAGCCCGGCCATTCCCAGGCTAAACATCAAAATGAGCCCCAAGGTGGCGATCGCCAAAACTTGCAAAATCTTGTCGAGCAGATAGGCCGGCAAGCGTAAGAACGGGCCTGCTGTGCGGTAGGAAAAGGCGATATTTTCCGGCGTCACAATCTCGATGCGGCCGTCGATCTGAGCAGGCAAGGCAGACGTGGGAGCCATGATCCGTCTTTCGCGGCCAGCGAGGAAAATGCAAAGCACCGGAGGGAAATTTCAATGTTCGAAGCAATGAATGCTGAGTTGTGAATGATGTGCTCTTGCGCCCTAGCCGCGACGAGACTTCGTCGCCGGGGCGCTGGAGCAAAGTCGTCATTGAGTTTATTGCGCTCTAGCGCCCCGGCGACGCGTCGCGTCGCGGCTAGAGGTCGCGAGCACATCGTTTACAACTCGTGATTCTGTTTTTGAAAATCTCGCAGAGACGCAAAGATCGCCGAGGAAGAGTTGTTGTTCGTGATCGGGATGTGCGAACGTGTCTCGGTTAGGAACCTACCAGCCGGTCGGAAATGTAGCTCAAGATGTCTCGCACTGAGAGGATATGCCAGGCTTTGCCTTCGCGAGTGATCGGCACATGGCGAAATCCGCCTACGTCCATCCGATGGAGGGCAAATGCGATCTTGTCTTTTTCAGTAAGAGTCTGCGGTCTGGGCGTCATGAATTCCGACACCGGACGATCTCCCAGTTTGGCAAAGTCGGTGTTGAGCTTCATCAAGGCGTCGCGCTCGCTGAAGATGCCGATCACTTCATCGTCTTCCACCACCAGCACACACCCTACGGCGTTTTCGACCAGCAACTGAAGCACCGCTTCGATCTTCATGTCAGGCGGCACCGGGAGACAATCTTTCAATTCCAGCGAGCCGATGCGGTCGGTCTCAATCAATTGCTCCACAGGGCTGGTGGGCTTATCCTCCTCGTGGGCCATTTCTTGGTTGTGATGGGCTTCGGCATCGACTGTCCACGTGTCGCCGGCATGAAACAGCTTGGCCAGATCGCCGGGGCCCTTGGTTTGGCGAGCCTGTTCGATTTGCTCGTTGGCCAAGGTATCGTAACGCGGCCGGTCGACTGCTCGAAAAACGCCAATCGGTTCCGGGAAGTCGGGATAGCTCATCCGGCTCAGCAGGTAGGCCAGGCTGGGCTCGGGACTCTTTTCGTCGTGGAACAACAGATCGTCCTCGGTGATCCCTTTGCCTAGCTCGACCACTTCGGGATCGAGGCCGTTGAGTCGAATTCCCTTATCTCGCCCCTTTCCAAAGATCAGCGGCTTGCCGTGCTCCAACTCGATCGTGGTGTCGGTTTTGGTATCACGATCGGTGGCGTAGTTATAGGCGCCGTCGTTGAACACGTTGCAGTTCTGATAGACCTCGACGAACGCGGTGCCGCGATGGGCCGCGGCGCGGCGCAAGGTTTCGCTCAGATGCTTGACGTTCACGTCGATGGTCCGCGCGACAAACGTGGCCTCGCAGCCAATTGCGATCGAGATCGGATGCAACGGATTGTCGACCGACCCCATCGGCGTGCTCTTGGTCACCTTGCCCAACGGCGAAGTGGGCGAATACTGTCCTTTGGTCAAACCGTAGATCCGGTTGTTGAACAGAACGATGTTAATGTCCAAATTACGTCGAATGGCATGAATCAAATGATTGCCGCCGATCGACAGCGCGTCGCCATCGCCTGTGATGACCCAAACGTTCAAGTCAGGCCGACTGATTTTCACCCCGCTGGCCACTGCCGGAGCCCGGCCGTGGATCGAGTGAAATCCATAGGTATTCATGTAGTAGGGGAAACGGCTGGAGCACCCGATTCCAGAGACGAAGACCAGTTTTTCGCGCGGCATTCCCAGGCCGGCCAACACTTTCTTCATTTGGGCCAGAATCGAATAGTCACCACAGCCGGGACACCAACGCACGTCTTGGTCGCTGGCGAAGTCGGCTGGTTTCAGGATCGGCAGGGAGGCTTCGGTAGACATAGTACTCCGACATTCATGCAAACTGTGCTTCGATGGTGGAAACGACCTCTCCAACCGAGAAGGGCTTTCCTTGAACTTTGTTTAAACCGATCGCGTCGATCAGGAAGGTCGATCGCAACACGGCACGCAATTGGCCCATATTCAACTCAGGCACGAGAATCTTTTGATAGCGCGACAACAGCTCGCCCAAATTGCGAGGGAACGGGTCCAGGTAGCGGAGATGGCAATGGGCCACCGAGCGTCCCGCGGCCTGGCACTGCCGGACGGCCGTCGCACACGATCCATAGGTTCCGCCCCAGCTGACCACGAGCAGTTCGCCCGACTCGGGGCCATCGACCTCCTGGAGTGGGATGTCGTCTGCCACGCCGGCCACCTTGTTGGCACGCAGGTCGACCATGTGCTGGTGATTTTCAGGATCGTAGCTGACGTTGCCAGTCAGATCCTGTTTTTCCAGGCCGCCGATCCGGTGCTCCAAGCCCTTGGTCCCCGGGACCGCCCAAGGGCGGGCCAGGCGTTCATCACGCGCGTAGGGCAAAAACGTGTCACCGTTTTCGAGAGGGCCGGGATGCTGGATTTCAATCTGATTCAGGCT
>JANQPJ010000039.1 GCA_028289525.1 Pirellulales bacterium
TCCGGCTACGCTGGCCGACCGGCGGATGACACATTCGCGCTGATGTCTGGGGCTCAAACGTCTCCGCAGCATGCTCGTTCTCCGGCCCCAAGGCCAGCGAATCGTCGATCCGCCCAGGCTCGTTTCGAGTCGGTCCGCCTGGATGGGGTTCCCCACATCCGGCAAAAGCCCGATTTCTCTGGCGAGGCGTGCGCCGCGATGGCGTTACAACGCTTGGGGCATCAGGTCGATCAAGATTATGTGTTCGATCGTTCAGGCCTCGATCCGCGTCGCGGACGAGGGTGTTACAGTCGCGACTTGGCTCGCGCGTTGACTGACATCGGGTTCCAGATTGGCCCGGTGTGGCATGTGATCTCGACTCCGACGGCCGGCGCTGAGCTTTACGCACTCTGGCAAGATTTACACACCGACCTGATGCGTGGAATTCCCAGCCTGGTTTGCATGCGGGCGGATGACCACGACGAAGCGCCGGAATGCTTTCGCCTGGTGGTGGGTTACGATGCGAAACGTAACGAGGTGTTGTACCATAACCCGGACCAGGCTTCTGGCGCCTATCAACGGATGGCTTGGCTCCAGTTTCTGAACCGCTGGCCGCTCAAATACGAAATCTTGAATTGGACCGTGATTCGCTTTTCGCTAACCCCGGGCGCGCTCAACGTCCCTTCGCCAACGCCAGGGTTTACCGGGGCCGACTATGCCCAACATATTCGCAATCTGAAACGTCGGCTGCCTGCCGGTGATTTTCACATGGTGATTCAACCGCCCTTTGTCGTGATTGGCGATGAGCCTGCCGAGGTGGTCGAACGCCGAGCCACCGGAACGATTCGCTGGGCAGTGGAACGCTTGAAGGCCAAGCTGTTTGCCCGCGACCCTCGGCACATTCTCGACATCTGGCTATTCAAAGACCAGCATAGCTACAATCGTAACGCCGAGTGGCTGTTCGGCCAAAAGCCTACGACTCCGTTCGGATACTACTCGCCTGTGTCGCGGGCATTGGTCATGAACATTTCAACCGGCGGCGGCACACTAGTCCACGAAATCGTCCATCCGTTTGTCGAGTCGAACTTCCCGCGCTGTCCGGCTTGGCTGAATGAAGGTCTCGGCTCGCTGTACGAGCAGTGTGGCGAGCGCGATGGACAGATTTGGGGCCATCCCAACTGGCGTCTGATCAATCTCCAACAGGCAATCCGTACTGGTGTGTTGCCGACGTTCAAAGAACTGACCGAGACGACTAGAGCCGAATTCTATCAATTCGATCCCGGCACGAATTATGGCCAGGCTCGATATCTGTGCTATTATCTGCAAGAGAAAGAACTCCTGGTCCGCTTCTTCGAGTATTTTCGGCGGAATGTTCGAGAAGACCCCACTGGTTACGCGAGCCTAAAAAAAGTGTTAGGAAACCCGAACATGTTGCAGTTTCAGAAACAGTGGGAAACCTTTGTCTTGGAGCTTCGGTATCCATGATGCAATCCAGCGTTCACCTTCGTTCGACAGTCATACTTTTCCTGGCCATGTTGCTGCTGGCGACACTCTCTTCTCAGTCGGCTTGGGCCCAGGTGGTGCTGGGCGGCCGGCGCGCGGTGAATCCGTCTCGCCCTGCGACGACCATTCAGTTGCCGACGTTTGGCTTCACCACCACCAACACGACGGTTTTGGTGCCAGACCGCGGCCAGACGTCGCTGGGCGGCATCCGGCGTTCCAGCACCGGGGCTCAAGACTTCGGAGTGCCGTTGGCACCGTTTCGTCCGTTCCGCAACCGGGCCATCGGCTCCTCGGCCAGCGCCTCGAACATGAGCGTTACGGCCTGGATCCACGACTTTGAAGCAATGGACCGCCAGCTACTCGATCAGGCCGCGGCCCAACGAACCGGCCGCCGGGCGCTCGCCACGCGCGGGCTTGCCGTCGGCGATCAAGCGTCTCTCAATGCCACGACCGACCGACGTCCCGCGACACTGAACGACCTGCTCAAGCGTCCCCAGGCCGCCAAGCCTGATCCGGCCGACGAGGCAGTTGCTTTTTTAGAAAAAGCCCGTCAGTTGGTTGCCGATGGCAAACCCGGCGTGGCCAAGATCTACTACCAAATGGCCCTGCGTCGAACGAAAGGTTCCCAACGGCAAACCGTGCTGGCTGAATTGGATACGCTACAGACGACTACGGTGGTGAACCGCAACTAAAGCAAGTTCAATCGTTCCAAAAAAGTAATCTCGAAGAAGCAGCTGTTTTCAGTCAGGTATTCAAAAAACAGCCTTTCGCGCTTCAGTCACCGACCGCTGCTACTGATCAACACGGGAAATGTTGAAGCTACTGAAGTCGCTCTGGCTGGACAGCGACGCCTTGACATAGAATACAAGCACGAAGCGCAAGCGAGTGAACATTTTATGGTCAAAATCACTCGCTTGCGCTTCGTGCTTGTATTTTAAGAAGTCCACAACAAAGTGGCGCTGTCCAGCTAGTCGACGATGATGTTCGTTTTTGTGAGGCCCGGCGACGCGTCGCGTCGCGGCTAGGGGGTAAACAGAAACTTGCAACCCCTAAGCGAATGTCTGCTAGCTCTTTGTCTCAAAAGACGCTGGATGATGAAATCAATGAACTTTTACCAGTCCACTGGCCAACCATGCGAGAATCGTCTCAGGCGATTCGATGCCCACCGAAAGCCGAATCGTGCCTGACGAAATCCCCAGCGCCGCGAGGGCTTCGTCTGATAGCCCGCGATGACTGGTCGACACCGGGTGGCTCAGGGTGGTGGAGACCTCGCCCAGCGAAGGGCAGAACGGAATCTGCGACCGGACGGCACGGATAAAACGTTCGGCCGCCGCGAGGCCGCCGCTTAGGTCGAACGTGACCATTGAGCCAAACTGGCCGGAGAACTGCCGTTGGGCCAGGGCATGGTCGGAATGGCTGGCAAGGCCGGGAAAGTGTACCTGGGCCACCTCTGGACGCGATTCCAGATAGGCCGCTACTTGCCGGGCATTGTCGCCTGCCTGGGGAGCCCGCAGTGCCAAGGTCGCGAGGCCGCGCAGCGCCAACCAGCAATCCATCGGGCTGGCGGATAATCCCCAGCGTGACAACACATACTCGATTCGCTCCCAGCGGTTCGTCGAACCACACACACACCCGAGCGTCACGTCGCTGTGACCATTCATGATTTTTGTCAAACTTTCGACCACCCAATCTGCGCCCCATTCCAAAGGCCGGCAAACCGCCGGCGAGGCAAACGAATTGTCGACCAACAGACTGGCATCGACTGCATGGGCCAGATCGGCCAACTGGCGAATGTCGGATACCCTGAGCAACGGATTGGTGATCGTTTCGACCACCAACATTTTGGTCTCAGCGCGCAAGACCGCTTCGGTGGCGGCCAAGTCCGTCGTGTCGACCACGGTGGTTTCGATTCCCCAACGCGACGTCTCGCTCGCTAACAAGTCGAGCGTCACTCCATACAACTGATTGCTAATCACCAGATGGTCGCCTGCGGCCAATTCGGCCAGCACCAGCGTGGCCAAGGCTCCCATGCCGGTGGCCACCATTGCCGCGCGTTCCGCGCCATGCAACTGCCGACATTTGTCGGCTAGCATGTCGCCGTTGGGATGCCCATTGCGGGCATACACATAGCCTGACTGCTCGTCAAGCAGCAATGCCCGGGCATGCTGAGGGTCATCGCACTGATAGACGCTGCTCAAACAGATGGCCGGAGCATGAGGGATCGACTCCGGCGAAATTGGACGGACTGGTTCGGGGCAAATGTCTACGACTCGTTTGGCCATGAGGAACAGGGTCTCCAATGAGTTTGGCGGGTGTTCGCTAGTACAACAGCGCTGTAGCACTAGGCTCTGTTTCAAAACCGTTTAAAGCCTGAAGCGCAAGCGAAGGAATTGCGCAAGTGGACTAAAACAATTCCTTCGCTTGCGCTTCAGGCTTTAAATTTTTGATTAAACTCCGTTTGAGGACAAATTCCTAGAAAAAGTCTGATTATAGCGAAAACGGATCTGCCCTGTTTGATGCCCGGGAAGACTTTGCGATTTTCCTGCTCTTTTCTATTCGGGGGCGATTTGTCACACTTGCCCTCAGATGGATGGATGCGGATGTTTCACGGAGGAACCACGTATGTCTAGGTTGTTTGTCTGGTTGCTGGGAGTGCTGATCGGTTGCCCGTTGCTGGCCTGGGCTCAAGAGGCCGAAGACCAAGCCCAGAGCCCGGCAGTCGATGCCGCCCTAGCGTCGCCTCGGGCGGTTGTCCAAGGGTTTCTTGAAACCATCAACGGCGGTGACGCCACGCAGGCGGCCACCTATCTCGACTTGTCGCACTTGCCCAAGCCGGTCGCCAGCGCCAAGGGGGCTGACTACGCGACCCAACTCAAGGGAGTGCTCGATCGGATTTGGCGAATCGATCTGAACACGATTCCCGACAATCCCGACACCTCGAGCCCCTTTCGGCTTGGCGAAGCCTTGGGCAAACAGGCCGAACTGACCAACGACCGGATGGACGATGCTGCTCGCATCCAGTTGGTTCGGGCCGCCGATGGCAACTGGCGGTTCGCTCGCGACACAGTCGACGCGGTTGACGAGCTCTGGTCGCGCTGGGCTAAACATGCGCGCGTCGAAGGGCTGCTGCATCCCGAAGCACAGCGCACGTTTTCGCTTTGGCTGCGTGACCAGTTTCCTCACTCGCTGCGGAAAACTCACTTCCTCCTGCCTGACTATCAATGGCTCAGCCTGTTGGGTCTGATCTTCTTGGGCTTTGTGGTCGACATGCTGGTGCGTCGAGTGTTGTATCAGTTCACCAAAATTTGGTTCCGCTATTTGCGCGGCAATGGAGAGATCGAATTCGACACGAAGCTCTATCGACCGGTCGGGCTCTTGGCCCAAGCGCTGGTTTGGTACGTCGGAACCACACTGATTGGCTTGCCAAGCATGGCGCTGGCGGTGCTGTTGATCGGCCTGAAATTTTTCACACTCGTCGCGGGTATCTGGACCGCGTTTGCGATGATCAACCTGTTGACGGTCTACCTGATGAAGCGGGCAGACGCCACCGCGACGAAATTTGACGACCTGTTGATTCCGTTGGTTTCCAAATCACTGAAGGTGTTTGTCGTTTGTATTGGCGTGCTCTCGGGAGCCGATGCTTTTGGGCTTCCGCTGACTGGACTGATCGGCGGCACGGCGATCGGCGGGCTGGCGCTGGCGATGGCCTCGAAGGACGCGGTCTCGAACCTGTTTGGCTCGGTAACGGTGTTGGTCGACCGTCCGTTCGAAGTGGGTGACTGGATCATCATGCAAGATGCCGAAGGGAGTGTCGAGACCGTGGGCTTTCGGAGCACGCGGATCCGGACATTTTATAACTCATTGATCACCGTGCCGAACAGTTTGCTCACCACGGCGGTGGTCGACAATATGGGCCGCCGTCGATACCGGAGAATCAAAACCACCTTGGGGCTGCAATACGACACCACGCCTGAGCAAATTGATGCCTTTTGTGAAGGGGTGCGGGAATTGATTCGCCGGCATCCGTATACCCGTAAGGACTACTACCACGTCTATCTCAACCAGTTTTCCGGCAGCTCGCTCGATGTTTTGCTGTACTGTTTTCTCGAATGTCCTGACTGGTCGGTCGAATTGCGTGAGCGCCATCGGCTGTTTGTCGACATCATCCGTTTGGCCAAGAGCTTGGGCTGCCAGTTTGCCTTCCCCACCCGAACCCTCCACATGTTTCAAGAACAGGCGGCCGACCAACCAGTCGAAATTGGCGATACCAAGCTTTCCGGGCGGCGCGAGGCGGCCCAAATTGCCGGGCCTTTGCAAACTCCGGATCGACGTCCAGGCACCGTTGAATTCCACGGGCCGGTCGATGTCGAGGATCTGCCGCGCGGCGAGGATAGCGGTGAGTAGGCCTGGAGAAGAACTAGAACGTCGCCTCTTGAAACCAAGCAGCGGTCGGTGACCGCTCGCGAAACACTCAATTCCGCTTGTTTCGCGAGGGACCACCGGTCCCTGCTTTTCGATTTTGCAATCCTCCTGCGGCCCTAGGGAAAGTCTGGCGGCTTGTTCACTGGCCCTGAAATCCGCTATCATGACCGCCAGAACGTTTGCCTAGTCGGTTCTCTTCGAGTCTGGAGCCTGGATTGATGAAATTGGCCTACCCGGTGTTGTTCGCCCAAGAAGCGGAATTTTCGTCGTTACCGTTTCTGTTCGGCATGATGTTAATGGTCGCCTTTTTGGTGGTGCTGGCCGTTGTGGTGTTTAACTACGGCACCCTTTGGTTCCAGGCTTATATGTCGAACGCCAAGGTTAGCATGCTAAGCTTAGTCGGCATGAGCTTTCGCCAGGTAGCGGCCAAAGTGATCGTGGAAGCCAAGATCATGGCCATGCAAGCCGGCATCGGCACCGATCCGTCGACCGGCATCACAACCCAACGCCTGGAAGCCCACTATCTGGCCGGCGGCAACGTGCCGCGTGTGATTCATGCCTTGGTGGCTGCCCATCGGGCCGATATTGATTTGGACTTCGATCGCGCAGCGGCCATCGACCTCGCCGGGCGCGACGTGCTCGACGCGGTGAAGACAAGCGTCTATCCCAAGGTGATCGACTGTCCTGACCCAGAAAAATCGAAGAAAAACACGCTGAGCGCGATTGCCAAGAATGGCGTAGAGCTGAAAGTACGGGCACGCGTTACGGTGCGAACCAATCTGGCTCAGTTGATCGGCGGCGCCACGGAAGACACGATCATTGCCCGCGTTGGCGAAGGGATCATCACCTCGATCGGTTCGGCCGCGACTCACCTGGAAGTGATGGAAAACCCTGACAAGATCTCCAAAGCGGTGCTCCAACGTGGGCTTGATGCTCAGACAGCTTTCGAGATTGTCTCGATCGACATTGCCGATATCGACGTGGGCGAAAACATCGGAGCCCGCCTCCAAGCCGATCAGGCCGAGGCCGACACTCGGGTAGCTCGGGCCAAGGCCGAACAACGTCGGGCCAACGCGATTGCGCACGAGCAAGAGATGGTAGCGCGCGTGGCCGAGAACCGGGCCCAGGTGTTGATGGCCGAAGCCCAGGTGCCGAAAGCCATTTCCGAGGCCTTTCGCCAAGGCAATCTGCACGGCAACGGCGACACGACCGCGTCTTAGAGCAACTTCGACACTTACACGTGTCCGGCGATGTGTTCCATCGCGGCTAAAGCAAGTTGTTTTTTACCGTGGCGGGCGCGACCTAGTTTTCACCGGGATTTCTCGACGAAACATCGGCACGCATTTTGGTAATTTGCTCTAGGGATGAGAGCAAAACGATTGTAATTCGGCACACATCGTTTTGAATTAAGCGAACGGGTCGTCTTCCGCCGTTGCTTCATCGTCGCCGCCAAATGGGTCGGCCTCGTCAGACCCTGGCGCTGGTGTCTCCTCTGGAACCACTCCAAACGGGTCGTCCGGCGCGCTGTCAGCCGCAGGCTGGGATTGCGGCACTGGTTGCGACCCAGCATCATCGGCCGGCTTTTCGCCTGCCAGCCCTCTGCCCAGGGCACGGCCCAAGACCTTGCCGAGCACACCCGGCTTTACCCCCTTGTCGGTCTTCGCCGCTGGTTGTTCGGCGGCTGGCTGTTCGGCAGCTGGTTCACCAAATGGGTCGTCGCTGGCCGGAACGTCTCCTGCATCGCCAAACGGATCGTCCGCGGCAGCGGCTGGCTGTTGAGACGCTTCGCCTGGGACGGCCAATGGGTCGGCGTCTGAAGCATCTTGAGACTCCGCAGCCGGGGGCACATCCGAATCAATCTCGCCCAATGGCACGTCGACCTGACGACGTAACACGTCAGTGTCTTGCCGCTCGATTGCTTCATATCGGGCTCGACTACGTTCCAAGCGGCGTTGGCGTGTGGCCAAGCGGGCTGACAGCCGATGTTTTTCTAACAACAACCGCTCAGCCCCCTGCACCCGTTCGAGTGCTCGACCTACTCGATAAACACCATTGATGTCCATGCTCTCCAGCTTAGCGCCGGTAGCCATGTCGTGCTCGCCTTCGTCAGGGCGCCCCAAACGGAACAACGTTACGGCGCGAAAATAGTACACCCGCGGGTCACGGCTACCGTTGTCAACGACGGTCGTGAAGGCTTGATGGGCTTCGGAAAAACGGCCTGCGTAAAAGTCATGTACGCCGCTTCCATACATGCGTTCCAACAAATGTTCGTCTTGCGCATAGGCGTTGTTTGCGCTGGAGAACAAGAAAACGCCTGTTAGTAGAACCGCGAGTAACCTGCATCCCATGGGCCAATTCCACTCCTCTTCAACCGGCAAGGACTCGATAACATTCGAGCTTTTATCGTAGTCGGAGAGTCGCCCTTCAGCAAGAAAATGCCGAGAGATGGGGTTACAACCGTTACCAGCCCTACAGCCAGCAAGGCTGCAAAGTCATCTCTTTCAAAAAACAGCGGCCAGCGGCCGAAGCGCGAGACAAAAATCTAGCACTACAGCGCAGCGCATGCCGGTAGCGAAAGAAGGACAGGCACGACCGAACTACTTATCGCTCTTGGGAGGGAAGTCCTTTGAGCGGCCGAGCCGGTCCCTTCGTCTACACGTAAAACAACCTTGGACGGAACACGAGCCATTCGTGTATCTCTAACCGCGACAGTCCTTGGCGTTTAAGGCCCCGTTATGCAATGCCGAGGCGACCAGCACCGCATCGCAACCGGCCGCTTGTAACGCGCGGATATCAGCCACATTGCGCACTCCCCCCCCGCTGACAATCTCCGCCTCTGGAGCCCAGGCTCGCAATTGGCGACAGACCGCCTCGGTGGCGACGCCTGCGACGGTTCCCACGTGTGCCAGATCGAGCACGATGAACCGTTCTAACCCTAGGTCCAAGGCTTCTCGTAGGATCGTCTCTGGCGACGCATGCCGCCAGGCATCGCATCGGGTAATCGGCCGACCAGACTTCAGGTCGAGACTAAAGACCAAACGCGCCGGCGCCAGTCGGCAGGCCATGGCCGCGAGTTCGGCTCGACTGTGAACGGTTTCTGAACCGGCCACGATCTCAATTGGGCCAGCCGCCTTGGTCGCATACTGAATCAATGGCTCCAGGCGGTCCAAGTCGGCCTGGCCCGCATCCAGCCAGAGCCGTAATCCGGCTTTCGCGACCTGACCATAGGCCTGCCAGTCGGGTTCACCGCCGGCAATCGCATCCAGGTCGGCCACATACGCTTCGCGCAACTGGAGCCGTTGAACCAACGCCGACGCCACCGTCGCCGGGCGAGAATCGTCACACAACACACTGTTGACCGGGCCATACTTGCAGCGCGTGCCGGCCACTGCATGCACCACTTGGCCAGCCTTCAAATCCAACACCCCAATCACACGCATTTTGGTAATTTGCTCTAGTAGATGATGACGTCTGTTTTTGTGGGGCCCCAGCGACGCGTCGCCGGCCAGGCCTTCTGCAATTTGTCATGCAAACGATTCAGCAGCAAGCCTCGGCCAGAGAATTGCGAAGTCGTCCAGAGTAGAATGGGAAAAATCCTTGTATTCCCCAGAAATTTAGGTAACATGAGCCAAGAGGGCCATGTAAGATGGTTGCTTGCCGCCAAAAGTTTGCGCAAAAACAAACCTAAACATGAATAATTTTGCGACCGGCTGCGAACTAGCATAGGTAGGCAAACGCCATCGTAAAAGTTGTAGTGGCTCGGCCCCTCGTTAGGCAATCGTTTGAATCGTCATTCGAGACCGAATGTTTTGAAGCCGCAAGGCCTCGATCCCATCGGCAACCAATCGTGAAGGAGTATCGACACGATGGCCAAGCAGCCAGACGCTAATTCGGCAGCGCAACAAGCCGCATCGGGCGAAGGGGTTACCAAGCGACCGGTTCGTCCGAATAGCGAATCGCAACAACCGGTTGCTCAGGCCCAAGCGGCCGCAACATCGACGGCCGAAGATTCCGAGGAGTTGTACGAAGAAGAACAAGGGGTGTCGATACTGCACGAGTGGCTACGCGACAGCCCCAGTTGGCTCACCAGCCTGATCGTGCACATGGTCATTCTGCTGGCCCTGGCCCTTTACGCTTTGCCGGTCCCTGTTCCTCAAGTGTTTAGCGAACTGACCATCGGCCCCAACGAGACGGAAAGCGAAGAGGAACTCGAAGAGTTCACCGACGAAGAGTTTGAAGAGATGGAGGTTGACGCCGAAGTAGTCACCGAGCTTCAACCGCAACCGGAAACGAGCAACATCGCCGAGGAGGTCGATTTCTCGCCAGCCGCCGACGTGGAAGCGGCCGCCGTCTCGGTCGATCTGAGCGATATCGGGGAACTGACTGCCCCGAAGAACGACCTCATGCGCGAGGTCGGTTCGTTTAGCGGCACCGGCCTTTCAGGCCGGGGCAAGCAAGCCCGGCAAGCCCTGGTGCGCAAAGGCGGCGGCAGCGCCAGCAGCGAACAGGCGGTCGGCCTGGCGCTCCAATGGCTGGCCGGACATCAATTGCCCGATGGCGGCTGGGCACTCAACCACACCGTCGGTCCTGGCGTTCGCTCTCAGAAAAACCCCGGACATAAAGAATCTCGCAACGGCGCGACCGCCCTGGCCCTGCTCCCGTTTCTCGGAGCTGGCCAGACCCACACCGAAGGCAACTACAAAAAAGTCGTCAAAGCAGGGCTGGCTTACCTGGTCCGTTCGATGAAAGTCAACAACCAAGGCGGCTCGCTGTGGGACAAAGGCGGCAACATGTATGCCCATGGGCTAGGCGCGATTGCGCTCTGCGAAGCCTATGGCATGACCAAGGACAAAGGGCTGGCCGCTCCGGCTCAGGCCGCCATCAATTATATCTGCTACGCCCAAGACCCCGTCGGCGGTGGGTGGCGATACAACCCAAGACAAAAGGGCGACACCTCAGCGGTCGGCTGGCAGTTGATGGCGCTGAAAAGTGGCCACCTATCCTATCTGAACGTGCCAGGCATCGTGGTTCAAAAAGCAGACCGGTTTCTCGATTCGGTACAGACCGGTGGCGGATCGGCCTATGGATATGTCACGCCTGGCAACGGTGCCGGCACCACGGCCGTTGGGCTGTTGAGCCGAATGTATTTGGGCTGGAAAAAAGACAACCCGGCCCTCGAACGGGGCGTCGCCCGTTTTGCCAAAGGCGGACACTCCAAGGCAGACTTCTATTACAACTACTATGCCATGCAGGTAATGTTCCAAGCTTCCAACGGTGGTGAGGGCGAGGTTTGGAAAAAGTGGAACACCGGGCTGCGTGATTACCTCGTCAACACCCAAGGCAAGCAAGGCGCTGAAAAGGGCAGTTGGTATGTCAAGCATGGCCACGTCACTCATGTCGGTGGTCGACTTTACTGCACCGCCATGGCGACCATGACCCTCGAGGTCTACTACCGGCACCTTCCGATCTATGCCAAAGACGCGGTGAACGAAGAGTTCCCCGAATAATCAACCACGCCCGTAGGACGTGGTATTAGGAAGGCCCGTCCGAACGGGCCGATCACATAGGGAAGGCCCCGCTGGGGCCGTGGGGTTAATCTTA
>JANQPJ010000053.1 GCA_028289525.1 Pirellulales bacterium
CGGTCGGTGACCGCTCGCGAAACGGCTGAATTTTTCTGTTTCGCGCTTTGGCCGCCGGCCGCTGCTTTGGTGGAATCGACGACTTTGCAATCCTCCTGATCAGCATGATCCTGTGCTAGCGGAAGATACACATGTCCACTATAATTGCTGGACTAGACTCATCTGGCGATAGGATTGCTTGTTTCCTGAAAGGAGTTGGCACATGTCTGCCGCGTCTTCTTCCGAAATTGCGGACTTCGATGTGCCAGCGACTGAGCTGGATGAGCGATTGCCTTTGTGGGCTAAGAAGCTTGACGACCCACAAACCGCGATTCCCAAATTGGCCAAGGATCCATCGCGACTTGCGGAAATCGAATCGATTCTTCAAGAGATTCCCACCAAGCATCGTTTAGTGCTGGGTGATGCACGTCAGATGCACGGCCTACGCCCCAACAGCATCCATCTGGTTGTCACTTCGCCTCCTTATTGGACACTGAAAGAATACCGTGATCACCAAAACCAACTAGGACATGTTGCCGATTACGCCAACTTTTTGTCTGAGATTGATAAAGTATGGGAACAATGTTTTGAAGCGCTCGTACCAGGCGGCCGTTTAATTTGCGTGGTAGGTGACGTCTGCCTTTCGCGACGCAAGAATCATGGTAGGCATGCCGTGATTCCTCTCCACGCCTCGATTCAGGAACACTGCCGCGCAATTGGCTTTGACAATCTAGCCCCCATCATCTGGCACAAAATTGCAAATGCCGTATACGAGGTGGGCAATGGTTCAAGTTTTCTAGGCAAACCGTATGAACCGAACTCGGTCATCAAGAATGACATCGAGTTTATTTTGATGGAGCGAAAACCGGGTGGATATCGCAGCCCATCTGTCGCAGCAAGGATTCTGAGTGTGATCTCAGAAACCAACCATCATCAATGGTTTCAACAGATTTGGTCTGGACTAACGGGTGCCTCAACCCGCCACCATCCTGCTCCCTATCCGACAAAGTTGGCCGAGCGGCTGATTCGAATGTTCAGCTTTGCTGGAGACACAGTTCTTGATCCGTTCTCAGGGACGGGCACAACTTCGCTGGCTGCAATCAATTGTGGCCGCAATAGCATTGGCTATGAAGTCGACGACGAATATCTCGACTATGCAAGAAATCGCTTACAACAGGCTACTTCAGGCTTGTTTTCGCATGCACAGCTCGAAGTCGTTTGACGAGAATTTTCGATGAACGATTTGCACCAAGGGGTTGCCAAGGCAGTTCGTCATTTTTGGAAGACTCGTGGTCTTCAGTCAAAACGCCAAGGGGTGTCTGGCGATGACCGTGATCGTGGAGCACGCACCGCAGTGACCGGCGGCAAGCAAATGGATGGTTTTGTCAGCCTGATTCGAGATATTATTCTTGATACTGGAATTGAACCAACTTCGATCTTTTTTACCCGGCAACTTGAATTGCCTGGATATTATCGGCCTGAAAAGAAATGGGATCTGCTGGTTGTCGAAAACAACATGTTACTTGTTGCGATGGAGTTCAAATCCCAAGTGGGGCCATCATTTGGCAACAACCACAATAATCGCACCGAAGAAGCGATCGGCAACGCCCAAGATATCTGGACTGCATTTCGCGAGGGCGCTTTCTCGGCCTCACAGCGCCCTTGGCTCGGGTATCTGGTGCTACTTGAAGAGACCGAAAAATCAACCAGCCCAGTGTCCGTACGAGAACCTCATTTTCCGGTCTTACCTGAATTCCTAGACGCTTCTTATGCCCAAAGATATGCGATCCTATTGGACAAGCTCGTTCGAGAACGAATGTATGATTCGGCCTGCTTTTTAACGTCAAAACGTATCCCCGGAAAGCGAGGCCAGTACTCCGAACCAACTGCCAACTTGAACTTCCAGCAGTTTATCGCCTCGCTGGTTGGCAGACTCACGGCATACCGTCGTATAGGTTAGCTGCGCCACACTGTCACCCAGCGCACCAACAACGGCAACACCACTAAATTGCCAGCCAGGCCGCCCAGCATCGACAGACTAACCAGAGCCCCAAAGTAGACCGTTGGAATGAACCCGCTTTGATACATCGCCGTGAAACCGATGACCAGGGCCAACGTCGAAAAGACCAGCGCCGGGCCGACGCCTTGTTCGCCTGTTTTTCAGCCGCCGAATAGTGTTCCGGCGAACGAAGCTGTCTGGCCGGCTGCCAGCAAGCCAGTGCCAGCACAGTCGCCAGTGCCAGCGGAGCCAACCGGCGACGACGACGCCTGACGACAAGTCGGACACCAGCCGGCGAGACACGTCATCCATCAATGGTTGGCAGCACGATGCACAACGGCGGATGCCAAGGAAGTCCGGCTGATTCCCGGCGACGCGTCGCGTCGCGGCTATTTTCCAACAAATGGCAAATTGCTAGCAGGGGTTGTCTTAACCGTGAGACCCTAGCCGCGACGCGACGCCAGGAAGGACTCCGAACCTGGCTTGACCGGTAGCCAAGGTGGCTCCTATAATCCCGCCCCCTATTTCTAGGTGCCCCCGATGCGCGCAACTGGTTTTAATGATTTGGCTTAGCCGTGGCAAGGATGCCCTGCTGATTGGATCGACAACGCGGATAAAACGAACGGCGTACAAGCGTCTCCCGTCCGAGCAATGGCTCGTGATGGCGGTCGCCTGCGCGCTGGCCAGCGTCGGCCAAGCTCAGGAAATCCGTCTGCCGGCGGTCGATCAGGAACATCCGATCGCAATCAGCGCTCAGCGAGCTTCGCGCTGGCAACAAGGCAGCTACGAGGTTTGGCTGCTCGGTGGCAGCGTGACGATTCGCCAAGGCAACCAGTTGTCGCGAGCCGGTGAAGCCGTGTTGTGGATTGAACATGCCACGCCGGTCGAGCAACGTCCGACCAAGGTGATTGCCTATTTGGAAAACAGGGTTATGCTCGAAACCTTCGCCGCCAAACAGCCTGGCGCAAACTTTCAACCCACCTCGCGCCAAACCAGCCCCGACTGGTTTGGCCGTCTTTACACGGATCGGCCCCTTGAGATTCGCGTCCCTCCGCCGACTGGCGAACCAACGCCCAAACCACCGGTCTATCGCAGGGCAATGGCGAAACGCGCGCCGCAAACCGATCAAATGATTCGTCAGGCTCAGTTCAACTTGCCGGCCGAATCGGCACCGGCCAGTGGTCAGACACCACGTGGTCGACGGATTCGCGCTTTTCCACGTAGCGAAGCGCGTGTGCAGGCTCAATGGTTCCCCAGTGCCGATGGCACCCGATCGGTGGCGGTGATTGACTCGGGAGTCAATCTGATTGTCGATGGGCTCGAAGCCTTGGGAACCGTGGATGTGGCGGCCGATCGGTTGGTGATTTGGACCACCGGGGCTCGACCCGACCTGAGCGGGCAACAGATGCAAAGCGCAGAGACTCCGCTGGAAATATACATGGAGGGGAATATCGTCTTCCGCCAAGGAGAACGGGTGATTTATGCCCAGCGGATGTATTACGATGTGACCCGACGTGTCGGCACGGTGCTGAACGCCGAGATTTTGACACCGGCACCCGACTATCAAGGTCTGGTCCGACTGAAAGCAAGCGTCTTACGGCAACTCGACGAGCATCGGTTCGTTGCCCATGATGGCCAGCTTACGTCAAGCCGAATTGGCGAACCGCGTTACCGTTTCCAATCGAACGAGATCTACTTTGAAGACATTCAACTGCCGAAGCTCAATCCGTTCACCGGCGCCCAAGAGATCGACCCCGAGACGGGCCAGCCGGCCATCGAACATCAGCGACTAGCGACCGCCGAAGGAAACAAAATTTATATAGGCCCAGTGCCGGTCGCCTATTGGCCCACCTTGGCGACCGACCTAACCGATCCGATTTACTATTTGAACAGTGCCCGATTTGGGACCGACAACATTTTTGGCACTCAAGTCTCGGCCGAGTGGAACGCCTATCAGGTGTTCGGCATTCGCAACAAGCCCTCTGGCACCAAGTGGTCGTTGAACACCGATTTCTTTAGCGAGCGAGGGCCTGGCGGCGGAATGACGTTTGAATATGACCGGCCCGACTTTTTCTTCTTCGATGGGCCTAGCCAAGGGAATTTTGATGCCTGGTTTATCTATGACACTGGGCTTGACGACTTGGGGCGCGGTCGACGCGGTCTGACGCCCGAAGACGAATTTCGCGGGAAGGTCGACTGGCAACACCGTCACCGGCTGCCCAGCGGCTGGACGCTCTCAGCCGAGCTGGGCTGGATTAGCGATCGCAATTTTCTGGAACAGTATTTTGAAAAACAGTGGGACGAGGAGAAAGACCGCACCACGGGTTTGGAGTTAAAGCGGATTGTTGACAATCGCTCGTTCAGTGTGCTGGCCGACGTGCGGCTGAACGACTTTTTCACGCAAACCCAGTGGCTACCCAAGGTCGACCACTACTGGCTAGGCGAATCGCTGTTTGGCGACCGGATCACTTGGTTCGAACACTCGCAAGCAGCCTATGCCCAGTTTCGCTCGGCCACCGCGCCCACCGCCCCGGAAGAAGCGGCTCTGTATGATCCGCTGGCCTGGGAAACCGATCCGGCCACAGGCACGTTTCCAGTGAATACCAATGGCGAACGGTTTGTCACTCGCCAAGAAATTGATCTGCCATTTAGTCTAGGGCCGATCAAGATTGTCCCCTATGGCCTAGGCGAGTTGGCTCATTGGGGCGAAGATCTTACCCGAGACGATGTTCAACGGGCATACTTCCAAACCGGCGCCAGGGCGAGCATCCCGTTTTGGAGTGTGAATCCGGCCGTCGAAAGCCAATTGTTCAATCTCCATGGGCTAGCCCATAAGGTGGTGTTTGACGCGGAGTTTGCTTACGCTGACGCTAGCGAGAACCCTGACCGTTTGCCGCTTTACGACCCATTGGACGACGATGCCATCGAAGCGTTTCGCCGGCAGTTCTATTTCACCAGCTTTGATGGGGTGCCAGGCGGAAACGTACCGTTGCGGTTTGACGAGCGCAACTATGCGTTCCGGTCGGGCCTGCAAAGCCACGTGACTTCGCCTTCGACCGAAATTGCCGACGATCTGATGACTGTTCGCTTTGGCATGAACCACCGTTGGCAAACGAAGCGTGGGGTGCCAGGGAATCGGCGCATCGTCGACTATTTTGTGCTCGACGCAAACGCCACTTGGTTTCCGAGAGAGGATCGCGACAATTTTGGGCAGCCCATCGGGTTGGTCGACTATGCCGCTCGCTGGCATGTGGGCGATCGGGTAACCTTGCTGTCGGACGGGGCGTTTGACTTTTTTGGCGACGGCCTGCGGGTTGTGAACGTCGGCGGCATTTTGAATCGCCCTTCTCGCGGTCGAATCTATCTTGGATTTCGTGCGATCGACGGCCCGGTTCAAGCCAACGTGCTCACGGCCAGCCTCAACTATTGGATGAGCCCCAAGTGGGTTTCGACGCTCGGGGCTTCGGTCGATCTGGCCGACACCGGCAACATTGGTCAAAAGCTGTCGCTTACCCGAGTGGGTGAGTCGGCCTTATTACGATTCGGAGTGAATGTCGACAGCGGCAAGGACAGCGTCGGGGTGAACGTGATGCTCGAGCCACGATTCTTGCCGCCGTCAGCCCGCAGCCGGCTGTCAGGCGTTACCATCCCGCCGGCCGGTCTGTATGGCTTGGAGTAGTCAGTGCCGTGAACGCGGATCTTGACCGAACTCAACGTTGGCGCACCAAGTTTGCCGCCGCGCTGCGCGGCATCATGGTCGGCTCACGTGGACAGAGCAGTTTTGCGGTCCACCTCTTTGCCACGGTGTTGGTCGTGGTCGCGGCGGCCGTGCTGGGGCTGTCGGCCATCGAGTGGTGTGTGATCGTGCTGGCGATTTCGATGGTCTTGATGGCCGAAATGTTCAACAGTAGCTTGGAATGGCTGGCCCGAGCGATTACGGATCAGCACGATGCGCGAATCGGCAATGCGCTGGACATCGCCAGCGGGGCGGTGTTGCTGGCCGCGTTTGGGGCCGTGGTGGTGGGGTTGCTGACGCTCGGCCTGCGGCTGCTGGAGTGGTTGGCTTAATTGGACAGCGCCACTTTGGTGTAGAACACGAAAATCCAAGCACGACGCGCAAGTTTTGAAGTTGCGCATTGGTGCTGGAAGTTCTCAGTCCATTGACGGTCTAAGGTGAGTTTTGCGCTAGAAAAACCGTTTTCTAAAGCCTGAAGCGCTAGCAAAGGAACTGCGTAGTCACCAAATCATTCCTTCGCCCCTCGCTTCAGGCTTTAAGGGAAAATGATTTCCGACCACATATCAATGGCTTTCCCAACCAACTTCTCTCGTCCCCAAACTCTGCTTGGGAACGAGGTTGACTCCTAAATCCGAAGGGCATTGTCTGTGAAAAGGCGACTCGCTCTAATCATCCTTTTCTGTATTTGCACCTCGGAAGAACTGATCGGTGATATGATTCAGAAATTGAAAACTGATCCGATTATCGAAGAAATCCATCAAGTGCGGCGCGAAATCTCAGATCGTTTTGGCGGGGACGTTCGCGCGATTACCGCCGATGCGAATGCTCGAATGGCTGCCTCGGGATGCCGGATCTGGAAACCGTTGGATAGCGAGACAATACATCGGAGCGGCGAAACCGAGCAGATGCAAGCAAAAGACCTTCCGTTGCCGCCAGATGATCGCTGACGTTGTCAACAGTGAATCGCATGGGTCAATGGCTTGTTACGCTCGTACGCTGCTCGGCCAAACGCCCTTTACTGGCGCTCGTGCAGCTCTTCATGCTCACGGTCATCCCGAGGCCGGTTGTCGTGGCCTTTGGTGTCGGTCAACTCGATATGGTCGACATATTTCAGGCTAGCACACTCGTCGATCTCTTCGGTGTGACAGGCGGCCACGTCGGGAATCAAGAACCGTAAGGGACCGCCTGCTTCGACTGCCAAGGGCTTGCCTGCAACCCGATAGATGAGCACCGCTCGATCTCGTACCGGGGCCAGGGGAATGCTGGCGTGAAAATCGTCGCGCGAGGCGTGCAGGCCAAGAAACTTGGCTGTTGGGCTAACGCCAGCCAACTCGAGCAGACCGGCCAGCGTGACGGCGTCGCCTTGTCGCTGGGGGGCGAGGCGGCTCACGTCGGCTACCTGATGCTCTGGCACAATCGCGGCTAACTCGGCAAACGTCAACTCCAACGGTCGGGCAACCAGCCCGTTGATTCGCAACCTAGCTTCATCCGACATGGTGTTCCTCAGCTACGGATAAAAAGAGCGGGTGTGGCCGTAAGAATCGCTCGACCACACCCGCTGGTTGTTCACAAACACGAAAAAGGCCGGGCAGTTTACGAACAGCCCATGCTGTTGCCACAGTTGTGGCACAAGTAGCAGTTGCCATTCCGCACGGTGATAGCCCCGCAGTTGTCGCAGGCAGGGGCATCTACCTGAAAGTTGGCAAACTGATCGCTACGACCACCACCGCTGGCCGCCGAGTCCGAAGCCTTCATCGCCACTCCGGCTCGTTCCAACAGCGCGGCATTCGTGTCGCTGTGACCGTTGACCGAGGGGCTCGTTTCCGTGACCGCCTTGGGCGCAGGCACCGGTTTCTCGTCAGCTTTTTCTTCCGACGCTGGCGGCAAGCCGAGACTTGCTTCGCGATAGCCAGGCAAGAAGGTAATGCCGAGCCAACGGAAGATATAGTCGACGATACTCTTCGCGATCGGGATATCCCGATTCTTGGTATGGCCCATCGGTTCGAAGCGGGTGTGAGAAAACTTGTTCACATACACTTCCAACGGCACACCAAACTGCAAGCTCATCGAAATCGCGGTTCCAAAACAATCCATCAAACCGCCGATCGTGCTCCCTTCCTTGGCCATCGTGACAAACACTTCGCCCGCCCGACCGTCTTCATACAGTCCGACGGTGATGTAGCCTTCGTGGCCAGCCACGTTGAACTTGTGGGTAACCGACTGCCGTGTGTCTGGCAAACGCTCGCGCCGCGGACCAGCCGTCTGCTTGGCGGCCGCTTTGTCGGCCTCGGTGGCCGTCGAAAGCGGTTGGCTGCCTTTTGAACCGTCGCGATAAATCGCCAGGGCCTTCAGACCCAGCCGCCAACCGTCGGTGTAGGCCTCAGCAATATCCTCGACCGTGGTGTCGGCCGGCATGTTGACGGTTTTGGAAATGGCCCCCGAGAGGAACGGCTGAGCGGCCGCCATCATCGTGACATGGGCTTTCCAGGGAATCGACCGAGTGCCGTTTTCCGGTTTGAATGCACAATCAAAGATCGACAAGTGCTCGGTCTTCAGATCGGCACAGCCCTCGATCGTGTCGTTCTTGTCGATGTAGGCCAAGACCGACTCGATTTCCGGCTGGTCGTAGCCCAGGTTTTTCAAGGCCAGCGGAACCGTTTGGTTGACGATTTTCAGCATCCCGCCGCCGGCCAGTTGCTTGTATTTGACCAAGGCAATGTCAGGCTCGATGCCAGTGGTGTCACAGTCCATCAGGAAGCTGATCGTGCCAGTCGGCGCCAACACGGTCGCCTGAGCATTGCGGAAACCGTGCCGACCGCCTGCGCTGAGCACCTGATCCCAAACCTGCCGGCTGGCATCCTTCAAATAGGCTGGACAGGCATCGTCGATCTTCTCGACCGCGTCGCGATGCATCTGCATCACCCGTTGCATCGGCTCGCGGTTCGCTTCATACCCGGCAAACGGTCCCACGGCGGCCGCCAACTCGGCACTGGTCCGATTGGCCGTGCCATGCAAAATAGCGGTCACCGCGCCACACAATCCACGAGCGGCGTCGGAATCGTAGGCCGCCCCGCTCGACATGATCAGGCTTCCCAGGTTCGAGTACCCCAGTCCAAGCGGCCGGTAGAGATGGCTATTGCGGGCAATCTCGGCCGTCGGATAGCTGGCGTGGTCGACCAAAATCTCTTGGGCAATGAAGAACAGCCGGCAAGCCGCCTCAAAGCGGTCGACGTCCAGCGTCCCACCTTCCTGACGGAACTTCATCAGGTTGATGCTGGCCAGGTTGCAGGCCGTGTCGTCCAGGAACATGTATTCGCTGCACGGATTCGAGGCGTT
>JANQPJ010000093.1 GCA_028289525.1 Pirellulales bacterium
GAACTTACGGGGCCATTTTGCAGAGTTCCTTAACCAGCGTTCTCCCGAGCGCCTTAGACTTCTCGTCTCGCCTACCTGTGTCAGTTTTAGTACGGTCACCGGAGCTTCAACCCTTAGAAGCTTTTCTTGGACGCCTTTCGGATGACTTCTCGAACGTAAACGCGATCGGTCCCGTCCTTTGGATTACGGGGCGGATTTACCTATCCCCCACCTCCAGACAGTCCACGGACATTTCTATTCGTACCGCTCACCCTACAGACGCCGTCCCTCCATCGGTCCACTCCGGCGGCGCAGGAATGTTGACCTGCTGTCCATCGTCTACGCCTTTCGGCCTCGACTAAGGAACCGGCTAACCCTGGGCGGATTTACCTTCCCCAGGAAACCTTAGGCTTTCGGCGAGCAGGATTCTCACCTGCTTTATCGTTACTCATTCCGGCATAATCACCAGTAGGCCCCGACACCGCTCCTTTCGGTACGGCTTGTATCTGACCTACTGCGCTCTCCTACCACGTTCAAGATCCCGCAGGATCAGGAACATCCGCTGCTTCGGTGAAAAACTTACTCCCGTTCATTATCGGCGCAGAACTGCTCGACCAGTAAGCTGTTACGCACTTTTTAAATGATGGCTGCTTCTAAGCCAACATCCTGGTTGTCTCTGCAATTCAACCTCCTTAGTGACTAAGTTTCTCTTCGGGACCTTAGCAGACGGTCTGGGTTGTTTCCCTCTCGACCACGAAGCTTATCCCTCGTGGACTGACTCCCGAGATAGTTTTGACGGTATTCGGAGTTTGGTTCAGCAGGGTACCCCGGGAAGGGCCCCAAACCAATTCAGTATCTCTACCCCCGTCAAATAGTGGCTCGAGGCTAGCCCTAAAGCTATTTCGGAGAGAACGAGCTATCTCTGGGTTTGATTAGACTTTCACTCCTCCCCACAAGTCATCCCCTCAGTTTTCAACCTAAGTGGGTTCGGTCCTCCACGCAGTATAACCCGCGCTTCAACCTGCTCATGGGTAGATCACCCAGTTTCGCGTCTACCACCAACGACCATATCGCCCTATTCAGACTCGGTTTCCCTGGGGCTCCAGCCCGGAAGGCCTTAACCAAGCCGCTGACGGTAACTCGCCGGATCATTATGCAAAAGGCACGCCGTCACACTGAACGAATCATAGTGCTCCGACCGCTTGTAGGCACATGGTTTCAGGTTCACATTCCTCCCCTAGAAGGGGTTCTTCTCATCTTTCAGTCGCCCTACTGAGTTCGCTATCGGTCATCAGAGAGTATTTAGCCTTACGGGATGGTCCCCGTAGATTCAGTCGGGGTTCCACGTGACCCGACCTACTCAGGTACCCCTCGGGAGATCAACCACTTTCGCATACAGGACTGTCACCCTCTATGGTCGGCCGTTCCATGCCGTTCTGCTAGCCGTTGATTTTCTCACTCCCATGTGAGAGGCCCTACAACCCCACCAGGGAAAACCCTAGCGGTTTGGGCTATTTCCCGTTCGCTCGCCGCTACTGAGGAAATCGATTTTTCTTTCTCTTCCTGCGGTTACTTAGATGTTTCAGTTCACCGCGTTGGCCACATACACCTATGAATTCAGCGCATGTCGATTCGGGAATTTTGGGATCATCGCTTGTTTGACAGCTTCCCCAAACTTTTCGCAGTCTTCCACGCCCTTCGTCGCCTTCTGATGCCAAGACATCCCCCATGTGCCCTTAGTAGCTTGGCCACATTAATCCAACACTCGACAAGACGCCCGGCAAGCGAACGACTCGAAAAGCGATGAATCTAGCAAGCTAACTTGATCCGAATCTCCTGCCTTGCTCACGCAAGACAAACAGACCTAAATCTTTCGTAACGATTATCCAACTTCTGTCAAAAGCCGCATTTGCTAGAAATAGAAAACACGACCAATGACTGAGTAGTAAGATGCTACAAAGAGCCAATGAGCCCAATGTGCTTACCCAAACGGATAAGCTATGGGCTCCAAATATAGATGCCACATCGCAACAAACCAAATTGTCAAAGATCCAACTAAAGCAAAATCCCCAGGCGGGGATCAATGCTTTGCGGCCCAGTGGGCCGCCTGTCCTCAGTGAACAGGGGCTGCGACGAATGTTGAATAAACCGTCGCGGCCTTTGCTCACATTGAACTGAAGGTGATGTCACTGCTGGCATCTGCCCTCAACTGCGAAACAACGAATATAGCGAAGCCCTCGGTACCTGCCAAGGGCAGTTAATAACAAATTTTTTCCGATTTCTTAACGACCATGACCAGGGGGTGGTCGAGTCAATTGGCAGCCGGGCTACCTGCCAAAATTGCGAATAGCGGATTATATCGGCATGATAGCGTTCGGCCAAGAGCGCAAAATAAAAGCGTCCCTGCCTTTGGAAGCAGGGACGCTTTTCGTGTGGTTAGTGCCTGGTTTTTAGCGGGCTACGTGGCCCAGCGATCTTGCAAGGCCTAGGCGGTTGTGGGGCTGGCGTTTTCAAGCTCCGAGCAGTCTTCGCCATTGTGTAGGTAAACAGAGTTGGCTCCGCCTGCCTTGGCCTGGAAGAGGGCGGCATCGCCCCGGGCTAGGATTGTTTCGATGGCGTCGTCTTGCTTGATGGTGGCAATCCCCTGGCTCACTGCGAGCTGGAGTTGAGAGCCTTTGAGCGGGATGACGCAGGCACTGACCGAATCGCGAATTCGGCGGGCGACCGCGGCTGCTTCGTCCAATTGCGTGCCAGGCAGCATGATGCGGAATTCGCCGTCGTCGTATCGAGCCAGCAAGTCCATGTCGCGAAGCAAGATGTCCAGGTATTGGGCAACCGTGTCGAGAATCAAGTGGCCAATCGCAGCTCCGTATTTGGAGGTGATTTCGCCAAAGTCATGGACATGGATGGCGATCACCGAAAGTGGGACGTCGAAGCGCAGGGCTTCAGCAACCCGACGCTGTAGTTCGCTAGTGAATACAGTGCGGTCAGGAAGGCGGTCGAGTGTTTCGGTGGTGATGGCCGTTTCCTGCTGGGAGGGTTGGCTTGGTGAAGTAGCCTCGCTGATGGTCTTGGCATCGGTTGTGGCAACTTTTTCTTCGTGGCAAGTGATCGGCACATTGCGTTGGCCGTCATTGAAGTGTGCAAAGTTGCGGCCGGCCTCTTTGCTGGCATAGAGGCCCTCGTCGGCTCGACGGATAAACGAGTCGTTGTCTTCGCCAGGTTGGATTTCGGCTAAGCCAGCACTTACGGTAACGTTGAGATCCTTGCCTTCGAAGTGGAAAGTCGCGGCTTCGATTGCCTGGCGGACACATTCAGCGGCGTGTTGGCCAATGTCGCTGGTTGTCCCTGGCATGATAACAGCAAATTCTTCGCCACCATAACGGCAGGCCAGGTCTGTCGACCGGGTTGATTGTTTCAAGACATCGCCCACGCCTCGCAGCACCGCGTCGCCTGCTAGATGGCCGTGAACGTCGTTGAACTTTTTAAAGTGATCGACGTCGATCAAGAACATGCAATACGGGGTTTGGTGTTGTTGCCAATGATCAAGACATTCGTCCAGAGTGCTGTCGAAAGCTCGGCGATTGGGCAGGTCGGTAAGGGCGTCTGTGTGGGCTTCGGCCACATGGCCTTCGATCTCCTGGGCTTGTTGCTGCAGGCGTTCTTCAGCGCTGGCGAGTTTCTGTTGCAGCTTTTCGTTGGCTTCCAGCATATTGGCCACGGTTGCTAGGACTTCTCGGTCAACCGAATCGCTGCCATTGGCAGTTAGTTCGTGCAGCTCGTTCGAGGCCTCTTGCATCTTGCTTGAATGCTCGCCAACGTCGAGAGCGACAGACGTTGCCAAGCCTTGGATCTTGGCAAGTGCATCCCGGGCTTGCTCCAGGCCGCTGGGATTAGGGCGTTGATTTCGTTTGCTCAGGAACCAGGCTAGCGTAAAGCCTGTGCCAAGCATGGCGAGGGCGAACACGATGTCGATGACCACGTTCTGGGGGGAGAGGATTGCTGCGAGCAACATAGTCATGATCTCCGGCAATGAGGGCGGGGGTGATTTTGGGAATAGCAGTTATATTGTCAAGAAAATAGATGTTTGGCCGGTGCGACCTGTGTCCGACCCATCATGTTTTGGGCTTAGCTGTAGGGGGGCTCGTTGGTTGGGCTGCCAGGGGAACGCTTGTGGCTAAGCACGCGGTGTTTCGGGCGGTAAGGCAGGTAGTGTGTGCTGCTTCGCACTTTTCAAGGCTAGGATGAAATAAAGGTTGGTCAAAGCAACCAGGGGCATTGCGAGAAAATACATCGTGTTGCGCAACGCTACAGGCAGCCCTTGCGCCCTAATCGCTACAACCGGTAGGGTAGTCGATGCCAAAATGGGCTAGAGAGAGTTTGCGCCGGAAGCCCGTTGCGTGCGGGGATGGGCATTTAGCCAGTGTTGTTGGGCTGCTTGTTGGATCGGCACAATTCCACGCAATTCGGTGCAGCGGCGGATTCCGCTGAAGCGAGCTGCTGGTCCAAAGGCGTAAGCCCGGATTGAGTAATCCAAGTGATATTGGCGGGCGACCGCCTTTGCGACGCCAAGCTGAAACCGAGCCTGAGGGTAGATCGGCACATGCAGTTCTTCTAGAGACCAGCGGTCAATGTCCAATTGGAGCCAGGCTTCATCTGGGTTCGGGTCGACCAGATAAGTTGCTGCCGGTGGGGCAATGCGATCGGCTGCTTGCCGGTGGATAAAAACGGATACCCGACCTGCGCTCGGGGAATAAAGCCCCCAGGCCGGCCAGTGGTCAAACCATTGCCATGGCGCCAGGAAAGGGCAGATTAAAACCAGCATAGCCAGGGCAATGCCAGGCGCAGTGCTGGTGTTCAAGGACGGCTTCAGGCCCTTGGCCTTGGTGGGAAAAAAGCGACGACAGTTCCAAAACAGCAGTAGGTTCAGCAGCATGAAGCCAGCATTCCAGAGCAACACTGGCGTCTGATGGTCGAGGCCCGTGGGGCCTAAAATAATCAATAACGTCGAGTGCATAATCAGTGAGCCAAGACAGGCCAAGCGACGTGTTGTCCGAAAGCAAAGCCCGCCGGCAATCGCAATTTCTCCCAGCGGAAAGCACGCAATGCCTAGGGTGGCAAGACGCGACTCTCGGCCAACCTGGAGGCCGAGCTGGTCGAGCAGTGTTGAAAAGAAGTCGTACCCTAGGGTCTGGAAGAACGTGATATCCGCCTTGGAAAGGGCAGAGTGGAAATAAATGCTGACTGTCAGTAGACGTAGTAATGGCAGAACCCGTTCGGCTGGCGCGAAGACCATGACCAGAACGATCAGCAGGAATTCGTAGGCCCATGGTTGAAGGCGATGTTGGTCGCCGATGAACTGCAGGATGAGGCAGGTGGCTAGGATAACAAACGCCTGCCATCTTCTTGGGGCATGGGGGGCATGTGCGCCCAAGAGCAGCAGCGAGGCCACGATTCCCAAAAGTGTAAGCCAGTCGACCCAGCCTGGAAGGTAGCAGGCTAACTGAAGTAGAGGGACTTGGGGGTAAAGGCTCTGGGGCGTCCAGAGCTGCCAAGTTGTGCTCCAAAGTAGAACGCCAAGGTAGCATAGCCCCCGGCAAAGCCATGTCAGTCTGCTGGCGTCACTCGGTTGCGATGGCGACGCCGTTCGGAGGCCGGAGCCCGCCATGGTTTTGCAGATGGTTCAAGGTGACGTGAAAAGTGGAGGTAGACGGACTCGAACCGACGACCCCTGCCTTGCAAAGGCAGTGCTCTCCCAACTGAGCTATACCCCCGGGGAATTTGTAGCGATGCTTTTTATCTTGTCAGGTTCGACCAGGAAAGTCCATGCGTGAAGCAACGTCTGAATGGTATCAGACCGCCTGTTGCTTGGATGGTTTGTTTCGTTCCTCGACTCAATTGTTCTCTGGGGTTTCGTCGGGGGCTGATTGTCCCGTAAGACGAAAATTGTCGACGGCCCGTTCGGCCGCATGGCCGAATGCTTCGGCAAATTCAAGGCCTTTGACCATGCTCTTGTGGTTCGTGATTAAGAGCATCTCTTGCTCTTCTTGTTCCATCCAGGTTGCTACGGCGCGAAGCCGGCCTGAGAGACGGTCGAGTCGCTGAATCAAACTCAGCAGCTTCTGGGGCGAATACGGCTCGATTGGTTTGGCTGGCATAACGCTATCACCATGGGGCAAATAGAGGTGTTTGTCAATAATGATGCGAGAAGTGGATTGAAATAAGATGAAAAATTTTAAAAAAATCATTTACGGTTGACTTTTGTATGTATTTATATATACTTATTTTCAATTGAATTTAAAAGCGAGGTAAAGAGGGCGGTTCACGCGTGAACCTGGGGGCAGTGAAGCTGGGAGGAAGGCGTGACGATTTGCGGAATTGCTTCAGCGACAAACAGCCCGGATGACTGCCGTTGTCCCGAGGATCCTTTGGCGGAGCGATGCCTGATGGCAGGGCAAGGCGAACTGTTGCGACGGCTTCAAAATCTGCGTTGGGTAGATGGGAGTGAAGTGGCTGGCGGGGGGGAGATTCATGCCGAGTGGATTCGATTGGTTTTCGAGCTACAGGCCTCTCGGTTGGCTGCTGAGTGCATGGCGATGGCAGTGGCAATCTTGCGCGTCGTAACGATGGAGGTGGGCAAGTTGCCTGACACGTGGGAAGTGCAGGAATTGAAAGCGGTCGCAGAGCACGTAACGACAGTTGTCGAGGCAACGCGGGGAGATCGGTTATGAACCGCACCGATTGGTTTTTGGGTCAGCCTAGATTATCAGGCGTGCGAAACGGCAACCACTCCAATGCGTTCGAGCGCAAGAGGGCATGGGCTGGTGGCGGCTCATCGGTGGACTACTTGCGTGGAGTGCCTGGCTTGTCGACGGCGAAGGCTCGGCTGGCTGCCAGAAAGGATCTTACAGCTTCTCAGGAGCAGATGTTGACGCGAGAGATTCACGCGGTGTGTGAAATGATTCGTCAGGCTCGCCAGCGGGTTGAGGAGGGGCGGCAAGCGGAAGTCTGTGAGGGATTGCAAGACGTTGAAGATTGGGATTTGTTCGACCCGTATGTCTTGCTGGAGCAAGGCAACTAATTACTGAGAAAGGGGAGCGGACGCCAGCGGTGTTCGCTAACCGAGTCCAGCAGACTACGGAATTGAAACAAGTGATGGCAATTGAGACTCCAGTTCGTTGGCAAGCAGGCGATGTGCTGGCGTTTTCTGGTCGAGGGGCCGTTTCAATGGGAATTAAGCTTGGCACTTGTTCGGCCATTTCGCATGTCGCGGTGGTGGGTTGGACGCCAGGATGGCAGCTACGCAATGTGGCCGCCAGCGGTGTGGTTCGGATTCCTGAAGACCGGCTTGCCGACTGGAAAAATCAGTACCTCCTTTATGAGAGTACGACCTTGGCGACAGCTCCTTGTGAGATCACCGGGCGTGTGATTACAGGCGTTCAGGCGCATGAGCCGAATTCGCGGGTGGCAAGATATCGTGGTCGGGTGTGGCTTTATCGGATGACGGCTGCTTGGCGGCGGGACTTCACGCCGGCTCGAGGAACACGCTTGACAGGCCATCTGTTAGCCCGCATCGGTCAGCAGTATGACGGCTCCGGCGCTATTTTGGCCGGGACGCGTGTTGTGAAGCATTTATGGGCATGGAGAAAGGTGGACCGCAGTAGTCTGTTTTGTAGTGAGTATCTCGCGGCAGTGTTACAGCACGTGGGGTTATTTCCGATTTCCAATGCCAGCAAGGTAACGCCGGCGTCGTTGATTCGCGACCTAATCGCGGCCGAAGTTTACTCCCCAGGCGTCCAGTTGAAAGGTTAGTCGTATGCAAGGAATTCACCTGCCAATCTGCCGGGTGGTTTTGTTGTTTGCCTTGGCCGGCGGAGGTTGTGAGAGTGAGGCGGGGCCGCCTTGTGATGGTCCGGAATGTCCGTATCAACAAGCCGCAACTCCGGCAATTGATTTGCCGTTAGCGATGCGCGAAGCCAACTGGGACACCGGCTCTTGTGTGCATGCGTGTTTGGTCCATGTGCTGCGCTGGCAAGGACAGTATTCTCTGGCTAACTGGTGGCGGCAACATCACTCTGGCGGCGAGTATGCCGAGCGGTTGAATGCTCGCATGGAAGCCGCAGGCTTGCGTTATGCCTATACCGATCGTGGAGATGAGAAATTTCTGGAGTGGGCGATGCGGACTCGGCGCGGAGCAGGAGTCACCTTCTGGCCACAGCATGCGGTGAATCTTGTGCATCTCGATGAAACGCAGGCCGCGCTGCTGGACAACAACCGCATCGAAACCATTGTTTGGTTGTCGCGCGAGGAATTCATTCGCCGTTGGCGAGGCTATGGTGGTTGGGCGTGGACGTTGGTCTACGAGCCGCCGCCGCCCCGGCCCTACTACTAATGCTCAATTTCGTTGGCCAGCGATAGGATCGCTATCAAAAGATTCCAGGCAAATTGAAGCCCTGAATTGATTTTGTAAAGGGAGGGGTGTAATGCGTTGCGCTATGCTTGTTCTCGGTTTGTTCGGCCTTGGGGGTGTTTGCTGGGGCGGTAATTCAGCGGCTTTGGCGGAAGGCCTACAGGACCAGCCCCATCGCGAACGGGTAATCCATTTGCCGGAAGATGGAGGCACCTGGTGGGTAACGCTCTGTTTGCCTGTCAACCACCACGCTGATTCCGCCAGTCGCCGGCTGCTGGTTGCCATGTCGACCGAGCCACGTTTGGTGTCGCTCAAGGCACAATGCAAACAGCATGTCTTTGCAGCCAATGATCCGCTGTTTCGCGCACGTTGGGCAGCTCATGTAGGACGCTTGCCAGCGATTCTGGTGCAACAACCAGATGGCAGGACATGCTACAAGGCCAGTGCCGAAAACATTCCGCCAAACGCAGCGGCTTTAGCCGATGAAATTTCCGCCGCAATCGAGAACTGTCGGCCAAGGCCCCAGCCGACTCCGGCGCCGGCTCCCGTAACCCCAGCACCAACAGTGCGGCCGATTCCCGACATTCGGCCGACGCCGAGCCAGACGAACTCCGATGGTGGGCTGCTATTGGCGTTGTTGGCCGGCCTGGGAGGGGCTGCTGGAGGGTTGGCGTCGGAATGGAAAAAGTCAGAGGCGGTGTAAGGGATGTTTAGCCGCAACTTAATCGAGCAGTGGGTATCGCAAGAAAAAGACACGTTGACGACGGAGGATTAATGATGTTGACGCCTTTATTGGGAGCAATCGCGGGGATTGCAACAAAGGATCTGGTCATCGCTGGTTTGGCGGGGATTTCTGCCGCCCTGGGGGCCAAGACCCTTTTTCGACGCGATGAAGCAGTCGAAGACCGACGTCGGAATGCAATCAAGATGGCCGCCGAATTAAAAACGATGGGGCTGGGGCGATTCTCGCCAATTCTCGAAGATTTTGCCGTGGGCGATCTGAGCAGCATGGTGCATCGCGTGCGAGCATTTCGCGACATGTTGGCCAGCGACGAAGACCGCTTGGCGTTTGTCGACGATGTGTTTGCCAAACAACTATTGCCGCGGCTTCGCGATCCTCAACGAGGTCAAGCGATCATTCAGGCGGTCGACGAATTTCGCCAAGGAGTCTCAGCATCTAGCAAGGAGCAGGCATCATGAACCACGTGGCGATTGCGGTCATTGGCTGGGGCTTGGTGATTGGCGTGGGCGAAGTGGTTGCCGGCTTGCCAGCGGTGCCCAGCCCGTCGGCGGTCTGCCAAGACGGAATGTGTCGCGCCGGGCAGCCAGAGAAACAGGCGGTAACACAGCGTCGCACGCCATTACCGCCTGCGTGGCCTGAGCGGGGGTATGTTGCTGGACAGCCGGTACGAAATGTTTGGCGGTTTTTGTTTCCGATCCGACGCCAGAGAGCAGGGCAAGGGCTGGAAGTCAACGCAGGAGAAATCCCGTGGCTGACGAATTAAACGCCGCCAGGCTCGATGCTCGCATTGATGATTTGGCCGAACGGACCGATCGCACGGATGAACGTCATGAAAAAACCAGTCGAATGGTGTTTCAAAAATTGGCCGTGATTGAGCGTCAGGTCGGAAAGGTCGAGCGTCAGTTGGTACGTGTGTCGGCGCAACTCGACTCGGAACAGCGGAGCATCAGGCACCGCTTAGAGAAAATCGACAGAGAGCAAGCCACGCACGAAGCGATCTTTACCGGTCGCAACGGAGTGGCGGGGTTGTTAGTTCGAACCGATCGGATTGAGCAACACGTGGCCTCCAGCCGTTGGCTCTTGAGGGCGGTGATTGTCACAGTGATTACCTTGTGTGCTACTTCGGTGGCTCGCGTGTTGTTAACAAGCTAGAGCGAGTTTTGGTTTGATGATTCGAGATCGAATCCGCGAGCTGCGTCGCGTGCCGGCTTCTGAGCTGGTTCCACATCCTCGCAACTGGCGAACCCATCCCGACGGTCAGCGCAAAGCCCTTCAGGCGGTCTTGGCCGAGGTTGGATTCGCTGACGCCTTGTTGGTGCGGGAGTTGGCCGATGGCAGGTTGGGCCTCATTGATGGCCATCTGCGGGCGGAAACAATTCCTGACATGCAAGTGCCGGTGTTGGTGTTGGACGTTGATGATCGAGAGGCTGAAAAAATACTCGCGACCTACGATCCATTGGCCGCCATGGCCGAAGCGGATCGTGAGCGTGCGACTGCCTTGCTTGCTGACATCGAGTTTGAGGACGAGAAGCTTGGGCCGCTGTTGGAATCCCAGTTGGCGGCAGAACACAGCCAGCCGCCAATGTCGGCAGAGCATGGAAGATTGGATGAAGTATTTCAAGTGCTGGTGGAGTGTGAGGATGAGGCACAGCAGCGGGAGCTATTCGAACGACTTGCTGCGGAAGGCCATGTCTGTCGCGTGCTCACACTTTAGCCAGGTTCCTGTCTAGGACGATTCGATGCCAACGATTGAAGCAACTGTGCAATGTGAAGTGCACAATTCGTTTCGGGTGCAGCAGGTAGCCGGAATGTTTGGGCTAAAAGTAGATGGGCAAAACAAAGAGACGTTTGTGGTCGACGTGCCTGATGTTCAGGAATCGTGGCGGATCGGGGCCATTGTGGGGCCGTCTGGTAGTGGCAAGTCGACCGTTGCACGTTGTGCTTTTGGCGAGGCGGTCTTCGATCGGCATGCTTGGCCTGCCGAGCGGGCGATGATCGACTGCCTGGGAGAGCGGCCGGTAAAAGAGGTCACTCAGACGTTAACAGCCGTGGGATTTGGCAGTCCGCCAGCGTGGCTGCGTCCGTATCACGTGCTGAGCAATGGAGAACAATTTCGTGCTGATCTGGCCAGAGCCTTGCTTGCCGAGACGCCACTGTTGGTTTTTGACGAGTTCACCAGCGTAGTCGACCGGACCGTGGCGAAAACAGGGTCGGCCGCATTGGCTAGGGCATTGCGGCGAGGGCAGCTCGACAAACGTTTTGTGGCGGTAACCTGTCACTACGACGTACTGGAGTGGTTGGAACCAGATTGGGTGGTCGACATGGCGCAGCTTGAGCTGCAACGGAGGCGTCTTCGGCGACCAGAAATCCGGCTCCGCATTGTTCCTTGCCATCACTCGGCGTGGCGTTTGTTTCGAAGACATCATTATTTAAGCCATTCAGTGAATAAAGCTTCGCATTGCTATCTGGCGCTTTGGGGGCAACGGCCAGTTGCATTTTGTGCCGTGCTGGCGATGCCAGGGCGACGTGGACGTTGGCGTATCTCGCGGATCGTGGTGCTGCCGGACTTTCAAGGCATTGGAATCGCAACGAGGTTTTTGGATGCGATTGCCGAGCAATATGCGAGCGAGTCGAAACGGGTAAATATCACGACATCGCATCCGGCCATGATCGCCAGCTTGCGGCGCTCAGGACGCTGGCGTCAGGTCGGCGTCAAAAAAACAGGACACTGCGTCCAACGCGGTGCGCGAACTGGCGTGTTGAATTCGTATGTGAAAAGTGTCTCCCAAGGGCGAGCCGTCGTGTCGCTGGAATATCTGAAGGCAGCCGCCTGTGGAGGTCGGTGATGCAGATATGGGGCAACATGCGTCTGGTGGAAAGCAATGATCGACAACCCCGTAGACCGGTTTTGAGTTGGCAGACAATGAAATGCTCGCAGGTGATTCAGCAGGCAGCCACTCCCAGCCCGAGCGAGCATCGGGCGAGAGGGCGAGTGCGCCACTCGACTCACAGCAATCGTGTTGGGTTATTCCTGAAGGCGCTAGAACGGTCGTCCCAGCCAGCTTGGTGCGCATCGTGGTCGAACGCCGCGAAGAGGTGTGTCCGAAAACCGGTGTCAAAACGGAAGTTTATGCCTACGACGCTCGGACGAGAATTTCGGCTGCCCAGGCGTTGGTCGCCATGCACCGGCAAATTCAAACCGAACAGACCAATGGACAGCGAGATGAGTCACCCTCGATCGCCGATTCTAAGCAACGCCAACGCCGACTTCTTGCTCTCGCTGAACAACTGCGAACTGCAGGCATGGATGGCGACATTGACTCCCTGGGAGCGGACTCTGGTGCTTGAAGACCTGTGTCAATTGGCCAGTCAATCGGATTGCCCAAGCAGTCCGGCAGAGTTGGGAGCCCGGGCTTGGGGACGTGTGTGGCGGATGGCCAGGCATCTGACGTTGCTGAACCGAACGCTGGTCGACTTGGCGCAACGGCGAATCAAACGTTTGTTGATCATGATGCCGCCTCGCCACGGAAAGTCGGTGCTGGCCAGCCAGTTTTTTCCCGTTTGGTATTTAGGAATGCACCCCGACCATCGTGTGTTGCTGGCAAGCTACGAAGCCACTTTTGCCGCCAGCTGGGGCCGCAAGGCCCGGGACTTGATGGAACAGTGGGGGCCTGAATTGTTCGGAGTCCGGGTGCGGGCAGATTCCTCGGCCGCTAATTCTTGGAATTTACGAAATCATTTTGGGGGGATGAGCACGGCGGGTGTTGGTGGGCCGATCACAGGGCAGGGGGCTGATTTGCTAATTGTCGACGACCCCGTCAAAAACGCCGAGCAGGCTTTGAGCGAAACCTATCGTGAAAAAGCTTGGGATTGGTGGACATCGACCGCCTTTACCCGACTCGAGCCGAATGCCGTAGCGATTGTCGTACAAACTCGCTGGCATCAGGACGATTTGGCCGGACGTATTCGTGCCGAACAACAGGACGAAGCCTGGCGCGAAATTCGTTTTCCTGCGATCGCCGAACAGCACGATTGCTTAGGACGCAAGCCGGGCGAGGCGCTTTGGCCTGAACGCTTTTCGGTTGAGAAGCTGCGCCAGGTTGAACGGTCGATGCCTGTCCATTGGTGGCGATCGCTCTACCAACAGCAGCCAGGAAAGCACGAAAGTGTTTTGTGGCCGCTGGAATATTTTCAAGGCGACGATCTCTGGTTCGATGAGTGGCCCAGCGACTTGCAGCTGCGGGTGATGACGCTTGATCCTTCCAAAGGGCAGGGGACACGCCGGTCCGATTACTCGGCCTATGTGTTGTTAGCAGTTCAGGCGGGAGGGCTGGTTTGGGTCGAAGCAGACTTGTCAAACAGCCGGCCGCCGACCCAATTGGTCGACGACGGAGTTGCACTCTACAAGCGGTTTCGTCCTGAAGTGTTTCAAATTGAAGGCAATGCCTGGCAAGACCTGTTGGGCGGTATGTTTGCCGAGGAGTTCCGAAAGCAAGGGCTGCTGCATGTGCGTGTCGGGGCCATGCACAACACGATTCGCAAGGAGCTAAGAATCGAAACTCTAGATGGCTTGCTCCGTGCCCGGCAAATCCGGTTTCGGCGAACGCCAGGCACAGAGCTTTTGGTCTCACAACTGCGCGATTTCCCGGCCGCACGTCATGACGACGGACCGGACGCTCTCGAGATGGCTGTGCGAACCGCGAGAGATTGGTGGGATCAAGAGCCAAGCGAGGCGACGTCGCAGTTGCCGCACTTCGGATTTTAGCTGCTCCGGACGATCAGGTGTTAGCAAACGCGGGATGAAAGGCATTTCGAGCATGGGCAATCTGGAAACGGCATTAGCAGAGAACGAGCAGTTGCGCGAACAACTTTTGCATGCGGAGAACGAGATGCTGCGCGAGTCGTTGGAATGTTATACACGCTATGTCGATCCAACCGACGCCTTGCGTGGGCCCGACGGACTCTGGTGGTCGCCGATCGGAAGTTCAAACGGGAGTGTGCCTGAGCAGACCTTCTGTTGGAGCGAAGCTCAGTTGCTCGAAGCCCGTCGGGTAGGCCGGCAGTTGGAACGCTCGAATCCATTCGCGATCAACGGCCATGAAAACCGCATCAACTACATTGTCGCAACCGGCCACACTTACAAAGCCGTGCGAAAGCCGGGAAGTCAAGTGAGCGACGAACTGTTACGCACGGTTCAGGAGACATTAGACGACTTCGTGTGTGAGAACCGATGGCAGCAACGGCAGCAAGAGATTGTGCGCCGCCGTGATCGAGATGGTGAAGCGTTTCTGCGGCTGTTTCTAGCGCCGGATGGCAAGGTGCGCGTCCGTTTTGTCGAGCCGGATCAGATCAACTGTCCTCCGGAGCTTACTGGAAACCAAGCGGCAACGTTTGGCATTGAGACCGATCCAGACGACGTAGAAACGGTCGAGCGGTACTGGGTGGATGGTCGGCCCGTTTCGGCGGCGGAAATTCAACATCGAAAGCACGGGGTCGACGGCAATGTCAAGCGTGGCGTCCCGCTGTTTTATCCCGTTCGCAATAACCTTTGGCGAGCCGAGAAGTTGCTGGCCAACATGTCGACGGTGGCCGATGTTCAGACGGCGATTGCCATGATTCGGCGACACGATCGGGCAACACGCTCGGCGGCCGAAACCTTTCGGCAAGCGACGGCCGACACGACACAAAACGCTTCGTCCGGCGATCCTTCGTTTCTACGGCGCTACTCGCCGGGAACAATTCTCGATTCGCCGAAGTCGATTGAATACGAATTTCCCGCGGCTGGGCTTGATGCCAGTCGTTATGTCCTGGTGTTGCAGGCAATGTTGCGGGCTGTGGCCTCGCGCCTGGTGATTCCAGAGTTCATGCTGACTAGCGATGCCAGTAACGCCAGTTACTCCAGCACGCTAGTGGCCGAGGGGCCAGCGGTGAAGATGTTTCAGCGTTGGCAGGCCGACATGCGCACAGACGACTTGGCCATCATGCAGATGGTCGTCGACGCTGCGGAAAGGGCAGGGCGGTTGCCTCACGGGGTTAGCCGGCTAGTAGCGATTCAGGTTGGCCTGCCGCGTGTTGCTACGCGAGATGAAGTTGCCGAGGCCAGGGTTAATCGAATCTATCACCGGTTGGGCGTGAAATCAAAGCAGACGATCGCGGCCGAACTGGGGCTGGATTACGACCAGGAACGTCGCAATTTGGACGTCGGTGCTGTGTGAACGCTGTAGGGCATGATCGTTAAGTCTTCAAAGGTCGTGCAGGCAATTTGCCTGGGATTTGGACGAGGGAGGATAGTAATTTGGATACATTGAATCCATTCGACGAGAAAATAGTCGAATACGTTAGCTCGCGTGGCGCGAAGATCGGGGTCGACCGCGAAACCGGCGTCATTCGTGGTGTAAAAATCTTAGGACTGCACAGCAAGAATGACCGTGTCTATCCAGGGGCCACACTCGAGCGGGCCATCGGCTTGTACGAAGGAGTGCGGGTTAACGTCAACCATCCAGATGGTCCTCCTCACGCGCCAAGAAACTATCAGGATCGGCTTGGCGTGATCCGCAACGTCACTCGAAAAGAAGACGGTCTGTATGGCGATTTCTATTTCAACCCCCGGCATCTGCTGGCGGAACAGCTTATTTGGGATGCAGAGAACGCCCCTGGGCAGGTCGGCTTTTCGCATAACGTGACTGCCCGAACCTCGCGAAGCAAAGGGCAGACCGTGATTGATGAGATCGTGCAGGTGCGATCGGTCGATCTCGTGGCCGATCCGGCAACGACGCGAGGTTTGTTCGAGCACCAGGCGTGTGGCGAACACAGCCCACGTGCAGAAATTTGGGACAACGTGCGCCATAGCTGGGTTCCTTTTACCCCATTATCAACAGCGAAGGAGGAGGCGATGTCGTTAACTTTGGAAACGCTCAAGCAAGAGCACCTTGAACTTGTTGAAGCGATCAAGCAAGAAGCGTTGCGCGAGCACGAGCAGTCGGAGGCCGTATGTCAACGGGCCGCGCACTATGCACAACTGCGTGAAGAAAATCAGCAACTCAAACAACAGCAGCAGCGAGTCGAGTGGCTGGCCGCTGTGGAGCAAGCAATTCAAGAGGCTCATTTGCCTGAGATGCTCTGCACCGAGACATTTCGGCGCCAATGTGAAGCTGCCGAGAATCGAGCTGTGCTGAGCCAGTTGATTGAAGCACGGCAAGAAGACGCTCGGTTGTGGGCCGGTTCAGCGAAACCAGTGGCGGTTGCCCAACATCGCGACCGCGGGCTGGACTCGGAAGAGGCCTTTGATCCGGCTCGTTTTGCCGTAGCAATTCGTTAGTCCGAACACACCATCATCAGAACGACACCTATCTGTCTGAAAGTCTGACCACGAAGAGGAGATTGAGAGAATGGCAAATCAAATGCGATGGCGCTACGGAGACACCAAGCCAATTCAGCTGGCCGTTGATTCAGGAACGGTCATTGAGATTGGGGATCTTGTCTTTCTAGATGCCGACGATGGTAAGCCGGCGGCCGACTTGGCCTATGGCGCCTCGTTGGATGCGACTCAAGAGTCGCTGCACGATGTTTTTGCTGGCGTTGCCATGCAGGCCTCGTCGGCTGGCGACACGAGCGATATTCGAATCGCCACCAATGGGATTTTCGAGTTCGACCAAGCTCAGGCGAGCGTGCAAGTCGGAGATCGGGTAGGCGTCGATGACAATGCGGCGGGCGACACGCTGTTGAATCAACAGGTAATTGGCGTGCCCAGTTCGGCTCCTGAGCGGTCGATCGGAACTTGCGCCAAGGCGGCCACCAACGCCACCAAGATCTTAATCGCGATCAACAGCACAGTGATGAACGATGGTCCCCAGGCGATCGCGACCTCGTAGACGTACTGCCAAGCAAGTTAATTGAGGAGAAGCAACGTGAGTATTAATGCCAGAGAACTGAAACGACGATACGATTTGGACGGACCGCAAAAAACGGTGCGCCATCTTTCCGAGGCCATGCGCGAAGGGCACTTGCGTCCAGACGATTTTAGCATTCGCGACTTGGCCGAAGCGCTGATCCCCGACGGACGTGAATGGGTGTCGGGGCTCGATCCGCGACATGGCGGGACCAGTGTGTTGGAAGCGAGTGATGGAGTCGATGTGACTGCGTTTTCCAACATCGCCGGCCAAGTCGTGCACTCAAAGATTCTAGAAGCGTTTCAAAGGGAAGAGCTGATCGGTTCTAAGCTGGTTGAGACGGTTCCTACCAAGCTTGACGGCGAGCGGATTCCAGGCGTCGGCCGATTGGGCGATCAGGCGGAAGAGGTGGGTGCCGGCATGCCCTATCCTCACGTTGGGTTAAGCGAAGATTGGATCGAGACCCCATCGACGACCAAACGTGGGTTTATCGTGCCGGTGACCAAGGAAGCGCTCTTCTTCGACCGAACCAACCTGATTCTGCGTAATGCTGCCCAGGTTGGCGAAGCGCTGGCGCTGAACAAGGAAAAGCGTATCTTGGATGTGATCATTGGGGCGACCAATAACTTCAATTGGCGCGGTACGGCTCATGATACCTATCAAACCACCAGCCCTTGGGTAAACATTGCGGCCGGCAACCCGTTGACCGACTGGTCGAGCCTCGATCAGGTCGAGCAGGTGTTTGCCGACATCACCGACCCGAACACCGGTGAGCCGGTATTGGTGCGAGCTGATCGTCTGTTGGTGGCGCCAGAACTAAGGGCCACTGCCTTGCGAGTCGTGACTGCTACTGAGGTGCGCACTGGTGATATCACCACGGGAACAGGCACGCAAACGTTGACCGCTAATCCGGTGAGCAGCTATCAGGTCAATTCGAGCCGTCTCCTGAAGGCCAGGCTGGCTGCTGCTGGGATGGCAACCTCGACTTGGTTCATGGGCGACTTCAAGCGAGCGTTTGCTTACATGGAGAACTGGCCGGTGGTGGTTACTCAGTCGCCGCTGAACAGCGAAGCCGATTTCAACCAAGACGTCGTGCTTCGGTTCAAGGCCAGTGAACGAGGCGCCGCGGCGGTGCTTGAGCCCCGAGCAGTGGTCAAGAGCACTGCTTAAGTTGCCGCGCGCACTTCAAGAGTTGCCCGCCGGGTGGTCCATCGCGGCTGCCCGGCGAGGCGCTCCAGGCCGCGAATTTGGGGCTTCCGATTTGGAATTTAGGATTTGACGGACGCGCTCTCACGTACCACTAGCCAAACAAGCACTCACTACCAACCATCATGCAATCTACTCAATTCACGTTACACAACCTGCGGCGCGTGCTAGCCGGAGAGCACCCGGTTACCGGACAATACAGCACCGACGCGGCCACCGCGCGCGACCAGATCAACGCAGCCAATATCCCGGTCACCAAGCCGATCAGCTCCGCCGAACTGCTTTCCTGGTCGGCTCTGAACGGCCGCAAACGCAACATCGAAGCCGCCGCCGCGGGCACCGTCCCGAATGTCGGAAGCTTGCCGCCTGGCGTGACGGTCGAATTAGTGCAGGACGTGGCCTCGGCCGCTTCGCTGTTGATTCGACGTGACTCCACCGAACTCGACTTGAGCCTACCTGATCGACAGAACATGTTGGGCCTGCTGGTCGCTGGAGGCGTGTTGACTCAAGCCGATTCTGACAGCCTGATCCCCCTGGCCGCCGATGAGCCGATCAGCCATGCCACGCAACTCACCTGGCCCCGGGTGCCGATCAGCCTGATCCGCCAAGCGATGGGTGATGCGCCAATCAACCAGAAGACGTTGCCCCCCGGGCATGTAGCTCAGGTGCGGCTGATAACGGAAGAGGGCGTGCAGCCGATCGAGCACTACGGGGCTGTCACTGCCACTGATCCTGCGGTGCCAAATCTACTTGGTGCGTGGGATGATCTTCTTGAGCTACTGGCAATGCTCAATGAGATGGATGGCTATTTGGTAATTTTCGAGCCACTGGCCAACTTCGACCCTGGGCAGCCGAATCAGCCGTCGTTGGTCGCCGATAATCGCGAAGCGCAATGGGCAGAATTTGATGACGAGGCTTTGAATTTCTGATTTCTGATTTGGAATTTAGGATTTGACGGACGCGCTCACGCGTACCACTCACCACTCAACACTCACTAACAACCAACGAAAAACGAATGACCAAAACGCGAACGCGCGTTGTTTGGAAAATTTAGACATTCGAATTTCTGATTTGTTTCGGATTTCGGATTTAGAATTTCGTGCTTGAAACCATGCCAGAAGCTACCAACCAATTCGACAACGCCACTGGCCTGACCCTGGAGCAATCCGAGGTTGCCGCCGGCGTGCTGCGCAACGCGGAGATCGTGGCCGGCCAGTTCCAGGCGATTGGCCGGACGACCAGCGGTGACGTGCTCAGTGGCCTAGACGTTGAGTCGGTGTCTAGCCTCGACGGCGTGATTGCCAGCAAGCCGGCCGGATCAACCATCCGAATCCAGGTGAGCAGCGACGGCGTCACATTCACCAACGCTTTCGGCGAAGACTGCACGAACACCGGGGCGTTTACTCTTGATGGCGTGAACGACTATCTCGGCATCGACGCGCCATTTCGGACCGCCGACCAATCTGGGGCGGTGTCAATGTGGGTGCGGTATACGCCAGGCGGCGGAAGCTGGATCTGGATGAACGGGGCGTGGACAAACAACGGCAATCGAGTCGAGACCTGGATTGTCGGTGCCGCTGGGTCGCGATCAATTGACCTGCGGGTAACCAACAGCACGACGATCAATATTGGAAATCGGGTCAGGACACCCCCTGGCTCGATCGTCGCCGGGCGCTGGCATCACGTCATCTGGATTTCGACAGGCTCCAGCTACGTAATCTTGATTGATGGCGTCCTTCAGCCGCTGTCGGTCATCAGTGGCAGCAACAACGGCTCTTGGTTTAGCGATTGCGTGAACCTAGACCGCTGGACGATCGGGGCGCAGCGCAAAAACTTCAAGACACAGTTTTATTTCGGTGGCGACATCGACGATGTGCGAGTGTTTAGTCAGGCTCCGACGACCGAGCAAGCCAAGGACTTCTTCTTTCGCCACAAGACGCCCCCGGGCCAGGTAAATCGCTGGCGATTCGATGAGATCGACACGCCGGCCGTGGGGCAAACACCTGACGCGGTCGGTACGGCACACCTTACGATCGTGGGCGCTCAGCACGAGACGGACTGGCGAGAGTTGCCAGTGTTCGGCGAAGCGGTTGGCACGCTCGACACCCTCGCGCTTGATGGCGTGAACGACTACGTCGACATATCACATTCCTCGCTAAATATCGTTGGCGATCTGACCGTCTCGGCGTGGATCAATCCACGGAGATTTCCGACCTCAGGCCATGCCATGGCCGTCAACCAATGGTCTGCGTCGACCGGCACCAATTTTTACATTGCGTTCTTGGAGACGTTTGGTTGGGATTTATGCGTTCGATCTGGCAACGGAGGAAGCGGCGGTTCGACGATTTTGCATACTCCGATCCCGCTGAACGCTTGGACCCACGTCGTTTTGCGCCGCGAAGGCACGACACTTACTTTGTTTGTCGACGGCCAGTTGATCGACTCGACGGACATCACTGGCTTCCTGGGCGGGAGCGCGAGCGCTACTTGGATAGGCCGGTTTAGCAGTGGTACCTATCACTTCGATGGCCTGCTGGCGAACGTGTCCGTGTGGGCGAGCGGTCTCAGTGATAGCCAAGTACAAACGCTGTCTAGCCAGGGCCACCGAGGTGGCTTGCCAACGCCTTTGGGCGAGTGGAGAGCCGATGAAGGCGCCGGCACGATACTCAATAACCACGGCACGGCCAGCAACCAGGGCTCGATTGTCGGCGCAACCTGGACCCAGCGGATCGACCGACCGGCACCGAGCGCCGAGAGCTGGTCGATCGACGTCAGCGGGGCAGGGCTGACCAATAGCGCGTTTTGGCGTGTGCTGATGATGGCCGTCGCCGACGATCGCACGGCCGCGCTCGATGAACTGAGCGTGGTCTGCGAGACTTCAGTTGGTTTGCCGCTATCGGTGCTGGTGAGCGGGCATTACGCGGGGGCAGTCTGAATTTCTGATTCCTGATTTGGAATTTGAGCCACGGATTAACACGGAGAAAAAGTTTTTGGTCATTAGTGGTTGGTTGTTAGTACGCGCTAGCGCGTTCGTCAAATCCTAAATTCCAAATCAGAAATCAGAAATTCAAAGGCCCTCCACCCTTCACCCTAAACCGCGTCCCACCACTCACTAACTACCAACAACTAACAACTAACGACCTTCTGTCGCGTTCCCTAAACCCTAAACCCTAAGCCGATTCAAAATGGCAATCCGAAGTCAGCAAATTACGATTACCTACACGTCGTGGGATACGCAGGCGAATGTGCCTAAGTCCAGTGATGGTGTGAACCATACGCTGAGATGGGTCAAAGATGGCGTGGAATCGGTCCCTGTCAATGAACCTGTTGAAAAGAGCAATGGCGAATATGCGCTCACGCTCACCTCGACGGAGACGGATTGCGACGTAGGGACGTTGAGTGGTTCGAGCTCGACGGCCGGTGTTGTGATCGTTCCGGTCAAGGTCGATTTTGTGCGTCTCCCTGTCGTGGCGCCTGGTGACAATGGTGGGCTGCCAACCGTGGATGCTGGTAATTTTGTGGCTGGAATTCAAGGGGCGAAGAACACGCTAGACCAGCTCAGCGACTTGACGGCCGTAGAGGTTGCCAGCGCCGTATGGGATGAATTGCAAGTTGGGCACACCACGGCAGGAACTTTTGGAGCCTATCTGGATGCCGCCATTAGTTCTCTATCGTCAGGTAGCTCGGGCAGCACTAGCACTAGCACCGGCAACTATCTGCAGGATTTAGTGGCTGCCAGAGACAACGTGGCGCTCCAGTTAGCTGACCTGACGGCAAATCCGAAGCCAACGTATGACGTCGATGGCCAAAAAGTTGATTGGGATACTCATTTCAAGGCTCTGAGTGCACAGCTCGAATCGCTGACCTTGGCGATTCAGGGAGCCGAGCCGTTTGAGGTTCAGACGACAGGATACACACAATGAGTATGGCGTTTGACCCTGCCAATGATTTTGAGACGGTGGTCGATCAACTCGAGCCGGTCATGCTGACATGGCCTGATGCGACCGTGACGTCAATCGAGCGGGCTCTGCGGAGAACTGGCTTTACTGGCGAAGGACGAGCGGTTGGGCGTCGTGTGGTCGAAGCTGGAGTCATCCAAGGTGATGTTATCTGGCATTTGCCGGCCTCCGAGGTTCCCTGCCAGCCGCCCTTGGGCAGTGTGATTACCGACTCGCAGGATGTTGCCTGGACGGTGCTGATGGTTGAGCATCAGGCCGCTGGTCGTCGTTGGCGATGCCATGCCCGGAATTTAACGATTGCACATGGTCTTGACCGGTTGATTCAAGTTCAGGTGATGCGTAGCAAAAAGGGGCCGCACGGAGAGTCGAAGCGCGACTGGCAAACCAGCTACTCTCGTCTTGCCGCACGCATCCAGCCAGAGTCGGTGCAGCCTGAGGTGCGAAACGACGCGCTGGGGGCCGAGGTTTCGCACATCGTCTACTTGGCCGAAGATCTGGAACTCGGACCACGGCATCGAATCGTTGATTTGGCTGGCACAAGCTATGTCGTGCTCAAGACGATTCGCTCCGAACGCATTGGGGAATTAATGCAAGTGTGGGTGCGAGAACAGGCTGAAGGATAAAGCTTCGGGCTGGTCTAGATAGAGCAGGTTATCGGTGAGAGAAAGGTGAGGAATCATGAGTTTAGAGCGTGCGATTCACCGGCATTGGACTGCTTGGCGTCCGTTAACCTCGCTTGTGCCAGCCGATCGGGTGCGTACTGGTTGGATTCTGGCGACTGAAAGCGGAGAAGCGCCTTTCCCTTATGTAACTATCGAGCGCGCCGGGCGTTTGCAAACCCAGTATTTGGCCGAAGGAGTGCAGCTGCAAACAATCACGATACGTTTTAACCTCTGGACGCGTGAATTGGTCGAGGGCAAACGAATTGCTGCCGAGATCGAATGTCGCTTTGGCCGGCAAGAGTTTAGCGATGGTTGTGTGCGCGTGCTCGACATGCAGCTTAGCGGGCATAACGAGACGTTTCAGGAAGACGGAATATGGCATTTGGAACTTGAGTATTTAACCCGTAGTGAATCCTGAGGAATACTATGAGCGACACCCTATCCCTGGACATCCAAGCCAGCATTCAATGGTTGTTTGAAGAAACGCTTGACCTTTCCACGGTTTCCGATCATTCGAAAGTGGACTTTCTGCGCAGTGTGTCAGATGGCACTGCCGACGGACAGGCAGACAAAATTTGGCACGATATTCGAACCGTTGCATCCGGGGCAAACGATGACCTCGATTTGACCAGCCTGTCGCAAACGATTCATAGCAGTGTGATCACAATCAATTTGGCCAAGGTCAAGGCGCTGTTTATCGTCAACACGGCGACCGCAGCCGGAGAACGCCTTTATCTCGATTCGTCGGTCGCAGGGGCGCTGTTGGGGCCATTCAACGGAAATGCGACGAGTCGGATCGAGGTGCCGGCCGATAGTCCATTGTTGTTGACCAATTTAATTGCTGGCTGGGCAGTTGCTAATGGCACAAGCGATGTGCTACGGGTTACCAACGATGGGACCGGTAACATCGACTACAAAATTGTGATTGTGGGCACCTCGGCGTAATTCACGCGAATTCAATATGAGAAACATGGCATGGCGACCAAGAGTGGCAAAGACGGCAGAGTGGAGATCGGGCCGACGGCTGTGGCTTCGATCACGGCTTGGCAGTTGACGATTCAGGCAAGCAGTTTGGCCTATACCAGTTCGGCCACCGGTGGCGCGGTAGCTCGCTTGCCTGGGGCCAAGGATGCCAGGGGCAGCATCGTCTTTCAACTTGATTTCACCAGCCCGATTACCGAATCGCTCGAGGAAGGAACACTCGTCACGCTGAAATTATATTTGGATCGCACACGGTTCTATACAGTTCCTGCGGTCATCGACGCAATCGAGTTCGAGCCGATCGACGTCGTCATGGGGGATCCCATCGGCGGCAAGATTATCTTTTCCGGAGCCGGGCCGATTACCAGTCCGGTGTTCGCGTAAGGCAGCGGCAAGGTAAGGGCGTTGCGATTAATTAAGTAGAATTCATGACGGAAGGTGGCTCAGGTGGCGATCGATTTTGAAGAATTACAAGGATCGCCCAGGCTTCGGATTGGACAAGGCGAGAGCATCGCACAGCGTGTCTTTCGGGTTGCCTGGGACGACTGGCAGGCGTTTAGTGAGTCACTGGTCGGTGGCTGGCGAGAAACCGGTGGTGCCTATACTTATCTGTCGCCGATTGCTTTTCCAGGGCTTTCGCAATTTTATGTCGACGACCTGGAGATCGATCCATTCGATCCCGGCAACCCTGTTGGCGATCAGGTAGAGTCCGTGGCTCGCGGCACCAATATCTATCCAGCAGCCGGCGCACGTGTCACGGCAACCTATCGCGCTCGGGGCACTGCCCGACTCAGGGATCAGCCACCCATCCAGGAAGGCACGTTTCTGACCTATCAAGCCCATGTCGGGGTCGATCAGTCCGTGGCGCCAGGCAGAGATTGGGTATGGGAAAGTGATACGGCAAAATTGCCTGGCGACATGAATCTTAGTCTGTTGGTGCCGATCGGCACCTTTTCGCTCACGTGGCACATGGTGGCCCGCCCTCCCTGGCAAGCAATACGTCAGCTACGAGGCCAGATCAACAACACGCCATTTCTGGATGTTGCAGCGGAACGGGTGCTCTTTCTCGGCGCGCGTGTGCGAAGAGAGTTCGAGTTTCTCGACCAGTTGAGTCGATGGGTCGTTACTTATGAGTTTGCTGAGCATGTGAGTTCGTGGAACCAACTCCGGCGTCCCGGCGTCGGGTTTGCCAGGATTGAAGACGCGGTGAGTGGGGCGACTCCCTACGAAAGCGGTAACTTCGAGGCGCTCTTTCAGTTTGGTTCGTAAGGAGGCATTCAAAATGCCAGTTTCTAGAGATCGCAACCAGCGAACGCTGGATGAGCATGACACGATCCAGCCTTTGGAGATCAATGCTGTTCCACCAGTTGAACTGCAGCAGACGCCACTAGGAATGAGCGTACGGCTTGCTCATGCCCCTGGCTTGAAGCACGTGGTGCTCAAAGAAGATGTTCCGGCAAGCGCCGCCGACAAGACCTCGGCCGTGTTAGGCTATGATCCTGTTGCTGGTCAGTTTGTCGACACGGTCGATAGTCCGGCCTTTAGCAACCAAGTGTGCGCCAAAACGGCCGATCCACAAGATGCCGGGCTTTATCTCAAACATGAGCGGCATGTTTGCTATTACGATCCCCAAAGCGACCAATACCTTCCTGTGGCGGGGCCGGCATGGCACCTCGGGAAGACCGACGTGGCCATCGCGGCAGGGGGGGCGGGAACGGTTTCGATTTGGAAAGCCGATCTCGACGACGAGGATGTCGACAGCGACACCAGCGAGGCGATTGATTCAGGATGGGATGTCACGGCCACCGACTTCTTCGGACGCGGACTGCCAGGCGACACCCTGGTGATGGTCTTTTTTCATCATCAGTCTCGCTCATGGTATGTCTTGCGAGCAGCCAGCGACGTGATTCGATTCAAACTGATAGGCAGCCTGCAGGCAAACGGGACGGCGCTTGGCCAGCAAGTGACTTGGAACGGCTCCGCCTATGTGACTGTTGGCGCTGAGATTGGCCTGGTCGATCCAACTGGGTTGTTAGGGCCGGCCGCTCTAGGGGCCGTGGGCTGGGCAGTGCGCAGCCCAGACCGTGGCAAGGTCACCCTGAATCTGCCCGATCCGCCTGGAGACGCAGTGGAGTATGATTGTTACGAAATGGTGTCACTGGAAGGACAGGCACGGTGGATTCGGGCTACGCTTGTCGAAGATCTCGGGCAAACCACCGTAGGCATGGCAGCCGCCACGGTCGTTGAGCATTGGGGACATCCAGCCATGGGCGATGCGCCTGACATGAGTCCCGGAGGAGTTACAGTAGTCGATGCCACGGGATTGTTCGCGCGGGCTCTGGCAGGCGCAGACTGTCAGGCAGTCCTCTACGAGCAGGACAATCAATATCACTTGGTGCACTGTGAACAACAGACCACGATGTATTTGGGGCAGATCGACCAAGCCGGCGGACTTGCTCATACCGACTTGACGGTCCCGGTTGATGGCCTCACGGCTGTGAATGGACAGGCTCAGGTTGCCACGACACTTACGGCCAGCAACACGTTCTCTCTGGCTGCCAACGACAATGCAAAGTGTTTGGTCATTTGGAACGATTCCGAGCAGACTTGGGAGTTAGTCCAAGTCGCCTAAAGCAAGTTGCTTTTTACCGTAGCGGACGTGACCAGCGTTTTCGCCGAGGTTTTCCGACGAAACGTCAATGCGCATTTTGGTAGTTTGCTCTAAACCTGGAAACGGATAAGAAATCAGGTGTCCTAGCGATTCGAAAGAGCCATGACAGACAGGTGTCACTCGGTCGACCTAGGAATGGGTTAGAGCAAAATAACTTGCTCGCATTGGGTGTCGAAATGCACGCCTTTGGGGGGTGATTTCTGGATGGTGGAAGAGGTTAATAACGAAATGAGTGAGCAAACACACGTTGTCCATTGGGTCCATTTTTTTTCAGGAACACGTTTCTTGGGATCGCTCCCTCATGTGCTCAGCAAACAGACAGCGCAGGCGTTTGTTGAAAGCTATAACCGCATCAACGGTCAAACAGGCCGGCGGGCTGAAATTGAGCAGCAAGAGATCCCGGTTCCGAAGCGACCATATCGGCTGCCTCACGCCTTCCAGCGGCCTGGCCATTAGAGCGAGGCGTTCTTTACCATCGCGCACGTAACAAGCGTTTTCGCCAAGGTTTTCCGACGAAACATGGCTACGAAATGATTCGAAATTGCTCGAATGCGTGGGGAAGAGTTTGCCAGGGATGCGATGCCATCATCCAGGCGAGGGCGATGCCTCGATAGGTGGAGGGCGAGAATGTCTTAGCTTCTGCTTTCAGAGGAGCCAGCAGAAGAAGTGGGTGTGCGAGGATTCGAACCTCGGACCTCGGCCTTATCAGGGCCGCGCTCTAACCAACTGAGCTACACACCCGGTGGCGGCAGTCGTTGTCGCTGCCAAAGCGTGCCATTTTAGGCGATCTTTCTAGACTGTCAAACGTACTTGGTATGGCCACGAAACGACTGCAAAGTTCAGGCAAAGTTCAGGGACTGGTTCAATTTTCGGCCATTTGGCTTTGAATTCACCAAGAAACGTTGGCCGAAAACTTGGGCCTGAACCTCTTTTGTCTCGCAGATTTGCCATCGCAACAGCCCGTCTACCCCGTAATCGTTCTAGATGGAAAAACCGGCATGATTCGGTGATGTCCTGCTGGTTCTTTGTCCGATCGTAGAACTATGCGCTTCTGACGCGCCTGTCAGAGAGGTCGCCATTGAGGTTATGTGAGTTGAATTCTGCCCCATCGAGGATCAAACCGATGCATTTGGCATGCTGTCGTTGGTTTTTTTATTCCGCTCTGGTCGCGTTTGGGGGGCTTGCCGATTCAACGGTCTACGGAGCTTCGCCTACCGCCCAGCAGGCACTCCGTTTAACCCCCATCCAAGATGGGGTTCCCTACGACCAGGCAGGCGATGTTGATGTAAAAACTTGCACGATTCGCGCCGAGAAGGTCGATGGCCAAACAGGCTGGATTGTGCGTACCGCCGACGGCCAAATCTTGCGACGGTTCGCTGACACCAATGGCGACAACGTGGTCGATAGTTGGAGTTATTACCAGAGCGGTCTAGAGACGTATCGCGATATTGATGCGAACTTCAACGGCAAGGCCGACCAGTATCGGTGGTTTCATACCGCTGGTGCTCGTTGGGGCCTCGACCAAAATGAAGATGGGCGGATTGATCGCTGGCGATTCATCTCGGCCGAAGAAGTAGCGGCCGAAGTGATCGAGGCACTCAAGAAACGCGACACTCAGCGGTTTACCTCGCTGATATTGACCTCAAAAGAACTTCAATCACTCGGCCTAGGGGCTAATCGCGAAAAAGATCTGGCGGCTCAGATCAAGGCGGCCCCGCAAGCCTTCAAGACACTCATCGCCCAGCAAAAACAAATCTCCTCGGCGACCAAGTTTTTAAGCTTTGGTGGTGCTCAGCCTGGGCTGGTGCCTGCGGGGACCGCCGGTTCGAGCAAAGATCTGGTGGTCTATGAAAACGTGGCGGCATTGGCCGAGACGCAAGGGAAGTCCCACCAAGTGAATATCGGCACACTGGTATCGGTTGGTCAGGTGTGGCGGCTGATCGGCGTACCGCAAGTCGCCAGTCACGACGAGTTGGCTGCCAGTGGATATTTTTTCCAGACTTCGCTGCGCCGGACCGCGGGGCTTGAGCCACAACAGCCGAGCGGACCGACTGAAAAAGTTCAGCAAATGATGAACGAACTAGAGCAGCTTGATCGCAAAGTTACGGCGGCTACGCCTAGCGAACAGCAGAAGTTCAATGCTCAGCGGTGCGACTTGCTAGAGCGTTTGGCCGAGGCCTCCAAAGGAACTCCCGAGCGTGCCCAGTGGGTACGCCAAATGGCCGATATGGCGAGTGCGGCGGCTCAGTCGGGCAACTTTCCGCAAGGGGTCGAGCGTCTGAAAGACTTAGAGACGCAGCTTAACAAGTCCAGGGAAGACAAGCCGTTGTTGGCCTATGTCAAGTTTCGGCGGCTATCGGCCGACTACGGCTTGGCGCTTCAGGCTCCGAAGGCGGACTATGCCAAGATTCAGGAGCAATGGCTCGGCGACCTGGAAGGGTTTGTCGATGCCCATCCTCGCAGTCCTGATTCGGCCGAGGCAATGTTGCAATTGGCCATCACCCACGAGTTTGCCGGCGACGACGACCAGTCCAAATCGTGGTACAGCCGAATTCTCAAAGAGTTTCCGACCGCGACTCCCGCCAAGAAAGCGGCCGGCGCCAAACGCCGTCTGGAGTCCGTTGGCAAAGCAATCCCGTTGCGCGGGCGAACCATTCGGGGCAAAACCCTCGACCTAGCCCGTCTGCGTGGCAAAACGGTTTTGATTCAATACTGGGCCACCTGGTGCGAGCCATGCAAGGCCGACATGGTCGAACTGAAAAAACTTCAGGCACGCTATGCCAAGAAAGGCTTTATTGTCCTGGGAGTTAATCTGGACAATGAGCCGCGTGACTTGGTGACGTTTCTGAAAAAGAATCCACTGCCTTGGCACCAACTCTACGAGCCAGGCGGGCTGGAAAGCCGCTTTGCCAACGAGATGGGGATTCTAACCTTGCCGACGATGTTTCTCGTCGATGCCAAAGGCCGAGTGGTCAACCGCAACATCCATGTGGGTGAGCTAGAGACCGAACTGCGGAAGCTTCGCTAGAGCGAGCCGTTCTTGGCCATCGCGGACGCGACCTAGTCTTTGCCGAGATTTTCCGACGAAACACGACTACGAATGCTCGGAAATCGCTCTAAGGCAAAACTTCGCTACATGAGGGCGGGAACCCCCCGCCCATTGGTTTGCAGAGCCTACCAGCTCCAGCGTCGATTGCGGCGCTGACGAATCCCGCCAGGGGCATTTTTGACTTTGCGTGAGCGTTGGCGGCCTGCCGAAGGGCTACCAGTACGCTGAAATTGCGCTCGGGTTGAGGTCCGAGGGCTTTTGTGGACGAAGAACTCTTCCTCTGCCTTTTCAACGTCGTAGCACACCATTAGTCCATTCCTCTCGTTGCTAGGGGAGATAAAAGCTGCCTGCCGATTCAGGTGACCACCAGGGCATTTCCCTGATAGCTGAGGCAGTAAAAAGCAACGGGTGTGCCAAACCCTCGAACGTTGACTGTCTACACGGTTGATATGCCAGTAGGTGCTAAAAAGCCACCGATTTTCAGCCGAAAAAAATCTTGATGGACCAGCAAACTCTTCTGCTGGTCTCTAAACGCGTTTTTCGCCTCTCCCTGTTTCGAGGATGCTTGCGTGCTCTCGATGAAAACGCTTTCTAGATCAAGACTTACGGCCGATGTCGACTCAAGCCCTGAGCGATTGGCTCTGGAAAGAGTTTGTATGCGAAGTCCGTAAGTCATTTCTGTAAAATGGCTTAGCGCAGTAGTCACCATTCTGGTGAGGCCGATTCACAAAAATAGTGAATCACCGTCTCGGCGGTGCCGGCGGGAGGAGAGTTAAGACTGAGCATGAGGAGCGCGCGAATTTCCCTTACAGCAGATGCATGAGAAGCCGGGCGAGGTGGTTAACACGGTCCAATCCCATCAGTCGTTTTAGCCAGATGGCGGGGCATTTTCAGCCTACGAAAAAGCCGTATATGCCCTAGAAACCAAGGCAATCGGGCATCAGCATCTAGCCAAGAAACGCACCGCGACACGATGTGCCCGGTTTAGGTAGACCGCAGGGAAGTTGCGATTAGCGTTTCCTCAGAATCTGGCTGGCGTGTTGGCCACGTGGGGTGAAATGGGCCAGGCGAGCCGCTCTGCTAGCGGATTGCCTGATCGTGTGTTTGTAATTTATGCAAACTCCGTGCCAAAAAATACGCTTCCAATTCGTTGCCAAGTTCTTGGAAAGATTTTTTAAAGTTCTTTTAAGTGCTTTTTGAGCAATGGTTTATCGTCGATTCTTGGGGTCGGTATTTAAAGGGCGGGAAGAGTTTGGCATGTAAATCGCTTTTCATTTTGTATAGATTGTCGACCCCGCCCGGCAAGGATGTCGAGGGCTTGCTCGACCGGAAATGGAATTCCTTCTTGGAGCACATCATCGTGGATTTCTCGCAGTGTTTGGAGTGGATGCCTACGGTTTGGACGCTAATTCTTGTACAGACATTAGGGCTAGGCAGTGCGCTGCTGGCGCGAATTAGCGAAGGATCTTCCCGGCAAACACCTTGCCAATGTGTGTTCATGCTGGCCATGGCGGTGGTGGGGCTAGCCACGATTTTCTCTTTTTGGCTCAATGTCGGCGGTTGGTTTCTCTCTGGGATCACGCTTTCGATCATGGTCGTAGCCGCGACCTGGGATTCTCGTCACGGGGCGACCGTGACTGTCTAGTTCGGGTCGAACTGAACTGTAGCGTCTCTCGCGCTTTGATTTCCAACGTTTTACGACGAAACAACGCTACACTTACGCTCGCATCTGCTCTAAAGGGCAAACCGTCTTATAAAGCCCCAGCTCCCGTTGTGCTGGCAGTGCTGTCGCGGTTGTGGCCGTTCGCTACACGTTTTCGCGCCTTTTCGTCGGAAGATCGGCAAAATCGAAAAAAAGTTCCTATTCGGTACAACCAGTAACCGAATACGTTCTTAGAGCCGATTTTCAAAGCAAGGCAGATCAGACACCGGTGTGATGCGAGTGTCAGGCTGCCGCGCTTCCGATGCGAAAAATCGTTTTTCAGGAGGGTAACAGGATGCGTGGCCTTTTGCTTGGCATGACAATTGTTTTAAGCGGGACGGGAATGTCCGACTTCCTCCATGCAGGAGAGAAGGAGGATCGAGCGTTGGCCAACAAGGTTGCCCAAAACCTGAAGACCGGCGGCCAACTCAAGTCCTACGAGATTGGCGTGATGTGTCGCGAAGGGACCGCCTGGCTCAAGGGCACGGTCACTTCGCAGCGTCAGGCCAGCTTGGCGATTCAGCAGGCTCGTCAGACCGAAGGCGTGAAGTTCGTCGTGGATCTCATCGAGATCAAGCCGCCAGCGGCCAAGCAGGTAGCCCATCATCAGCCGCCGCAACGGCCAACAACGTCTGCGAAACAACAAGCGGTTCAAGAGCAAGCGGCCTCGGCGATCGCCAGCAAGCGGCTACAGGTTAGCGAACCGATTCCTGCGACCAGCAACCAGCAAGCGGACTTGCGTCAGGTGGCCCATCAAGCTCTGGCTGCCCGTCGCACCAATACTCCGTTGCCCTATGGAAGAACGGCCAATCAAGTCACACCAGTCGGTTATGGTCAGCCGCTGCCGGCCCACGTCCCTGGTCCCGGTCGGGCTCGACCAATCCGACACGATAGCCCCCAACTGCCTGGCTATGCATGGCCCAGCTATTCACCCTATCCCAACTACGGCGCGTTGTCCTATCCCAAACAGTACTCGCCGACTGCCTGGCCGTATATTGGTCCATTCTATCCGTACCCTCAGGTACCGCTTGGGTGGCGTAAGGTCACGCTCGAATGGGACGATGGCTGGTGGATGCTCGACTTCAGAGACTAGAAGCGGTGGAGAGTTTAGGGTGGAGGGTGGAGGGAACGCGCTCGCGCGTACCACTCACCACTCACCACTCACCACCTACCACCTACCACTCACCACCTACCAAAAACCCTTGCACGAAAAGATCGTGTGAGGGTTTTTGCATTTCAGACAGTTTGGTTTGCTTGCCAAGGAGAAAAACTTTTATTTGTCAAACTGGAGAAATTGGGTCGCGAATTCCGATATCTACTTAGGCACGGATGTCACAGCCGCTGACGGTTTGCCTGGTGGTGCTTACGGCCATCCATGGCATAGCGGGATACGAAAGTCAGTAGTTCCAAAAAACAGGGCCGATAAAACTACCTGTTTCGCGATTCGGCCACCGGCCGCTGCTACGAATCACATGCCAAGTTTGGAACGACTGAAGTTAACATTTTCATCGACCAAGCTGGAAAACAAGATTTTCTAGACTGGTTCTGTCGCATTCGAACCCTGGACGAGCATTCTCCCCATGATCTCTTCCGCTCCTCATTATTTGTTGTTGGCCGACGCCGAAGCTGATGCAGACACAGGTCGTTGGCATTTTGAGCTTCAGGAAGACAACGGGCATCGCCGGTTGAGCGCTGCCGACAGTGAACCTGACATGACCGGCGAGCGGCTCGAGCTGTTGTCGGTGGTTCGCGGCCTGGAAGCCATCGACCAGCCATCCCGAGTGACGTTGCTTACTCAGAGCCGCTATGTTCGCCGGGTGCTCAGCGTCGGGTTGGACGAATGGCGCGAAAATGACTGGTGTTGGGAGCACTATGGCAGTTGGGTACCGGTAAAACACCGTGATCTTTGGCAACGGGTCGATACGGCGATGAAATATCATCAAGTCGAGTGCCGTACATGGAGGGTAGACCGGCCACATGGTGGGGCAGAGGGCGAAAACCGCCTGAATAACGAGCATTCCCCTCGACTAACCGCAGCTGGCCGACGGCGGCGAACCTTCTTCCAGCGTTGAACCCAAGCGTGTGGTTCGTGTGGATTTCCCGACGAAATGGAGTTTGGCACCTTGCGAACACAGATTTCTCTCGGTAGTGTTGGACCGTTGGTTGACGGATACCATGACAACCCTTTTGAAATTTTAGGCCCGCACACGATCGAATCCGGAGGCCACCAGTTGGTGGCGGTCCGGGCCTACCTACCCGATTCAGAGCAGGCCTGGGTGGTGGAGCCCAACCAGGGCCCAAGTCGCGCAATGCGGCGTATTCATCCGTCTGGCCTATATGAAGCGATCCTTCCCCGAGATACCCAGGTTTCGGGACAGCATTATCAACTCCGAGTGAGCGACGCCCGAGGCAACCAGAAGATCATGCACGACCCTTATGCATTCCCGCCGCTGCTCAGCGATTACGATTTGCACCTGATCGGCGAAGGCCGCCACTGGCAGAGCTACGACCTGTTGGGAGCCCATCACCGAGAGATCGACGGAGTGAAAGGGGTGAATTTCGCCGTTTGGGCCCCCAATGGCACGGCCGTAAGCATCGTAGGCGATTTTAACGACTGGGATGGTCGCCGGCACCCGATGCGCAAACTGATCCCCAGCGGCGTTTGGGAACTCTTTGTACCCGACTTGCCGGAGGGGACGCTTTACAAATATCAGATCAAGCACCATGGCCATGTGAGCGAGCGTTCCGATCCTTGTGGATTTGCCGCTGAGCTGCCCCCGCGCACGGCGTCAATTGTCACCGATCTCTCGCGTCACCAGTGGCAAGACGACGAGTGGATGGCGCGTCGGGCAGAGCAGCACAACGGCCTGGACTGCCCGATTTCGGTGTACGAAGTCCACCTAGGCAGCTGGCAACGCGATCCGAACCACGAACACGGCTGGTACAACTACCGCGAGCTGGCCCATCAGTTGGTCAAGTATTGCCACGAGATGGGCTACACGCATCTCGAGCTGATGCCGATTAGCGAGCACCCGTTCACCGGCAGTTGGGGCTATCAAACGGTCGGCTATTTTGCCGCCACTAGCCGCTATGGCACGCCGGAAGACTTGATGTATTTTGTTGACTATTGTCATCAAAACGGCATTGGAGTGATTATTGATTGGGTACCGGCCCACTTCCCGCGCGATGGCCACGGACTGCGACAGTTCGACGGCACCGCGCTCTATGAACATTGCGATCCCCGGCAGGGCGAACACCCCGACTGGGGCACGCTGATCTTCAACTACGACCGCAACGAAGTGCGCAACTTCTTGCTTTCGAACGCGCTGTTTTGGCTCGACAAATACCACATTGACGGTTTGCGCGTCGACGCGGTCGCTTCGATGCTCTATTTGGACTACAGCCGTAAAGAAGGCGAATGGATTCCCAACGAGTTTGGCGGTCGCGAGAACCTGGGCGCGATCTCGATGCTCAAGGAGTTTAACGAGCAGACCCATCTGCAATACCCTGGCGTGTTGACCATTGCCGAAGAGTCGACCGCGTTTACCGGCGTGTCGAAGCCTACGTACCTAGGCGGCCTGGGCTTCAGTCTGAAGTGGAACATGGGCTGGATGAACGACACGCTCGACTACATGTCGAAAGAGCCGATCCATCGCCAGTACCACCACGACGAGTTGACCTTCTCGTTGATTTACGCCTTTACCGAAAACTTTACGTTGCCGCTCTCGCACGACGAAGTGGTGCATGGCAAGCGTTCGCTGCTGGACCAGATGCCTGGCGACCTGTGGCAAAAGTTTGCCAACCTGCGCTTGCTCTACTGCTATATGTGGTGCCATCCCGGCAAAAAGCTCCTCTTCATGGGCGGAGACATTGCCCAATGGAACGAGTGGAACTGCGATGAGGATTTGCAATGGGATCTGCTCGAGTGGGATACCCATCAAGGCATCAAAAAACTGGTGGCCGACTTGAACCACTTGTATCGCAGAGAGCCGTCGCTGTATGAAGTCGACTTCGACCCGGCCGGTTTTGAATGGGTCGATTGCCACAACTACCAAGACAGCACACTGGCCTTCCTGCGTCGGGCCAAAGACCCGTCGGACTATGTCATTTCTGCCTGCAACTTCACGCCGGTCCCCCGGCAAGGCTTCCGCCTAGGCGTGCCGGAACTAGGCCAGTACGACGAGGTGCTCAACAGCGATTCGAGCTTCTACGGCGGCTCGAACCTAGGGAACGGCACCGGCCTGGTGGCCGAGGAATTCCCCGCCCACGGGCGACCCTATTCGGTCGAGCTGAACCTCCCGCCACTGGCGATGGTGGTGCTCAAGCCAGCTCGGGGTTGAGCCAAGGATTTGCTCTGCAGAAGTTGTCCTGCTACTCTTCCCGCTCATCCGGCGTTCGCAGCCAGTCGAGCCGGGCTTCTTGGCTGACCGATTCGGCCAGCGAGGTGAGCACCTCGGCCTGCAGGCTTTGCAAGGCCATCTGTTGGGCAGGGCCTGACTCTTGCAGTCGCAAGAAACGCGCACGCAAGGTTTCCAATGGCACGTCGTGCTCGGCCACTCGAACCACGTAGGCGACCGATTCTGCATGGTTCACCGCCACGCCAACCTGAGCGTCTTCGAGTTCAAAAATTGCCTGCATGAACTCCGGGCCAGCGCCTTCGACCCCGTCGACCACGCTCAACCGTGGCCGCCGACCCTGACCGCCGCCAGGCACCGGACCATAAGTAAGCCAAGTGAATGGCTCGGTCGTAAACGCTTTCTCTTCGCCCAGGGCTTCTGAAAGCGGCTTGCCTGACTTCTCGGCCTGTTCGGCTAACTGCTTGGCATGAGCCTGAGCAAGTGGGCGAGCTTTGGCCGTCTTCCAAGCGGCCACCACCTGATCGCGGATTTCGTCCAGCTTGGGTACCTCTTCGGCTGCCTCTTCGGTCTTCCAAACCACATAGGCATTGCCATCTCTGTCGACGGTCAGCATCGGTTTGAAAGGGCTCATTCGGCCGCCAAAGGCATAGTTGGAAAAGAGCTCGCTGCGTTGACCCTCGACCAAGACTAAGGCTTGCCCCAGCGACATGTCACGTAGTTGAAAGTAGGTAACGATTTTCGTTGCGTTCAACTCCAAGCCATGAGGATCAGTCAACGGTTTCAGGTCCGGGCGTTCCGGTTCGGGAAGATCGGCGGCATCTTCTGGTTGGTCTTCTTGCGCGGTGCGCCATTTTGCACGACGAATCGCATAACCGCTCATCACCTCGGCAATCGGCCCCAGCAACGCTTCGCGCCGCTGTTCCAGGCGATCATTCTGGCTGGCAAGTAAGCTACGAATCTCGTCGGCAACATTTTCCAACGGCTCATATTCGAGCCCTTCACTGGTTTCTGCCGCATCAGGTGCTTCGGTTTCGGAAGCTTCGGGCTCGGCCGTTTCCACTTCCGAAGCTTCTGTTTCTTCAGGCGTCTCGTCCGCAGGTTGGGGCTCGGTCGCCGTTTCCGAATCAGCAACGTTGAATTGGCCTTCGGTCGGGGCGGCCTTGGTCTCTGCTGGTACGGCGGTATCCGTCGCGGCTTCCTCGGCTGTGGTTGGAGTCTCGGCCGGCTCTTCCGTTGTGGGAGCTTCGGTGGCCGGTTGTTCGTCGGCCGGCTCTGCGGTTGGTGCCTCTTCCTGAGCGGATTCTTGAGATTCAGCTTCCGGTTCGGTTTCAGTTGCCGGCGCCGATTCGTCCTCCACCGGCTCGTCGTCAGGCAGCAGGCTGGCTTTGATAAAACGCTCTCGATTATCCTGGTAATAATCAGCGATTTCTTGCTCGGTGACCTCGGCCTCGTTCAGCTTGGCCACAAGTTCAGCAGGAGCTTTGGCATAGGCAAACGCCGCTCGGCGCGGTTTGAGGAACCCAGGGTCAGGCCCTTCCATTTCAACATCGAAGACCCGATAGCGGAGCTTTTCGGTGTCCTTAAAGCGGTCGTAAAACTTTTGCAACTCAGCGTCCGACGGATCGGGGGTTTGGTCTACAAAGTCGGCCACTGGTACTGGATACAACTCGGCCTGAATCACATCGTTCAGCCGGCGATAGTAATCCCAGGCTTCGCCCGGGGGCACGGCATAGGGAAAACCAAAACTGGCAATCAACTTGCTCACCAGCAGATCGTTACGCAAGCCTTCAAACACCATGGCCATGGTCACACGCTGGCCGTCGAGTGCATAGCCGGAAAGAATTTCATGAAATTTTTCCGGCCGCAAGCTGTTGCCTGTGATCTGCTTCAGATAGTCGTTGACCATGCGGTCGCTAATTACCATGCCGAGTTCTTCGGCCTTTTTCGTCAATAGGTAGTGCTCGACCACGCCTTGTTCGGTATCCGCGAAACGGATCGGCCGCCGTTCATACCGTCCGCCAGCCTGATAGCCCAACCGCCAGGCGGAGTCCAAAAACTCGTTGAGGATACGGCGTTTCATCACCATGCGAAACAATTGATGATCGCGAATCGTTCCATAGGTGGTCGTGGCCACCGGTGCGTCTTGGCTGGCCGCCGCATTGCCCTGAATGATGTTGGTCAGCGGATCGACAAACACGAACGCAAAAATTGCCATCAAGCCAGCAGCGGCAATGAACCAACGTTGATGTTTACGAAAAATACGAAACGGATTAGCCATGAATACATCCCTGTCGCGTACAAAACCAAAAGATCAAATCGAGGGCCACCCTTGACAGCAACGTCGTATGAGGATTATTGATTCTCTGTGACTTCGCTTTGCCAAAAGGCCAAATGTAGAAGTTGCTGATTTTAGGAAGAATTGACGTAAACGCAATCTCAAAAAAGGATTAGAGCACTCGTCGCAAACTTGGCGGCTGTCCCTTTAGGCAGTAGCTTGCGAAAAAACAGCTAGACGATTGCCAACGGTTTTCTCGATAGCTGGCGATTCTCTAGTTTTGAGAGCGATTTTGCGTCGTTCAGCGTTCCTTTTCATAACACGTTTTTCCGATTTGCGTCGAGCCGAAAATACCGATCCTGCCGAGTTGACGATTCTGGTTCAGGTTGCATCGCGTGAAAAGCTGATATGTAAGTGACGCGGTCTGTTTGTTTTGCCTAATTTGACTCGCGACAACGATAACCTCAGGTTAGCATGGCCAAAAAGAAAGCATCTGCCGGCGTGAATAAGTCCTTGGTGATTGTGGAATCGCCGGCCAAGGCTCGGACGATCAGCAAGTTTTTGGGCCGAGGGTATACGGTCGAGGCCAGCATTGGGCATGTGCGTGATTTGCCTCAGGGGGCCAAGCAGATTCCGGCCAAGTATAAAGGTGAACCGTGGGCTCACCTAGGGGTGAACGTCGAGAATGACTTCGACCCGATCTACGTCATCTCGCCAGGCAAGTCGAAACAGGTCAAAAAACTTAAAGACGCGCTGAAAGAGTCGAACTGCCTGTACCTGGCGACGGACGAAGACCGTGAAGGCGAGGCGATTAGCTGGCATTTGGTCAATGTGCTTAATCCCAAGGTGCCGGTTCGCCGACTGGTGTTTCACGAGATCACTAAGGAAGCGATTCAGGAAGCCCTGGCCGAGCCGCGGGAGATCGACGATGGGCTAGTGCGAGCCCAAGAGACACGTCGGATTCTTGATCGGCTTTATGGCTATGAGGTTTCGCCGTTGTTGTGGCGCAAGGTGCGGCCGCGCCTGTCGGCCGGTCGAGTGCAGAGCGTGGCGGTGCGG
>JANQPJ010000100.1 GCA_028289525.1 Pirellulales bacterium
TAGGTAAACAACCGACCGGCGCTATAAGCCAGTTGTCGCCAAAGATTGTGGGTTACGCCTGGGGTGGTGCTGCCGATCGCCAAGGCAAACGGTCCGCACATGCCCAGGCAATGAGACGAGCCGAGCAGGCCGGCAACCAGCACCAACGGCAGCTCGATCATGGCAGGGCCTCGGCAGGCGTATCGTTTCGTGCATGGGATTGGTTGAGTGAGCCGAACGCGTCGTCCACGCCAAACTGGGCCAGCCGCAATGAACCGCTGACAACCAGCAGACTGCTGACGGTCATCGCCAGAGCGGCCAAAATCGGATTCAGCCAGCCGGCGGCCGCCATGGCCATGCCTGCCGCATTATAGACCACGGCCCAAAAAATGTTCCAGCGCATCGTGCGGACTGTCTGGCGAGCTAACTCGATCAGAAACGGCAATCGGGCAAGGTCGCTGCTTACCAGGCAAACAGCGGCCGAAGACCGAGAAACGTCGGCCCCACAACCGAGCGCGATGCCGACGTCGGCCGCTGCCAGCGCCGGCGCATCATTCAAGCCATCGCCGACCATCATCACTGGCCCCGACTTTGCCTGGGCGGTCTCCACGGCCAGCATTTTTTCCTCAGGCAACAGTTCGCTGTGTACCGGCACATCAAGCAGTCGTGCGATGGCCGCGCCCCGGGCATGATGGTCGCCAGTGGCCAGTTCGACCTTGAACCCATCATCACGAAACCACCGGAGTGTTTCAGCCACCTGATCGCGCAGCCGCTCCTGGGCGACAAACACACCTCGCACACGTCCATCCCAGCCGACGCAAGCCAGTGACTGGCCTGCTGATTCAGCCTGGTCGAGTGCGTCTCGGAGGACACCTTCGGCCACGAGATGCGACTCGTCCATCAGACGCCGGCTGCCGAGGAAGACTGGCTGGCCGTGGGGGAGTGCATGCCCGGTGGTGCCGCGACCGGGAATCGTACGTGGGTCAATGATTTCGACCGTCTCGGCCGGCGAAGCCGTGTATTCGGTCACGGCCTTTGCGAGCGGGTGGCTGGAACTGCCGGCCAGTGTGTTGGCCACGGCGAGCACTTGTTCGCGCGAGGTTTGCGGATCGGCGCAAAAGGCCAGAATCTCCGCATGACCGGTGGTGATGGTGCCGGTTTTGTCGAGCAGCAACGTGCGTGCCTGGGCCAGACGGACCAATACATCACCGTCTCGCAACAAAATTCCTTCCTGCGAAGCTCGACCTAGGGCGGCCCAAATGGCCATCGGCATCGCCAGCCCCAACGCACACGGACAGGCGATCAAGACCACTGCCAAGGCCGACATCATGGCCGGTTCGAGACCCGCGAACTGCCAATGGAACGCCAAGGTGAGACCTGCGACCACGATGACCGTTGGCAACAGCCAGGCTGAGAGCGTATCGGCCAACCGGCTGTAGCGGTGGCGTCGCGCGGCGGCCGTCAGCACGGCGTCGATCATGCGCCGCAGGGTGCCGCTCGATACGGCCTGGGCCGCTTCGATCGTCAAATCTCCGTCCAAGTTCAGCGTGCCGCCATAGACCGAATCGCCGATTTCCTTGATCGCCGCTTGGCTTTCACCGGTCACGGCCTGTTCGTCGATGGCGGCCATGTTGCGCAGAATCACTCCATCGACTGGGATCCGTTCGCCAGGCAAAACCCGCAAGTGGTCGCCGGGAGCGACTTGGTCGATCGGGACCATGGTTTCCTTGCCATCGTACAATCGCCGGGCTTGGTCAGGCAGCAGTTTTTCGAGCGAGCGCAACGCGGCAGTGGTCCGCAGCTTGCCAGTTGCCTCGAGCCACCGGCCCAAGGTCACGGCGACCAGCACCATGCAGCCGACTTCGAAATAGACATGGCCTGCTCCTCGCACGACCGAAATGGTCGAGTAGACAAACGAGGCCGTGACGCCGAGGAGCAACAACACGTCGGTCGAGACGACCTGGCGACGTAGATTGGCCAATGCGCTGTCTAACAACGGACCACCGAGCAAGATCATCACTGGCAGGGCAAAAATGAGACAAACATAGCGGAACAACTGATAGAGCATTTGCGCGGCCGCCGGCGACTGCGCAAGTTCCTGAGCATAGACATCCTGGGTCCACAGCACGATGGTGAAGACCATCACGTTCATCGAAAAGAAGATGGCCAGACCGAGCCGGACCATCGTGAGCCGGGCTTCGCCTTCAGCGGTTTGGCCTCCGGCCAGCGAGGCAGCCACACGGCATCCAAGACAGCAAAACGCCAGACCTTTTGAGCCGCTGGCATCGCTTGGAGCCGTCCGTCTGCCTGAGAGGGGTAAACCGCAATACGAACAGCACGAAACCTGGGCCGTTGAATTGCTCATGGACGATTAAGCAGTTCCAAGCGGATGCTAGGGAAGAAGTAGAC
>JANQPJ010000143.1 GCA_028289525.1 Pirellulales bacterium
TGCATCATATCGGCGCCAAAATCGCCTGGCCGGGCAACGCCGAGAATCGCGTTCATGTTCGCGCCGTCTAAATAGACCAACCCTCCGACTCGATGCACGCGATCGGCAATTTCACCAATGTTTGGTTCAAACATGCCAAGCGTCGTGGGGTTGGTAATCATCAACACAGCGGTTTGCTCGTCGAGCTTGGCATCCAGGTCGTCTAAATCGACAAATCCGTCTGCCGTACTTTTGATCGTCACCGCGCCAAATCCAGCCATCGCCGCGCTGGCAGGATTCGTGCCATGCGCGCTATCGGGAATCAACACATGAGTGCGCGTTTCGCCTAAATCTCGAAAATGGGCCGCGGCAACCATCAAGGCGGCCAGCTCACCATGCGCCCCGGCAGCCGGCTGCAACGACACCGCCGGCAGCCCTGAAATCTCGGCCAGCATCTCCTGCAACTCATACAGCACGGCCAACAGCCCTTGGATCGTTTCGGCCACTTGATAGGGATGCACGTCGGCCAAGCCAGGCATCGAGGCAATCCGCTCATTCCGTTTGGCGTTGTACTTCATCGTGCACGAGCCAAGCGGATAGAAATGCGTGTCGACCGACATATTCTGGGTCGAAAGATTCGTAAAATGGCGAATCACCTCCGGCTCGGACACCTCGGGCAACGCTGGCAACTCGGCGGCCACCGCCCCCTCAGGCAGCAATTCGTCCAGGTCGCGCTGCGGCACATCGAGCGCTGGCATCACCGCAGCACGCCGGCCTGGCCGCGAAAGTTCAAATAACAAGTTGGTCGATTGCGTATTGCGCATGGTTGTTGGTGAGTAGTGAGTGGTAGGTGGTGAGTGGTAGGTGGTTCTTCGATCGTTCTGAAAGTGTTTCGCGAGCGGTCACCGACCGCTGTTACCCCTAGACCCTCGACTCTCGACCGCTTGTAGTGAGCCTGTTATTCTCCACGAATTCCCCAAGTGTCAAGCTTTGAACGAGCCCGTCGATTTCGGCTTTGGTCCGTTTTTCAGTGACCGCCACCAGGAAACAATCGTCTAGGTCCGGATACCAGCAGCCGAGCGGAACCCCAGCCAGGTAGCCTGACTGGCGGGCAGAGGCCAACAACGTTTCTACCTGACCTTCGTGGTCGCGAATTACAAACTCTTTGAAGTTGGACGTCTGAAACGCCAGTGAAAAACGTTCCGAAGCCGTAATCTGCTCAACAGCATAACGGGCTTTCTGCAAACATTGGTTCGCCACCTCGTGCAACCCCTGGGGGCCCATCTGGGCCAGGTAAACCGCTGCGCGCAAGGCAAACAAACCCTGATTCGTACAGATGTTGCTGGTCGCTTTCTCTCGGCGAATGTGCTGCTCGCGAGTTTGTAGCGTGAGCACAAAACAACGGCGCCCTTGGCTGTCGACCGTTTCCCCGGCAATCCGGCCTGGCATGCGGCGGACAAACTCCTTGCGAGCCGTCATGATTCCCAAGTAGGGTCCGCCATACTGTAATGACGTTCCCAACGACTGCCCTTCGGCCACGGCAATATCAGCCCCATAATCGCCAGGCCGTTGCAACAGCCCCAAACTAATCGGGTCGAACACGACGACCAACAACGCACCAGCCTGGTGCACGACCTGGGCCAACTCTTCAGGCGACTCCAAGGCCCCAAAGAAGTTCGGGTGTTGCACCACGACACAGGCGGTTTGGTCGTCGACCGCAGCGGCCAACGACTCGGCCGACAACACACCCTGTGGGGTTGGCAGAGTGACCAGTTCGGTTTCCAAATTTTCCAGATAGGTGGCAATCGTTTGGCGATACTCGGGATGCAAACTCTCCGGCACCACCACGCGACCGCTACGCCGAGTAGCGCCAATGGCCATGATCACCGCCTCGGCCGTGGCGCTACCGCCGTCGTAGACACTGGCATTCGAAATATCCATGCCGGTCAGTCGAGTCATGAGCGACTGATACTCATAAGTCACCTGAAGGTTGCCTTGGCTCACTTCGGCCTGGTAGGGCGTGTAGGACGTATAAAACTCGCCTCGCCCAGCAATCGTGTCGACCACCGCTGGGACAAAATGATCGTAGCTGCCGGCGCCAAGAAAACAGACTCGATTCCCGGCATGGTCGTTGAGCGCCGCCAACTCCGACATATGTCGGGTTAGCTCAATTTCGGTCATCGCCGCGCCAATCTCCAACGGCCGATCGAAGCGCAGCTCGGCCGGAATCGATTCGAACAACTCGTCAACGTCGGCGGCGCCGATCGCGCCAAGCATCTCCCGCTGGTCGTCGGGCGTGTTATAAAAATAAGGCATCGTCGTACAACTCTTCTCCCTAGGGCAGTCGGGCTAAAATCAATCACTACCGGCAGAGCCGGTAGTTTGAGGAAGGCCCTTAAAAAGGGCCAAATACAAGCCCGACGCGCAAGCGAGGGGGATTCGAAGACTTTAAAAATTCCCTCGCTTGCGCGTCGGGCTTGTATTAAAAACGGCAGAGCCTGATCAATTTTCACCAGCAGAGCTGGTGGTTTACGGAAATGAATCAACCTTCTTCACACTGAGCCTGATACTCGGAGTAGTCGAGCAAGTCGGCCAGCCCGGCCTCGTCGGAAACACGCAACTTGGCAATCCAACCGGCCCCTAGTGGGTCGTCGCTCAAGCTGTCGAGCGCCTCACGCAGCGACTCGTTCACTTCGAGCACCTCTCCGTCGACCGGCGCGTAGAGATCGCTCACCGCTTTGACCGACTCGATCTCGCCAAGCGACTGGCCTGCGCCAACCTGGCGGCCCGGTTCAGGCAATTCGATGTAGACCAAATCGGTCAGCGCCTCGACGGCATAGACCGACAAGCCGACCGTGGCCACCTTCGCGCCATCGGCCTCGGTCGAAACATGCACCCATTCATGAGTTTTGGCATAGCGTACTTCTTCCGGATTCAAAGCATGCTCCTTCACTTGCTACGAGAATAGAATGGCAACAAAACCACCGAGGCCGGCTCGGCGCGACCGCGAATGTCAACCGTGAGCGCGGTGCCAGGCTTGGCATACTCTGGCGAAACATACCCCATGGCGATCGGCCGCTCGAGCGTAGGCGAAAACGTGCCGCTGGTCACTTCGCCCACCGGCTGACCATCGGCACAAATCGCATAGTGTTCGCGCGGCACGCGACGACTAGCTAACTCCAGACCGACACGAACGGGCTGCTTCTCACTGGCAATCGCGGCCAAAGCCTCGCGGCCAATAAACTCTTTGTCCAAGTCGACAGCAAATCCCAAGCCTGCCTGTAGCGGATTGATCGCTTCGCTCAATTCGTGGCCGTAGAGCGGCATCGCCGCCTCGAGCCGCAAAGTATCGCGACAGCCCAGGCCTGCCGGTTGAGCGCCGGCCGGTTGGCCCTGATCGAGAATTGCTTGCCAAACCTCAACCGCCTGTTCGGCCGGCACGATTAGCTCGCAACCATCTTCGCCAGTGTAGCCGGTGCGGCTGACCAGGCACGAGTGCCCTAGGATCTGGCCGGCTTGGCCACGGTAGTATTTCAACTTCTGCGGATCAAAGTCGACGAGCGCGGCGATGACCTCGAGCGCGCGGGGGCCCTGCACGGCAATCATCGCCGTATCGAGCGTGGCATCGTGAAATTCAACCGCGGAGTCTTCCAGGTGAGCATGAATCCAAGCAGCAATCTTGTCACGGTTGCCAGCGTTCACCACCAACTGAAATGCCAGCTGCTGGACATCGCTCAACCGGTAAACCAACACGTCGTCAAGAATGCCGCCTTGCTCGTTGGTCACCAAGGCATAGCAGATTCGGCCTGGCTGCAGATCGGCCACCCGACGGGTAACAAGCCGATCGAGCAAGGCCCCGGCCGCTGGGCCTTGAAACTGAAAACGGCCCATGTGTGAAACATCGAACAGGGCAACCGCTTTTCGCGTGGCGTGATGTTCCTCGGTGATCGACGTGTATTGAACCGGCATCTCCCAGCCGGCAAAGTCGACCAATCGCCCTCCATGCTCGGCGTG
>JANQPJ010000163.1 GCA_028289525.1 Pirellulales bacterium
CCATTCTGGGGACCTTACGTCTCTTCCGAGTTTCGTGGTACCAATCATCGGGCGCTGTCCAACACGGCTGGCTTCGTGCCTCTTGTCCAAGATGGGCAAAGACTGTTGTTCGCTGATCTCCGTGGACAGTTTGACGACGCAGGAAACCGCGAGGGGAATTGGGGGCTCGGTCTCCGCTCAATCTTGACGGACGACCTGATCGTAGGCGGGTATGGCTTCTACGATCGGCTCCGGTCATCGACCGGCAACAGTTTTGAACAATTCACGTTTGGACTCGAGGCCAAGACCTACATTTGGGACGTTCGGGCCAATGGGTACCTGGCGGATGAGTCGACACAACTCGTCGGGCCCGACTTGGGATCTGATTCGCTCGATCCCCGCGCCTTCTTCGACGGCAACACGATTCTGCTCACCACGGGTGGGCCAGGTTCTCAACTCTTCGAGAGTTCCTACAGCGGCGTCGACTTTGAAATTGGCACGCTCCTCCTAGCCTGGGGAGAAAACAACGCCGTCGAACTTCGGTCGTACATTGGCGGATACTACTTTGGGACTTCGGCGGAGGATTTTCCCTCCATGGCGGGGCCGCGCGGCCGCCTGGAACTGACCGGCTTTGATCTGCCATGGCTGGGGCAGGGCTCGCGTCTGACGATCGGTGGCGAGTACGCCTGGGACGACGTACGAGATAGTGAGTTCAGCGGTGTGGTCCGCGTGCAGGTTCCGTTGAACTTCTTTCGCCAACATCGCCTTTGTCCATTTCATCGCAGGATGCTCGACCGAGTCCAGCGTGATGTCGACGTCGTAACGCGGTCCCACCATCTCCGGGAGCGGATTGAAGAGACCGTTTATGCCGACAATGGCCATAAGGTAGGTCCCCTGTCCCTAGCCAGCAAAGAGTCCCTGGCCAAAAATGGACAAAGCCTGCGGGAGTTCGTTGATCAGGCAGGGTCCAATTCAACCGTGATTGTCGATGGATCGAAAGGTGCCATTCAAACAAACTCCCCAACGTTCATGCATCCAGGACAAACCTTGCGCGGCGGAGGGTTCCAAGTCCGTGGCGTACACAGCGGTGCCACCGCCACGTTCGGATCACGTCCCCAAATTGTCAACAGCAATCAGCAGGTCGATACGATCGTGGTTGCACCGGGGACCCACGTGCGAGGACTGGATATCGTGGGCGGTCTGGCAGGCATCTCGAGCGACCCCACCGGTGGACTGGTCGGCGGCGGCTTCGACGGAATGAGCGACAGCTTGATCGATAGCCACATCAGCGGCAATCGCGTCAGCGGCGCGCAGTCTGGATTCTATTTCGGTGAAGTGAACGAGAATTCCTCGGTGAAGAACAACGAAGCAACCGGCAACCACGGCGATGGTTTCTTAATTGATCATGTCCGCGGCGGACGTATCGTCGGAAATACTGCTTTCGAAAACGGCAAAGATGGTTTCCACTTCCAGGACCTTCACGAGGCTTCCCTGATTGAAGGCAATCAGGCTCGAGCAAATGCTGATAATGGTATGCGGTTTGGTCGGATCAACAACAGTGTGGTGGCCAACAACCAGGCTATCGAGAACCAAAACGATGGGATCAAAACTCTTCGTGTGATCAATGAAAGTCGCATGACCGGAAACACTGCAACAGGAAATGGAAACAGAGGTATCAGTGCTGACATCGTCGAAAACAGTGAGTTTGCTGAAAACACGGCGAATGAGAATAGAATCGGAATTCAATTGTTTGTGATGCAAGATAGCTCCTTTGTGAACAACACAACCAACGCGAACGGACATAGGGGGGCTAATTTCTTTACGCTCACGAGAACGGAGTTCCATGGCAACGCGGCTGAAAACAATGAAGCGGACGGTTTCTCTCTTGATAATCTCATCGATTCTGATATGTCTGAAAACACGGCCGACGGTAATGGAATGAATGGTTTCCGCTTTGGTACCCTCACCAGAGCCACTGTGCATGACAATATCGCCGAGGGAAATGTGCTGGCTGGTTTTCATGCTGGTATCATCGACGTTGACTCCGATTTCACGCGCAATGTGGCACGTGGGAACTCCAATGTTGGCTTCCGATTCACCACCGTACGAGGCGACTTCAACTTAAATCAGTCGGAAAACAACGTCGGACACGGATTCTTTTTCGACAACAATTTAGGCATGTTCGCGGCTAATCACGCCGAGGGAAATGGCTTTGACGCTGAAGGCAACCTGCTGAATGCCGATGCCAATGGGTTCCACTTTCTCCTTAGCGAAGGCACATTCTGGCAAAATTCGGCCATTGGAAACGCGAACAATGGTTTCGCGGGGCTTTCGCCTTTCAGCACGCCGGACGACCAGTTCCTACATACCGCTGGAGTCTTCGATGACAACAATGCCGAAAACAATGGCGACCGAGGCTATCGTGGAATCAGCACTGGTGGAACAGCATCCGGCAACACGGGAAGCGGAAATGCTGGAGGTGGACAAACCTTCCCGTAGCTCCTAGTTACGCTCGCCTAGGCGTCACCGAGGGCGAGTGTCGGTGTGACGGAAGAAGGAAAGATCCGCAGCGTGTCGACGATCCGGCAGATCTCGACGAGCTGTTGCCATTCACGGCTATTGCGCGCGAAGCGAGATACCTCGCGAGCGGCAACGGCGCCGACCTTGCCCCAGGAGTATAAAACCCTGTGGTCAGAACGGATCGGTTTTGCGGGCGGATACAGTTCAGTTTCTGCGGGCCAAGAATCTGTTCTTGAAGCAAGTCGTAGTATGTCTGCCCGCTGGCTGCTTCAATGACGAGCCCCAGAACCAAATAACCTGTGTCGGAATAAAGGAATCCTTCGCCGGCGACAAAGGTTGATTTCTTCTTGCTAAGCGAATAACGGATCAACTCTTCCGGCTTGAATTTGGCGCTGCCGTTTTTTATTACACGCCAAATTATGGCCCTGCGAAATGCGGCGGTGGGGGGGGAGTCCGGTATGCCGCTCGAATGCGACAGCAAATGATGGACCTTGATGCCTTGAAAGCCCACGGGTCGCAAGGGCGGCGACGAACGTTTTTGCGGTACTTCCGCCCGTGATCTACAGCGACAGGCGTCCCAACTTCCCTATCCGCAGCCCAATCGCCGCACGGACGATGCTTTCATCGCGGTACCTCACGACATGCATGACAAACGGAATGAGTGGTTCGTTCACGGTTCTCGTCCCTCCTGCTGGTCCTGCCGAAATGACCTAACGGCCACCCGACGTACCCAACCCAAGACGGCCATCGACAAGACCGCCATCAAACTCGCCAAGAAGTTGAAGAGGATGTCAGTCCACTCAAAATGCCGGCTGGGTAGAAACCATTGAATGAACTCGTCGATCGCGCCGACGAGCGATGTGGCCAGAATCGCGAGCAGCGCGGGCAATGGGACACGACGCCCATGACGTGCCCGCTCGGTCAATGCCTCGTAAATGAAGACGGCAACCACGCCGTACTCAATAAGATGGCTGCGCTCGGGCATGGTCAAACGGAAGAACACCATGAAATAGACGACCGCGATGCCCAGCCCGACGCCGATTTCTACGCCCCCCGGACGGGTTTTCAAACCTTGCGTGAGAATGGTCAATCCGACGAGTGCCATGCAGGCGAGAAAAGCAACAGCGCTCACGCCCTGGCGGTACCATATGCCAGCCAATGTGGACGCTAGGCCCAGCGTCGAGTAAATCGCTAACACGGCGGCTAGCGTCCAGGCCCAGAGCCGCCGCTCGCGGCCGGTCGAAAACAGGGGAAGCTGCGTGGCAGGTCGTCGTCCAGACATCGGCAATTTCCAATTGCTGTTGGTTCGATATCGATGGAGTCTAGGGACGCAAAACCTTTTTTCAATACCGGTTTTTTGAAGTATCATATTTCGATACTTGGTGGTATCGTTCGACAACGCCACATGTTCTCCCACGTTCAAAGTGAAAGTACATCTCGTTGCATGAGGGCGCACATGCACCAGACCACTCAACTTCTCGCGACGCTCAAGAACGTTTTGAGGTCCAAAGGTCTCACCTACCATGATGTGGCTGCCGCTCTCGAACTTAGCGAAGCCAGCGTGAAACGCCTCTTTGCCAATGAGTCGTTCTCGCTAAAACGGCTTGAACAGATTTGTGAGTTCATCGACGTGAGCATGTACGAGCTGGCCAGGCTGTCGGCTCACGAAGACCAACACCTCGTCACGACGCTCACGGTCGAGCAGGAAACGGTACTCGCGAAGGAACCAAGGTTGTTGCTCTGTTTCTACCTCTTGATCAACGGTTGGACTCCGAGCAGGATCAAGAAGCGGCTTGGTATGGACGAGGCACAGACCACTGACGCCCTCATGAAGCTTCACCGGGTGAAGTTAATCGAGCGCTATTCGCGCAATCGGATCCGGTTACTCACTGCCCGTACTATTGCTTGGCGCAATAGAGGGCCGGTGAGGCGGCTTTACGAGCAACGGATCAAGGCCGAATTCTTGGATGTCGATTTTGAGGCGGCTGATGGCCTGTTGAGATTCGAATCGGCTGAGCTTTCTCACTCGTCCATGAAGATTATTGAGCGCAAGATCGAAAAACTCGCCAAAGAGTTTGATGACCTGGTGGAACTCGATATGGCCTTGCCGCCGGAGAAAAAGAGGAGTGTTGGTCTGCTGTTGGCGTTTCGGCCTTGGGTATTCTCATTAGTAGCCAGCTGAGGCGTGTCCAATGAACGCGGACAGCGGACGGCTGTTCTTCCAACAACAGGCGGTGACAAAACCTTTGAAATTGCGACACTAGATCGAAGACGGCACAGCACTCGATATGCAACCGTCGCCGAGAAATGTCGCCCTTGCGCTTGACTTTCTGAGCGAAATGACGGTTCGGCATTTCGCACTCCGTATTTCCGTCGTCAGTTGGATTCAGCGGCAGTCCTGGACTTCAAGTGAGAACCTCCACTCGTAGATGCAAATCGGACGAGCTCGAGTGGGCTTCGGCTAACGTCACTGGACGATCGACTTAGTACGCACCGACGTCGACGACTTGATTTTGGATTCCCGGTAAATGTGATCGAAATTGAGTCAATGAAAATCGCGCGAGCCACACATGGCCAAGCGGACGATCGAGAAGTTGCGTTAGACCGACGTGGCACCCGGCAAAGTTCTCTTAATCGGCACGAAGTACATCTCCATGATTATCGGTCTACTTCTTGCAAAAATCATGCAGAAGCTGCAGCGCGTGGTTGGCCGATACCAACGTCGGAACCGTGCCAATCTTCACAGACGAATCGTGGGGTGCAATCGCCTTGTTTGCAATGTTGCGATTGACGGTCAAACTCCCATTGGCGAAAGCAGATTATGGCGCGCACGAGATGCTGCCTGGGAATCAGATTAGGGCGCAATCAGGGCGAGCCGGCCTGGAGAATCGGTCTCCTCCACGTGGTAGCGTGTTGCTGTCTGGGTTCCATCGTGGGATGTGCCAGTCACGGTCAACTCGCTCGCATGGAGCGCGCGAAAAAATTCACGAATGAACTGGCGGACCAGACGGTCGGCGCACCAGCTACCTTGGCCTTGTATTCTAGGCCTGTTTATCACCAGGTCCCAGCCGAGAACATCGAGCCTCGACGACACGAAACCACCTCGGACGTGCACCAGCTTGCTACTCCAAGGTCTATCGAGTCCTTATCGGATCTCGAAGCACTGGCCGTAACGTCAAACCCTTCGCTGCGACGTCTTCGTCGAGAGGCCGCTGCTGCTCGGGCAAGGGCCAATCACGTCGGTCGGCTGCCCGACCCTACGTTGGGCGCCAATTTCTTCACCGCGCCGATCGAAACGGCAGCTGGTTCGCAGCGGGCCAACGTGACGCTGATGCAAACGCTGCCGTCGCTGAAGCGACTCAACGCCCAGACTCAGCAGGCCTGCCTGGAAGCGTTGGCGCTCGAACAAATCCATGAGATCGAACGGCTGAAGACAATTGGCGATGTGCGCGCCGCCTGGTATCGGCGTTACGTGCTAAGCAAGCAGATCGAAACGGCCCTGGCCAACCAGCGGGCGTTGAAATTGTTGATCGACACAGCGATTTCCATATTGCCCCTGGGACGCGGGTCGGCCAGCGACGTACAGATGGGGATCGTAGAGTACAGCAGATTGGAAGAGCGGCTCCTAAAGTTGAAACAGCAACTGGCGTCGAACCGGGCGGAACTCAACCGCCTGGCCGGACGCCGTGCCGACATTCCGATTCAGGTGCCTCGGCAACTCGACGTTTCGTTGCCCAACTGGTCCCACGAGATGCTGCGGCAGCTCGCCTTGGAAAACCAACCGGCGATCGCGAGCGCCAGGATCCGCGCCGAAGCCGCGCAGTGGGGTGTCGAGGTCGCCCGGTTGAATCGCCGGCCCGATATCACGTTCAACGCGAGCTGGTTTGCGATCGACGACAATCGACCTGCTTCGACCATTGTGGTAATTGGCGAAGATGCGTGGTCCGTCGGCGGGCACGTTACAATCCCGCTATGGCGCGGCAAATATGAAGCGATGCATCGTGAGGCAAACTGGAAGCACGCGGCAGCCCAGGCGTCAATCCAAGAGGCGATGCAAGCATACGATTCGCTGGTGTCGGATCTCTGGGAACAGGCGCAGGCTGCCAGTGAAACGGCACGGCTATACCGCGATACGATTATTCCCGAGGCACAACGGACGTTGCAAGTAGACCAAGAGTCTTATGCCGACGGGAGCGTCGAGTTCGACCGCACTATCCGCGACTTTCGCACGGTGCTGGATTTGGAACTCGGTTACCACCAGGCGAGGGGCCGGCTCGCGACCGCATTGGCTCGGCTGTGCCAGGCAACGGGAGTGGAGTTGGAAGTTCCTTCTACAGGGGAGCTTGCGCTTTAGACACCGTTTGTTTCCTGAATCGTCGTTCGTTCGCAGGGAAGAGATGGCATCACGTGGCTGTGTTCAGACGCAAAGATGGCATATAGAATTATCTAGATGGGTGTGGCCGTGCTTTTCTGAGACGCCGATCCGATGTTCATTTCGGAAGTAGGAAAGAACGTTACTTTGCTAACTTTAGCAGTTGTAATGTGCGCGCAATGCGCCCTGCCAATGCCGGCAGCGTGTCACTGCACGAAGTGGGATTCCATTTCCGCCAATAGCGCGGTCGTTTTTCACATGGCAACTACTGTTGGCACCAAGCGGTGCTGTAGTGCCAACCATTCCTGCCGAGAAATCGATGTGCGGCAGTGTAAGCAAGCGCTGCTACATGGGTCATTTCCAAAATGTGGTTGCGGCTGCGGCGAACCTCAACAACAACCGTTCACTCCAGCAAGCCAAGAAAATCTTGGAAAGGACGTCTTTTCGCAGCCAGCTATGGTCCTGCACGTCGCTGGCGGCCTGGCCTACGGCTGTCCGCTGAATTCTCGCATGGGCGATGCCTGCCTCTCGCGGCGATCTTCCTCGCCCTCCCCACAGATCCTCTTCTGCATCTGGCGAACCTAATCATTCCGATGGTCGCGGTGCGCGCTGCTGCAGCAAAGATGGCAGTGGCGTTACCGTATGATTCGTCTTCCGTCAATTCTTGTGTGGACAACCGCCCTGCGGCGTAATTTTCGTCGCGATGGCAGAGCAAAACGTGAGTGGCTGGCGTTGGAACAGTTGCCTTGGCACGATTCCACGTCCTTGCGACTGCTCCCACGTTGGTTGCTCTCCTCCAATAGATCTTCTTCCGGAAGGGAGACGCCCCATGTCCCAACCCAAATCACCGGCGACCGAATGCCACGATGGTGAACCAGGGCAGCCTGCCACAACGCCGATGAAGAAGACATTACGATGGTGGCTGTCGAAACTGCTGGCGCCTGTGCTCTTCGTGGCAGGGGGATTGCTTCTGATAGTCGCTGTCGGTGTTGCCCAGCGAATCGGTTGGATTGCCGCCACCGGCGGCGTTTCCAACACGGCCACCAGCGAAGAAGCCGGACAAAAACACATCTGCCCGATGCACCCTCAGATTCGTCAGACCGGACCGGGGCGATGTCCCATCTGCGGCATGAAATTGGAACCCGCCACAGACGGCGACGGGGCCGACCTCGACGAGTTTTCCCTACATATTCAGCCCGCCCAACGACGGCTAGCCAACATCGAAACGTCCGCAGTTCGCCGAGAGCCCATGATGGCGACGATTCAGACGATTGGTGAAATCGCCATCGACGAAAGCCGCATGGCGACGATTGCTTCCTATGTGGATGGACGCCTCGAGCGATTGTACGCAGACTACACCGGAGTCGATGTTGCGAAAGGGGACCACCTCGCCGTCGCTTATAGCCCGGAGCTTTTCGCCGCGCAAGTCGAGTACATCGAGAGCCGCAAGGCAGTGGAGACGACATCATTGTCCGCTCTGGAGGTCGTGCGCCGCACCCAAAAAAAGCTGCTGCAAACCTCTCGGCAAAAGCTTGTTGAACTCGGTATGCAGGACTCGCAAATCAAAAAGCTGGAAACCAGCGGCGAGCCCAAATCGCGGCTGACCATTTATACCCCCATTGGCGGCACGGTGATTGAGAAACTCGCCGTCGAGGGCAAGTACGTCAAGGCGGGCGAACCAATCTATCGCGTCGCCGACCTGTCGACCGTTTGGCTAATGCTCGAGCTTTATCCGGAGGACGCGGCCAAAATTCGCTTCGGACAGCAAGTCGAGGCGATGCTGCCTTCCCTCCCCGGAGAGCAGTTGGCCGGCCGAGTGGCGTTCATCGACCCGAAGGTGGAACGGAAGAACCGTACCGTGGGCGTGCGGGTCGAATTCCTAAACGAAGACCGCCGCCTACGTCCTGGCGATTACGCGAACGCCACAATCTTTGTCCCCATCGGACAACAAGGTGAGGTTTACGACGCCGAGTTGTCCGGACGTTGGATCAGCCCCATGCACCCACAGATCATCCGCGACGAACCGGGAAAGTGCCCGATCTGCGGCATGGAACTAGTACCCACCTCCCACTACGGCTACGCCGACGCGCCCGTCGAACGGCCCGCCTCGCTGCACGTCCCACGGTCGGCATTGCTGATGGCGGGCAACCACAGCGTGGTGTACGTCGAACACGAGCCGGGGCGTTTTGAACTTCGCTCCGTGACGATTGGGCCGATCCTACGCGACCAGGTCGTCATTCTCGACGGATTAAAGGAAGGAGAACAGGTTGCCACTGCCGGAAACTTCCTGATCGATTCGCAGATGCAACTCGCTGGCAAGCCTAGTCTTATTGACCCCACGCGCGCGCTGCCCTCGGAAAAGCAACGCAACATCCCGCTGGAATTCGACAAGGTCCAGATTGTAACCGTGACGGGAGAAACTGGCGAGCAACTTGAATCTTTGTTTGGGGCCTACTTTCGGATTCAGCAAACACTCGCTGCGGACAAAAAGCCTACTGCTGAGGATGCGACGGCGTTGCACCAGTTGGCTTCCTCGCTGATAGCGCAGTCCCGGCTTCCACGCGGTGCTACCGCACAACTGGAAAAAGTCGCCCGTCACAGCGAACACCTGCACCACTTGGAACTCAAGAAAGCCCGCCACGAGGCGTTCCGTCCCCTCAGCCATGCGATCGTCGAGTTGGCCACCTTGGTCCGGGGCGAATCGGCGGTCAAGTCGTTTCACCATATGTTTTGCCCAATGGTCAAAGGAGGCGCCGGAGACTGGCTACAACCGACCAGGGAGTTGTTCAACCCCTACTGGGGCAGCGAGATGTCTCATTGTGGCGATCGTGTGCACGAATTTCCGCCGCGTGGGAGTTCCCAGCCAAACGGCAATCAGGAACTGCACGAGGATCACTCCCGTGAACCGGCAAAAGAAGCCGAGGTGGAACGATGATAAGTGGCATCATCGCTTTTTGCGTCCGCGAACGCCTCATTATTCTGTTGTTGACGACCGTGCTTGTCGCATATGGATGGTATTGCGCACAACGCGTTCCCATCGACGCGATTCCCGACATCGGCGAAAACCAGGTGATCGTCTTCACAGCTTGGCCGGGGCGTTCGCCGCAGGATGTTGAGGATCAGATCACGTACCCACTGTCAGTCGCTCTGCTGGGCGTGCCAGGGGCCGAGAGTGTCCGGGGCAAGAGCCTGTTCGGGTACAGCTTTGTACAGGTGACGTTTTCGGACTCGACCGACTTCTACTGGGCCCGGTCGCGCGTCAGCGAACAACTCGGGACCGCCGCTGTTGGCCTTCCCGAGGGTGTGGTGCCGACCCTGGGGCCGGATGCGACCGCGTTGGGCCAGATCCTCTACTATACTTTGGAGCCGCCGCCTGGCCTCGATCTGGCGGAGCTCCGCAGCTTGCAAGACTTCGTCGTCAAGTTCGAACTTGAAGCGGTTTCCGGCGTCAGCGAAGTCGCCAGTGTCGGCGGACATGTGCGGCAGTATCAGATTGAGGTCGATCCCGACAAACTCCGCTTCCATGAGATTCCGCTCGATCGTTTGGTCGATGCAGTCAAAAACTCCAACGTCGACGTGGGAGCCAAGACGGTCGAATCAACCGGCATGGAGTTCATCATCCGGGGGCGAGGTTTCATCGGTGGCGACGGCGACGTAACGCAAGCGGTTGAAGATATCGAAAACACGGTAGTGCTGGCCCGTGAGGGGATTCCCGTGCGAGTCCGCGATTTGGGCCGTGTGCAATTGGGGCCCGACTTTCGACGCGGGGCGATCGACCTGAATGGCGTGGAAGCCGTGGGGGGCGTGGTGGTGATGCGGCATGGGGAAAACCCACGGACCGTGATCCAACGAGTTCACGCCAAGATCGCCCAACTGGAACCTAGCTTACAGGGCGTCAAAATCCGCGCCATCTACGACCGCACCGGACTAATCGACGAAACCATCGACACCTTGACCAACGCCTTGATCCAGGAGGTACTGATCACCGCCGTGGTGATTCTCCTCTTTCTGCTGCACGTCCGGGCGAGCCTGGTGGTGGCTGCCACGCTCCCGGTCGCGGTGCTGATGGCCTTCATCGCCATGCGGCAGTTTGGCGTGGACGCGAACATTATGTCCTTGGCCGGCATCGCCATCGCGATTGGCACGATGGTCGATATGGGGATCATCGTCTCCGAAAACATCTACGATCATGTCGCTCAGTGGGAGCGGGATGGACACACAGGCGGCGAAACCGAACGGCTGCATGTAATCAATCGTGCCGCCAGCGAAGTCGCACCGGCGGTAGTCACTGCGGTGACGACAACCGTCGTCAGTTTTCTGCCCGTATTCCTGCTCACCGGCCGCGACTACAGGCTCTTCGCGCCGCTGGCATGGACCAAGACCTTTTCCTTGGTTGCCGCCTTGGTCGTGGCCATTACCTTAGTTCCCACGCTCAGCCGCTTGCTGCTGTCATCAAGCCAGAGAAGGCTGCCCTTCAAAGTGACGGCAGCTGCGGTTTTCGGTCTGTTGGTCTCTACGACGTGCTTCGTCCTGTGGGGGAATCGCGCAGCGCCTTACTTCCCCTTCAACAAACTGGCGCTCACGGGCATTTCCTTCGTGGGAGCTTGGCTGATTGCGTTTCGGATGTTTGACGAAAAACTACGGTCGGCCGACCGCAACCCCGTCAGCCGACTGGTGCACGACTTGTACGAACCGACGCTCAGATTTTTTCTACAGCATAAGTTGGCGTTTCTGTGTCTCCCGGCGTTTGTAATTCTGTTGGGCATTGGCGCGTGGGTCGGCCTGCCGGCAGTGTTGCAGCCCGTTGAACGCATGGGCCGCCTGCTGGGGGCCGACTTCAATGAACTGCCGGGATACGTCTCACTGAAGCATAGCTTCACTGGGCTGGAGTCCGACGATTGGATCGCTCTTGACGAGGGGAGTTGGTTCTACATGCCGACATTGTACGCAGCGGCGAGTTTCACGCAGGCGATGGAGGTTCTGCAAACGCAGGATGCGCTCATTGAGCAGATTCCCGAGGTCAAAAACGTGCTCGGCAAAATTGGCCGCGTCGAATCCGCCCTCGACCCCGCACCGACGGCAATGATTGAAACGTATGTCATGCTCAAGCCCCAAGAACAGTGGCGCGAGGGCACGACAGCACAAGACATTTGGGAGCAAATCAACGCAGTGGCCACGCTGCCGGGTGTCACCCCCGCCTCACCGTTGCAGCCGATTGAGGGCCGGGCTGTCATGCTGCAAAGCGGCATCAAGGCATCGATGGCGGTGCGTATCTTTGGCGACAGCCAGCGAGGGCTGGCCGAGGCATCGCTCGCCGTAGCGGAAGAATTGAAGCAGAGCCCCTACATTAAGGCCGGCACCGTTAATCCCGACATTGTGCTGGGGAAGCCCTATATGGAGTTCGGCGTGAATCGCGAAACGGCTGCCCGTTATGGAATGTCGACGATGATGGTGAACCAGATCATCGAGACGGCCCTGGGCGGCATGAACGTTACCAAGACGGTGGAAGGGCGCGAGCGTTACCCGATCCGCGTCCGCTACCAGCGCAATCTCCGCGAACGGATCGACGAGTTGGCCCGCCTGCCGGTCGTCACCCATTCCGGAGAAGTTATCCCACTAAAGCTGCTGGCCGATATGAAAACCACCTGGGGACCGGGCATGATTAGTAGCGAGGACGCCCGCCTTGTAGCACACGTCGCCTTTGCTCCTGCGGGAGTCACAGGCGATCTCGAAACCGTCCGGGCGATCGAAGAAACGTTGCGAGCCGCGCAAGCGGACGGCAGACTCGACCTGCCGCCCGGCTATGCATGGAAGACCGTCGGGTCGTTTCAAAACCAGATCGAAGCCAATCGGCGGCTAATGTGGGTCGTGCCGCTGGTGATTGCCACCAATTTGTTCATTATCTATCTCCAATTCCGCCACTTGCCAATCACGTTGGCGGTGTTTGCCGGCATACCTGTCGCGTTCGCCGGCGGGATGATTCTGCTGGCGGTCAACGGAATCGACATGAACACCGCCGTGTGGATCGGCTTCATCGCGCTGTTTGGGATCGCCGTCGATGATGGTGTTGTCATCGGCACTTACCTCGATCAGGTCTATTTGCGGCGGCGTCTATCGCGAGTGGAAGACATTCGTGACGCTACAGTCGAAGCCGGCTTGCGACGAATTCGCCCTTGTCTGATGACCACTTTCACCACGCTGATCGCGTTGATTCCCGTGTTGGCGTCAAGCGGACGAGGCGCCGATGTGGCCAAGGCGATGGCCTGGCCCGTGTTTGGGGGCATGGTCATGGAACTACTGACGCTGTTTGTCGTGCCAGTCGTTTTTTGTGCGTACAAGGAGCTGAAAATGAATCTTGGGCTGCACGACCGGCATTGGAACGGAAGCGCAGAACTTTCGTGATTGTCCCAAGATCGAACCGCTTCGCAATCACGATTCACAAGCGCGAACAGCCGTGAATTCGCGAAGGTCATGGAGTCGCGACTTGCGGCTTCTTCAATTCCGTACCGGACACGATCTCGGCATGCCGAAAGCCTTCTCGCCAGCGGGCCTTCGGAATCTCCGCCTCGCCGTAAAAATCATCGACATCGAGAATCACAGTAGGATCGTGCTCGACCTTGCCTTTGGTGTCGACGAATGCTTTGACGAGAAAACGTCCCCGAGGAAGTTCCGCCGTATCACCCCACCTTTCAACTCGCGATTCGTCCATGCCAAGTAGAAACAAGGCACCATTGACCATTCGCCGTGGTGTGACCGTTCCTTGCGTAAAGGCTACCGGATCGTCGTGCCAACGTTGCTCCGCGTCATCACGCTCATGCACAAATAGCTGCACTACACCTCCAACGGGCCATGCCGCTGGCGCCCCCTTGATGCGCAGCACAAGCTGTGACGGATACCAATTGTCGACCGGCAGTTCTTCTGTCGACTGATATGCACCTTGGGTCACCTTCGCGTAGTCTTGGATCCAAGCCACCCATGACTTGTAAGTTTGATCGTGGGGATGCAGTTTCAGTCCGCCCATGTGCGTTAGCGGAAAACGATAGCTCGGCTCCTCAAACGTCCCTTCGTCCCGTTTGGGCGGCAGCTTCGACATCGGCTTTTGGATCAGTAGGCTATTCGCCGGATCTTTAAGATCAATCAACGGCAGCCGATCCTCCGGCGTCGACTTGCTCGACTCGATCAAGTAAGCCAGCGTCTCTTCGGGCGTTTCGCGGAAGATTTCCAGACGCTCCAGCATCCGTACATCATATCGTTTGGTTAATTCCTGATACGTCTTGACGGCCGCCTGCTGCCGAGGATTTGATTCGTCGATCTCATGCGGCGCGTGGCAAGGGAAACATCGCATTCGTTGCGACCACACGTTGCGGACAAATGAGTCGACTACGCGACTCTTCCGCGCATGCCGAATGACTTCGTCCGGGACCTCCGGCCTGGCGAGGACCGTAGAAGACGGCAGCGCGCGCATACGGGGACTCTGGCAGCAGGCCGCGATCCACGTAGAAAACGCTTCCAGTTCGGCCGTTCGCATTTTTTCGTGAATCAACCTGGCTGCCTCGTCGAGATCTTTGTCTCCCATACGGATGAGATTGAGAATCCTCGAGTCTTGAGGAGAGTTGAGGTCGATCAAGCCTTGGTCTCGTAGCGAAACGAATGTTGCGTCACTCGACGGCAAAATGTAATTCTTCAAATCGACCGAGGAGAGATGGCACTGCACGCAGCTAGACGGCTCCGCCGACCGAAAGATGGGCATGATCCGCGTATCAAACAATTCCAGCGAATCGGGCTCTGAAGCTGCCCCTGAAGCGGAGGTCCCCAAAACTATGAGGACGGTGAGTAATACCGAAGCGGCACGATTCATAAAAAACACGTGACCAAACATGGCAAAACTCCTGCAATTGGTTGATGACCCAGGCAGATTATGCCCGCTGAATCACTGTCTGTCGAATTGCCTTACTCAAACAGCTCTTTTATGGCTTGAGAACGAATCGGCAATTAGACACTCTTAAAGCCAACAGACAAAACCTCCCGTTTGTTTCGTTCGTCGGCGTTTCACGGCCGACGAACGCCAAATTCGCGGATGCTGAGATGTTTTGTCCCCAGGTTCTAAGTTCGACTTTCGCGGATTTAGGCGGCGAGTGAGGCAACCTGTTGTAGAGTTTGTTTGATTTTTCGGCTCCTGGGTCCGGAGAGGCCCAGGGTCAAAACCTGGACTCTCAGCGATTCGCTGCGGAGCGTATCGAGCATGTCCACGAAGGCAGCGCGGCGTTTGGAGCGATACCAAGGGCGTTCTGGGAGGTGCCAATGGCGATGCCCTTCGGCGGCGAACCACGAGATGATCAGGCTGTACAACAGCATGGCGGTTGGCGCGGTCCGCTCGACTGCTTTCCGGCTCCAACCTTGCGGCTGCTCGAAACCGAGATGGCTTTTGGTCTCTTGGAACGTCTGTTCGATCGACCACCGTCGGGCGTACCAGGCCAGCACTTGCTCGGCAGTCGCCTCCGCGTGGGTCGAGTAAAACGCCTGCGACTTCCGTCCGCCAGTCAGCGGTTCGACCGCGACAATTCGCAGCGACCGATCGAGCGCGCAGTGCCAACGGGCCTGACGATCGCTCAACCGCACACGATCGCGGCGACCGTAGAGATCCAATTCGAGCCGATCACACCTTTCACTCAGCATCTGCCGCGGCGTGGGCAGGCGAGGACCCCGTTTGCGTGGCCGGCCATGGTGCCTGGCTTGCGTTCGGGAGGCGGTTCGTAAATCCGCGCGTCCAGATGCCGCCGGCTGGTGAGAGGGCAATTCGCTGGCAGGTGTTTCAACACGCTTTGGCCGCCGTAGGCACTGTCGGCGACGGCGTGAAAACATCTGGTTTTCGCGTGTGGACACCGCACCTGCGACATGGCCACGGCCAGCTCTCCGGTTATATGCAACATGATCGTTAAATAGTGTCTTTTGTGTATACAATTAACTACGCGTTAACCAGGATCGGCAAACAGAAGTCGCGATCCTCGCGAAACGCAAAGCACGACCCAACCGCGCCCCCAATTCATGACGGCGGTCTTACGTGTCGAGAGCAGCGGATCGTGATGCATGCCAC
>JANQPJ010000380.1 GCA_028289525.1 Pirellulales bacterium
TCGTCGCGGCTAGGGATCACGAGCACATCTCGCTTACAACTCGTCATTTAGTGTTTTGAACCTTTGGATTTCGGATTTTGAATTTGTTTCGGATTTCGAAATTCGGATTTCGGATTTTGAACTCTCGTTCCCAAGCTCTGCTTGGGAACGTCCTGAACATGCTGTCAACTTAGGGGAAGCAGAGCTTCCACAGTGAGCGTTCCCAAGCAGAGCTTGGGAACGAGAGAAAAAGCGGTTTAGGGTTTAGGGTGGAGGGTCGAGGGAGACGCGCTCGCGCGTTTTGAATTACTTGGATCGTTGGGCGTTCCTTGTTGGATATTGGACATTCCCTTTGCGTCAAAAGAAGAACACCCAATATCCAATAAGGAATATCCAATTTCCAAGGACCAAGCAACGCGCAAGCGCGTACCACCCGCTACAAGCGGTGGAGGGTTTAGGGTGGAGGGTCGAGGGCACGCGCTAACGCGGACCACCACTCACCAACTACCACTCACCACTCACCAACAACCAATCACTAAAAACCAACAACTCCTTCCATGCAATCAAACAAATCTCAAGGCTTTACCTTGGTCGAACTCCTGACGGTAATCGCCATCATCGGCATTCTGGTGGCGCTGCTGTTGCCGGCCGTGCAGAGTGCCCGCGAGGTGGCCCGACGATTGGAGTGTGCGAACCATCTTAAACAAATCGGCCTGGCGATCTTGCAATATGAGCAGATGGAAGAAGCCTATCCGGCCAGCGACTCGATCGTAAGGCCTTCGCAATGTCTTGGCTCGGGTTGCCGAGGAACTCCGGTCTGGGTCATCCTGCTGCCCTATCTCGAAAATCAAAATCTGTATGACACCTTTGACAGGACTGTCCTGTCTGGCTGGTCGGCCCCATCCCATGAGGAATCGAACTACCCTGCAGCGAAAACCCAGATCTCAGTCTACCAGTGCCCCTCGGCTACCTGGTCTCATACGAATCGCCGCGACTACTTTGGCGTACGTGGTGGCAAGACGGTCGCGTCAAGCACCGTTCCTGGAGGCGGTACCGGTAGAGCTGCTCAGGACGGCTTGATGATTATCAATCGCTGGCTGCCAGCCGCTTACTTAACCGATGGTGCCTCCCAAACCTTAGCCGTCGGGGAGAGCGTTCACGCTGAACGGTATGGCCTGGTTCCAGGCAACAACACGTCCAGCGGCAGCCCTGTTGGCTGGTATTTTGGCGGCGATTGCCTAAAACCCTGCGGCTTTCGCCGCATGAGTCTCCGTCGCAGCAGCCGCATGACCCGTTGGCCAATCAACAGCAACCTGGTGCCAATCGCCCACTCCGAAACCGACGAAGTCCCCTTTAGTAGCGAGCACCCTGGCGGCGCACAATTCGTCTTTGTCGACGGCCATGTCTCGATGCTGGCCGAAACGATCAACCTGACTGTCTATCAATCGCTCTCGACCGTTGCCGATGGCGACGATGTCGATGCGGCCACTTTTAATTGACGATCGCTCTCTTGGCGCGATAGCACTACAGCGCTAGGTCGGCGTAAAAAGGGGGCTGGCTCGGCCGCTCAAAGGACTTCCATCCAAGAGCCATACGTAGTTCGGCCGTGCCTGTCCCCCTTTTTACGCTGCGCTGTCAGGTCGCCGCGAAAGGGGGACAGGCACCATCGACGCAACCCAGTAAATACAAGACCAACTTGGCTCGGCGATGGAGCCAGTCCCCCTTTCGCTACCGGCAACCCTGCGATTCAGACTTTCAATTCATCACACAAAACAGGACCAATGAAAAATTCAAGCCTAGCATGGGTGATTTTGACAGCCTTCGCTGGCTGTGGTTCGAATCGGCCAGAAACCGTGGCTGTTGCAGGCCGAGTCACTTTGGCCGGCCAACCGGCAGCCGAATGTCGGGTAACGTTTCATCCGCTCGATGGCCGGCGTGTGGCGTTTGGCCTGACCGATGCCGAGGGGCGTTACGTGCTGCGAACGTTTGAGTCGGGCGATGGGGCCATGCCCGGCGAGCATCGAGTCACCATCTATCAGGTTACAATGAATTTGCCTGGCGGGGGACCAAAAAGCCTCGCCGACGAGGTGAACTTCGATTGGAGCAAGCTCGCCGCAGAGAGCCCATCACGACCGGTCGTGCCAGAGATTTTTGGCAACCGGGAAACAACGCCCCTGTCGGCCACCATCTTTGAGCCGACCGATTCGCTCGATTTCGAGCTGGCGAATCGTCGCTGAGCAATAAGCGACACGTCGCGGCTAGTGGGAAACAAAAGTCCGGCGTTTTCTATTCGTCCTGCTGTTTGCAAATTTCGTCCCTAAGCTCTCCGCTTAGGGACAAAGGTTAAATCGGGTTTCAGGCCACCGGAAAACCGTCTAGAATGCTGAGTTGTAAGCGCTGTGCTCGCGACCCTAGCCGCGACGCAATGCGTCGCCGGAGCGACAAATTCTTCTCTGGCGCCCCGGCGACGAAGTCTCGTCGCGGCTAGGGGGTAAAAGCACATCGTTTACAACGCGTGACTTATTTTCTGTTTTGTTTTGCAATTTGTGATGGTTCGTACGCGCGAGCGCGTCAAATCCCAAATCCTAAATCCCAAATCAGAAATCCATACGTCGGTCGAGCCAAGTTATGCAATCAGATGGAACCGCCTCCCAAATTCGCATTGGCGTCGACATGGGCGGCAACGATATCAAATTTGGAGCCACGGGCCTTGATGCCACCGAGCTTCTGCTGCCCAAGTTGGTCAAACGGCCTAGTTTGGCTCACGATGGCCCGGACCAAACGATTGGGCAGATGCTCGATGGGATCGGCGCGGTGTTGACCGAACTCGGTTTAAGTTGGCCAGCGGTGGCCGATGTCTCGGTGACCGTGCCTTGTCCCTGTTCGCCGACCGGCACGATTGTCGAGGCGACCAACCTTGGCAGCCCAGAGACCAAAGCGTTGTGGCAAGTCCCTTTTGGCGAACATCTGGCCAGCGCCCTCCAAAAAACCGCTGGACGCGAGATTCCGGTGTTTGCCTGTAACGACGCCAACGCCGCTGGGCAAGACGACGACTTCGTGCGGCATGGACCAGCGTCTGGCGAACGAACCAGTGTGTTTGTGACCACTGGCACCGGGCTCGGCGGCTGTGTGTTGCACAACGGCAGCGTGTTCTATGGGCTTGGTCAGGCAGGCGAATTAGGCCACGTGAAGCCAGCGGTGCCAGAGCCGTATGCCTATCGGTTTGCCGACGACACCGAGGCCGTTTGTGGCTGCGGTGCCCGACAGTGCTGTGAAACGCGTTGCGCGCTCAACGGCCTGACGCGCCGCATCCAATGGGCTCTTTCCACTTCAGGCCAAAAGACGATTGGGCGTGATCTGGACGCCCAGGGCCAACGCATCCATCCCGAAGTCGTAGCCCGACTGACCGAATTGTGTGAGGAAGGGCCGAAACGGGCAGCCTACGAGGTCCGCACGTTTGCCGATCGCGACGGCGACGCTTTTTGCCGTTGGCTGCTCGAAGATTGGGCGATCATGATCGGAGCCTTGTTTGCCAGCATCTCGCCGATTTTGCATCCCAACCAGTACATCATCGGCGGTGGACTAACCGAGATGTCCGGCGGCGCCAAGGATTGGTTTATCGGGGTCGTCCGGCGCGTCTATGGCGAAGTGAACTCCCAACGCTGCTTCGAGTCACAGATGGGCAACTGCGAAATCGTGTGGAGCGTGAGCGAAGACCAAGGTTGGCGCGGAGCGATTCTGATGGCCATGCGAAGACGGGGTGAATAGTCCGATGGCATCCGCATTTGGGGACTGCAAGCTTCTATTTGCCCTCTAGCCGCGACGCGACGCGTCGCCGGGGCCTCGCAAAATGAAAAATGCAAGCACGAAGCGCGAAACACCTGTTTTTATCCTTCTCTCTGAAAAACAGTGATTTCTGGATTCTCATTTTTGGAACGACTGATACTGAATTCCATGGTCAACTCGCAACGCTCACTCGCTGGCGCTTCGTGCTTGTATTTTTCGTTCAAACGGTTTTGAGACAAAGTCTAGCTGGACAGCGCCACTTTGTTGTGAATTCTCCGAAATACAAGCCCGACGCGCAAGCGAGGGAATTTAGACGTAACGTATTCCCTCGCTTGCGCGTCGGGCTTGTATTGCACTCAAAAGTGGCGCTGTCCAGCT
>JANQPJ010000382.1 GCA_028289525.1 Pirellulales bacterium
GTCAGTAGCAGCGGTCGGTGACCGCTCGCGAAACAAGTGGTTTTACCGATTTCCAGAAAACAACCCGTTTTTCAAGCCCTGGTTTTTGGAACGACTGAACCTTAAATTTCACTCGCCCCTCGCGTCGTGCTTGTAGTCGTTTTCTGGACTTTGCAGTTCTCCTGAGGAGTCAAGCGAAGACTAGGCCTCTAAAAGAAATAGGATGAAGCCGATGCTCAAACGAATCCTTGTCGGACTGGCCGGAACCGATTATACGCCCGTAGCGATCCGCCGTGGCGTGGAACTTGCCACGCTACACGATGCCGCAATCACAGGCGTAACGATTGTCGACCCATCTCGCCTGTCAGGTGGAGAAGCGGTGCCTGCCGGTGGTGGCGGCCTGGCCAAGAAACTGCGTGAGCGAAAGGCACAGGTTACTGAGCAGCGCGTCGCCAAGGCAACGGCACAGTTCGTCGAACAGTGCGAGTCCGCTGGCGTCAAGTTCCGCCTGGAGCACGAGCAGGGCGACGCTTTTCTACACATGCTCACCCATTCGCGATACTACGACATCACGGTGTTTGGCCTGAGGAGTGTGTTCGAATACTACTTCGAGGACGACAGCTCGACCGAACTGCTGGAACGCATGATCCACAGTGGCGCGCGGCCCATTGTTGCCGTCTCTCAGGTCTATCGGCCCATCCGCCGCGTTCTGATCGGCTACAGTGGCTCAGTCGAGTCTGTTTCGCGAGCGGTCACCGACCGCTGCTACCGATCAACATCGGAAATTTGGAACTACTGAATTTGGGTAAAATGTGACGTGCATCGAAAGCATGGTTCACCGCGTTGCGAAATGTACGTCTCATGTCAAACGATCACGATACCCATCGAACGCAAGACCAAGCCACGCAGGCCGCCGAACGGATGTTGCCGCTAGTGCCGCTCGGGATTGGAATCGCCCTGGCATCATTTGCGGCCACGGTAGCAGCCGGCAACGCGCCCTCTCTTCAGCTACCGTGGGTGCCGAGCCTGGGCGTCCAGCTGAGTTTTCAACTGGATGGCTTGAGCTTGCTCTTTGGCCTTTTGATCTGCGGCATCGGGGCACTGGTGCTGGTGTACGCTCCGGCATATTTTGGCGATCACCCCGACCGACACCGGCTTTACGCCTGGCTGATCTTGTTCATGGGCGCGATGTTGGGCGTCGTGCTGGCTGACAATCTGATTACCCTGTTCGTCTTCTGGGAACTGACAAGCGTTTCATCGTACATGTTGATCGGCTTCAAGCATGAAAGCCAAAAATCGCGAGAGGCAGCGCTGCAAGCCTTGTTGGTTACCGGGATTGGCGGGCTGGCCTTATTGGCCGGAATCCTGCTGCTCGGTCACGCAGGCGGAAGCTACGAACTGTCGGAGCTGATCACCAAGCGTCAGGCATTGCAAAACCATCCCTGGTTGATTCCGACAATTGTCTTGATTCTACTAGGCGCATTCACCAAAAGCGCCCAGTTTCCGTTCCATTTTTGGCTTCCCAACGCGATGGCGGCGCCCACGCCCGTCAGCGCCTTTCTTCATTCGGCCACCATGGTCAAGGCCGGCGTTTACCTCGTCGCCCGGTTGAGTCCTATCTTCAGCGGTGTGCCGATTTGGGACGATTCGAGTGTCGTGGACGGTTCGTTGACGGCGCTGACAGGCGGCCTCCTTGCGCTACAGCAAACCGATCTGAAACGCATTCTGGCTTTCTCCACGGTCAGTGCTCTGGGAATGCTCATGCTGCTGCTCGGGCTGGGTACGCCGACAGCGGTCCAAGCCGCGATGGTGTTTCTGATCGGACATGCTTGTTACAAAGGCGCTCTATTTCTCGTGGCAGGTACAATTGATCACTGCGCCGCAACTCGCGACGTCCGCAAGCTGAGTGGTCTGGCTCGAATGATGCCGCTAGCAGCCGTGGCAGCCGCTCTGGCGGGGTTGTCGCAGGCGGGCATCCCGCCGGCAGGCGGTTTTCTAGCCAAAGAGCTGATCTACGAGTCGGCGCTCAAGCTGACCACTTGGGTCGTCCCGGTCTTGGTGCTCGTGTTTTTCGCCAACACGTCCTTTGTCGCCGTGACTGCCTTGGTTGCAGTGCGTCCATTCTTCGGCCAGCCTTCCCAAGCAAGCGCGTCGGCGCATCGGGCGCATTGGCGGCTCACCATGCCACCGCTGCTGCTCGGAATAGCCGGGCTGGCAATCGGTCTTTGGCCGCAAACAGCAGGTCTGTTCTTGGTCGCTCCGGCGGTGGCTGCGGCGGGGCATGCCGGCGATGACGTCTATCTTAAGCTCTGGCACGGTTTCAATCTGCCATTGCTTCTCAGCATAGCAACACTTGCTACAGGCTATGTCGCTTTTGCCAGGTGGCCGAAACTTCGCGCGCAGCAGCTACGCTTACGCTGGCTGTACCACTGGGGCCCCGAGACTGGTTACGCGACCGCACTGCAAGGTCTTCGCTCCACGGCGACGTGGCAAACAAAAATGCTGCAAAACGGCAGTCTTCCTGTCTATCTTTCAGTTGTCCTACTCGCCTTCACAGCACTGGTAGGCTGGGAACTTGTCGACCACATTGATATTCCTCAATCTGGCCCCTGGCTTGAAGTTCGGCCGTACGAGGTATGCATTCCCTTGCTGATTATCGCTGCTGCCGCGATGGCAGTGAGCACCGACTCTCGGCTAGCGGCTGTCTGTGCCTTGGGCGTGATTGGATTCTCCGTCGCGATGCTCTTCGTCATGTTCGGGGCTCCTGATCTGGCGATGACGCAACTCGCAATCGAAACCCTGACGGTAATCCTGTTTGTCTTTGTGATTTATCGCTTACCGAGATTTACCATCTTTAGCAACCGCATAGCCCGTCTGCGCGATGCGGCGCTCGCAGTGGCGGCAGGCGGGGTGATGACAGCCGTGGTGCTGGCCGCTACCTTCGCCCACACGCCTTCCCGCGTTACGCCGTTTTTTATCGAGCATAGTCTCGAATCGGCCAAAGGCAGAAACATGGTCAACGTCATTCTCGTCGACTTCCGAGCGTTGGATACTCTCGGCGAGATCGTCGTGTTGGCCATCGCTGCACTCGGTATTCTGGCCTTACTGCGATTGCGCATCGATGCGAGCGATTCGGAAGAGAGCGGCGAACGCAGGCAGGCTGAACAGTATGAACGTTCCCCTAGAGCGAGTCGCTCTTTACCGTAGCGGACGACACCTAGTTTTCGCCGAGGTTTTCGGACGAAATATGACTACGAATTATCCGAAATTGCTCTAGTTGAAAGAAACCATCAGGAATTTGTCTAGAGCGTATTCCAAAACCAATACAAGCACGACGCGCAAGCGAGTGAATTGTGTATCTCTCGACCCTTGCTAGCGCCGCGCGCCTTGTATTTACATGGGTAACATGATTTTGAAATACCCTCTACTTACAGGCTTGATGTAGTTCTGAGACAAAGCCGTATATCAGGTGAATCATGTCATCCCTAGTGCTCTCAACGGCCACACGGTACTTGTTGCCCGTCTTGCTGATGTTCTCGGTGTTCCTCCTAATTCGCGGACACAATGAGCCAGGCGGAGGTTTTGTAGGCGGCCTGACGGCTGCTGCGGCATTCGCGCTGTTCGCAATCGCCTCGGGCGTCGAGCGTGCCCGGCAAATGCTTTGGTTTCATCCACGCACGCTCCTGGGCACTGGATTGCTGTTCGCCGCGGGGGCCGGATTGCTAGCGGTCACGGCTGGCTCTCCATACATGACCGGACTGTGGACTTCATTCGAAATGCCTGCGGTTGGCAAACTCGGCACGCCGCTGGTGTTCGACGTCGGCGTCTATCTAGTCGTTGTCGGCATGGTTTTGATGATTGTTCTCGAACTGGCAGAGGAGTGAGGCGATGGAACTGTTGCTCGCCATAACCGTCGGCGCTCTTTATGCAGCCGGGTTCTACATGATCCTGCGGCGAAGCCTCGTCAAGGTGATCATTGGTCTCGCGCTGCTCGGCCACGCCGCGCATCTGTTCCTATTCACCGTTGGCGGGCTAACCCGGGGCTCGGCCCCATTGTTGACTGGCGAAACCGCCGGTCGGGTGGAATCGTATGCCGATCCATTGCCGCAGGCGCTGATTCTGACTGCTATTGTGATCGGCTTCGGCGTTCAGGCGTTTGCGCTTGTCTTGTTCAAACGTGTTTATCAAACGATCGGCACAGACGACCTAGATCAACTCAAGGCCACGGACACCGGTTCCTAGAACGAATCGCTCCTCACCATAGCGGGCGCGACCTAGTTTTGGCCGGAATTTTTCGACGAAACATGACTACGAATTACCCGAAATTGCTCTAGCATACGACGATTCGAAAGAGTTATTAGATGCACCTCATCGTACTGCTGCCCATTCTGATACCGCTGTTCACTGCGGCCGCCTGCCTGCTGTTGTGGAAACAGCCTGCGTTGCAGCGCGTCTTGAGCGTCACTGGGGCCGTAGCGATCTTGGTCGCTGGCCTGCGGTTGCTCAGCACCGCCGCACAAGGCGAGATCATTTCCGTGCAATTAGGCAACTGGCCAGCGCCGTTCGGCATTACAGTGGTCGCCGACCTGTTGAGTTCAATCATGGTTGCGATCGTCGGCATGATCGGTCTGGCTGTTGCCGTTTATGCTCTTTTTGGAATCGATCGCCGGCGGCAAAGCTTCGGCTTTCATGCCTTCTTGCACGCGCTGCTGATGGGCGTTTGTGGGGCATTCCTCACTGGCGATTTGTTCAATCTTTATGTCTGGTTCGAGGTCATGCTGATCGCGTCGTTTGTGCTAGTCGCGTTGGGAGGCGAGAAGACGCAGCTCGAAGGCGCGATCAAGTACGTGACGCTGAACTTAATTTCATCAGCTTTGTTCCTGGCGGCAGTGGGCGTTCTTTACAGCACCGTTGGAACGTTGAACATGGCCGACCTCGCCCGCAGCTTAAGCTCCGCCGACGTCCGTAGCGTCCTCAGCGTCGCCGGAGGTATTCTGCTGATCGCATTTGGAATCAAGGCAGCCGTGTTTCCACTTTTTTTCTGGTTGCCTGCCTCTTACCACACGCCGCCGGCGGCTATCTCGGCCGTCATGGCCGGGCTGCTGACCAAGGTCGGCGTTTACGCCATGCTGCGGATCTTCAGCCTGCTGTTCGCCTACGACTTCGCGTACGTGCAACCGGTTTTTCTGGCAGTCGCCGGGGCAACCATGGTGACAGGCGTGCTCGGCGCCGCCGCTCAAACCGGCTTTCGCCGCATCCTCTCGTTCCACATCATCAGCCAGATCGGCTACATGATTATGGGATTGGCGATCTTCACACCGCTTGCGCTAGCCGGCACAGTCTTCTACCTGGTCCACAACATTCTCGCCAAGACAAGTCTGTTTCTGGTCGCCGGAATCGCACAACGGTTCACTGGCAGCGACGAGTTGCGCCATCTCGGCGGTCTCTATCGCGAACGCCTGTGGCTGACCATCCTGTTTCTGGTGCCTGCCCTCTCGCTAGCCGGAATTCCGCCGCTTTCCGGCTTCTGGGCAAAGTTTGCGCTGATTCGCGCCAGCATGGAAGCGGGACACTATCTACTGATCGTGGTGGCGTTCTCGGTCGGACTGCTTACGCTCTATTCCATGACCAAGATTTGGGGCGAGGCCTTCTGGAAGGAGAAACCGGCCGAACGACCAGTGCCTGATAAGTTGGATGCGCGGGAAATTCGCTGGATGGTCTTACCATCGCTCGCGCTAGCGGCCATGTCGATCATTCTTGGCGTTGGCGCAGAACCGTTCTTTTTGTTGGCCTATGCCACCGCTGAACAATTGCTCAACCCGAACCAATACATCAACGCCGTTCTAGGAGACACCTAAGACATGCTGTTGTTAAACGTCTTTCTGGCCATCACCTGGGCAGCGGTCACCGGCGTCATGTCGGCGTCGAACCTGTTGACCGGGTTCATTTTGGGATACGGCGTTCTGTGGATTGTCGGTCGATCTACGGGACAAGCCGTGTATTTTGCCAAGGTTGGACAGGTCGTGCGGTTTGTTCTGCAGTTCCTGCGGGAACTGTTGGTCGCCGGACTCCGCGTCGCCGTCGACATTGTGACTCCCAGACATTTAATGAAACCGGCGATTCTGGCGATCCCGGTCAAATCGACTTCCGACGCCGAGACAACCATGCTGGCAAATGTCATCACCCTAACGCCAGGCTCACTTATCCTCGACGTCTCACCCGATGGAAAGACGCTCTACGTTCATGCGATGTACGCCAGAGATGTCGAGGCAGCCCGCCGCGAGATTACCGACGGCCTGGGGCAACGCGTTCACGAAGTGTTTTCCTAACAACTTTTTACGAAGCGTTTTATTCACAAATGTTTTCGTGACAAATGCTTGCGAACTGTTTTTGTTCACGAGGTATCTTCATGACCATTCCCTGGTTGATGCAAACGACCGTGCTTCCACTGTTGTTTCTAGCGGTCATACTCGCGTTTGTACGTTTGGCGAGGGGCCCTTCGCTGGCCGATCGCGTCGTCGCTTTTGACCTGCTAGCGACACTTGGCATTGCGATTCTGGCCGCGTATGCAGTCGCCTCCGGCCAGCCAGCGTTCTTGGACGTCGGTCTAGTGCTGGCGCTGGTTTCATTTCTGAGCACGGTCGCATTCGCTCAATACATTGAACGAGGAAATACATGATGACCACTGTTCTAGCCTCGCTGCTTGCCGTGTTTGGAACCGCGTTCATGATTCTCGCAGGCGTCGGCATTATTCGACTGCCTGACCTCTACTGCCGTGCTTCGGCCACCACCAAGGCCGCCACGCTTGGAATTGGGTGCCTGCTAGCCGCCACGGCAATTCACTTTGGCGATCTGCGCGTGACCACTCGAGTATTGGCAACCATTGCCTTTCTGTTCCTAACGGCGCCGGTGGCCGCGCATTTGATCGGCCGCGCGGCATATCGCAGCAACGCGCCTCTCTGGCAGGGTACGGTGCGCGACGAATTAGCTTCTCGCCAAAAATAGGGCAAGTCTATCGTTTGGCACGAAATATTCTATTAGTCGGCGCGGCCAACCGCTTCTAGAATGAGGGTAAGCCGCGAGGCAACCAATCCCAAAGCCGAATGAAGTAACCGTTTACCACTGAACAATACGAAAGTAGTGTGAAACAACGCCTGCGCGTGTAACAGACCATCAAACAAAAGCTAAGAACTAGTAGACGATGTCATTTGTTTTTGTGGGGCCCCGGCGACGCGTCGCGTCGCGGCTAGGGGGCAACCAGAGGCTTGCAACCCCCAAGTTCGAATGTCATCATCGCCGAAAAACTCCGACCTTCCTACAACTTGGAGAACCGAAATGAACAGAATGGTTACATCCACGATCGTGGTTGGCACATTGCTACTCGTTCTAGGCGTCGGCACGTATGCCATGTTAGCAACCACTTCAGAAACCGCGCCTAGCCCAACTGCTTTGATTCCGGCGCTGGCAGGCTTCCCCATCCTTGTCTTGGGAGTTCTTTCTCAAAGGTATTCGTATCGTCATTCCACATTACGTATCGCGTGGTGGATCGCATTGATTGGTTTTCTCATGCCGGTCGGTCGCTTGGCGTCTCAATTGGCTCAAGGATCTGCTCCAAGTGTATCAGCGGCCACGTCGCTGATCTTAATGGCTGTTCTGTGTGGTTTCCTGGTGGTCTGTGGATATCTCTGGTCAGCGGCTTCTAAACAGACCTCATAGACAACAGGGAAACCCAGCTTACTTGTTTCGAACGTGGCAAAACCTCATGCCTACTGACTTATCGCCACACTTCAGCGAAGGCGCGATTCAGGTACGCGACCGATCCGGTAACGGCCTCCCTTTTTCCAAAGATTTGATGGCGACGAGTATCCAAAGCATTTTAGCCACGGATTTACACAGATTTTCGTAACACTTCAGCCGAGTGCGGCAGGGGCAGGGGAAAATCCGAAATCCGAAACAAAGCGCGAAATTCAAAACCAGAAATAACCAAAACATCCTGGCAACGCATCGGTTTAGAGCATTCGTGCTTTGGTCCTTCTGATTTGTTTCGAATTTCGGATTTCGTGCTTCGGATTTCTCCCATGCCCTCGAGGGCTAATTCACTCGGCTGAAATGTTACAGATTTTCAAAGGCTGAGTGTTCCCCTTGATGGTTGACAACATGCGAACGGTTGTCAGTGGGTCATTCCCCAAGAATCCGTGTTTCATCACCGACGTCCATCGTGCTAGCCTCGACATCGGCAGCGCCGGCATCTACAGCAAGGAAGCCGTGTCCGAAGTCACCGAGGCACACCTGACGCGGTACTTCACGAAGCAGGGTGATGCGTATCACGTCTTGCCTGAGTTACGCAAGATGATCGTCTTCGCGCCGCACAATGTCACCAAAGACGCGCCGTTCACGAAGCTCGATCTGGTCTGCTGCCGCAACTTGTTGATCTACCTCCAGCCGCACGCGCAGAAGAAAGTTCTCTCGCTGTTTCATTTCGGCCTCAAGACCGGGGGAGCCCTCTTCCTCGGCCCGAGTGAAAGTCCTGGTGAAATCGCCGATGAGTTTGAAACCCTCGATCGACACTGGAAGACCCGTGGAGATCCATCCCACGTGGCTTGCAAAACGAAGACGCTTTGATAACCCACTGGTTTCGATCAAACAACAGCAACTCATGCTGGTGTTTGGCCAGCGATGCGTTGCGTCGCGGCTAGAGGTGAATCAGAAATCACGCGCACTCTAGAGCAAATTACCAAAATGCGTACCGGTGTTTCGTCGGAAAACCTCGGCGAAAACTAGGTCACGTCCGCTACGGTAAAAAGCAACTTGCTTTAGCA
>JANQPJ010000218.1 GCA_028289525.1 Pirellulales bacterium
CGCCCCCCGCCCCCTGCTTTGGTGGAATCGGCGACTTTGCAATCCTCCTGAGTTCTCCTGGGCTGATCTGGCCCTTGATCGCCACCAAACGGTATAATGCAATAGAATGCGATCTTACACAGTTTTGGCTCGAGGTTTTGAACGGAGAACGCGCGATGAAAACCTGGATCTCGGCATGCTTGGTAATGGCAACTTGTTTCGCATCGACCGGGTGGGCGCAAACAGCCATCCAGAATCGCCGAGAGGGATTTAACCGGCTGTTTCTCCAGCATCATTTGAGAACGCTGAACCAGATGGGCATGCAGGCAAGCCCCACTGGCGTCGTGATCGGCTCACGCTACACCGGCGGCGCCCCAGGCATTGAGTTGCTAGCACGCTTGCCGGAACTCTCGTCAATCGAGATTGTCAATCCGCCAACCAACCTGACTGGCTCGGCACTCCTATCGGTCGGCAGGTTGCCCCAACTTCGCATACTCCGCATGGAACGCATGCGGCTATCGAACAACAGCCTATCGAATCTGAGAAATGCAAACCAGCTGACTGAACTGAGACTGGTCCAAACAGGCATTTCCGACCATGGGCTGCGAACGCTCGGCTCGGCCAGACAACTGGAAGTCGCCACGATTTCAGAGCAGCGCGTAACCGGTCAGGGATTGAGCCATTTGCGCAGAGCAACCAAGCTGCGACAACTAGTGCTCGACGAGTCAGGCATCACCGATCGTTCGATTCCCTACTTGGAATCGCTCACTCAGGTGAAGTTATTGAGCGTGGAGAAGACGACGGTTTCCGAACAGGCACTGGCGGAACTTTGGAATAAAAATCCCGGCCTGGCGATCATAGGCCCGCTTGGTGGACCAGCAGTCAAAAAGGGCGAATCGTTTCCCAGCCCCCAACAGGCCCAGGCGGCCAGAAACTCACGGCGAGCTGGCTCAGGGTTCGTTCGCGACCAGGACGATCCGGGAACACGACGAGCTGGCTCTCGATTCCGGCGACCTGAAACCCCCTAGAGCAAATTACCAAAATGCGTGGTGATGTTTCGTCGAGAAATCCCGGTGAAGACTAGGTGTCGTCCGCCACAGTAAAAAGCAACTTGCTTTAGAGCAGTCGCTCTTGACTATCGCGGGCGCGACCTGCGCGAGCGTTTCGAACGCCCCTTGGGTTCGTTGCCAAGCAAGAAATCGACATCACTCTCCTCCAGATTGCCTGGCGGATGCTGATCGAGTGGCGGCGGGGCGTCGCTGGCCTCCTCGCCCGAGGCATCAAAGATTTTGTGGTGTCGGGCCATGGCGGCGGCACCGTCGAGTTCGCGCTGCACAAATAGCCTGCCAGTGGCGTCGAGCAACAATAGCTCTGCAGGTGCTGTGTAGGCTTGCCCTCGCTCGGCAATCCGCTGACCGCCGCGAATGTCGAGTAAAACCATTCCCGTGTCAATTGCCTGCTCGGCCAACCGAACCACCTGACGTCGTGCCGGATGAATCGCCTGGGCGTCGGCCCTGAATTGGGTGACGCTGCCACGCGTCATTTTGCGTTCTACTTCAACCCACATCCCCATAGCCTGGTCGTAGGTCTTCACGAGCGTGGTGGCAATCGGTTCGGCCGAAAACCGGCCTGGCAGGGGCGCTTTGACATTGCCTGCGATCAACGAGCCAGGGCGAGGAATGGAGACCAGCGGGCTCGGCTGGCTTGGCTCGGTCAGCAGATAGCCTTTGGGCTTTCGCTCGTCCAATCTGGCAATGACTTCTTCTTTAAGATGCTTGCGGGCAATACGGCGCTCGGGGTTGCGAGAAAAGTTAGGATCCTGAATCACCAAACGGACACGGTACCGATAGCTTGCTCCGGTTTCGACCGAAAAATCGAACAGTCGCAGCAAGAAATAGTCAGGCGTCGGACGACCGGCCTGCTGGCCTTCGACCAAGTGGCGCGGTCCGCCCACGGCAGGCCTTCTCCCCGATCGAGCGAGACGCGCCGGATCGGCCACCGGTCCCGACAAACCGCGTCGACCAAACTCAGGCTCCGCTCGTCCCAAAAACACATCGTCTGGCGAAGCGTCCGAAGGCGTTTCCGGCGGCTCCGGCCCTTCTTCCGGCCTCCCATCCCATTGGTCATCTCCCGAAGGAGCCAATGGAATCTTGCTATGCACGACCGACTCAGGCCAGTCGTTCAAGAGCAGCGGCCCCAACGGGTACGTCAGATTTTCATGCAGGCATTCCTCGCTGGCTAATTCAGGAGCGGTAGTGGCCCAATCAGCGGTCGCTTTCTCGATCGCCATGCGGCTGACCGACATCACTTTTTTCCATTGCAACGGTTGCTTGGCGACTACCTGGGCTCGCTCGACCACACAGCCCAAATACTCCGGAACATCGCGCCCTTCGTCATAGGCCTCGGCTTGTGAAAAGGCCTCTTGATAACGGGCTAACTGCTGTTTCACCGGCACTAACCCAGTCACTAAGATCCACGTCCGCCCTTCGACTTTCCCCTGTGCGTCGACTCCGCCAAACTGCATCTCGTCTGCCAGCTCTCGCCCACGAACATGCGAACCCTCGGCAAAGCCTGGTTCCAATAACCCTTCCGGCCCGATGAGCCGCCTGCCTGTAGGGCGTCTTGCTCGGCGCGACCTTGGATTGGCCGCGCGCCGGCCATCCGCCTGGCGCTGAATCGCAAATGGTCCAAAACCGCTCTGCGCTTCGAGCTCGACGACCGGCAACAGCGGCGGATCGCTCCGTTTAATCAGCCGTGGCCACAATTCTGGCTCGAATCGGGCCTCGGTGCGATAGGCCAAACGGTCAAGCTGATCCATGACCGATCGACTGCCAAAATTTTTCAGGTCTGGCCGATTGGGAAACGTATCCCACTCGGCCAACTCGACATTACGCCTGGCAGCCTGAGTCCGTTCAGCAATATCGGTCGGCTGTTGGGCAACCGGCATCCCTTCTCGACGAATCGCTGACCAGACCAACATAATCACGAAGAACGAAACGAGACCGATGCCGATCTTCTCGCCATGCGCGAGCAACCACGCTTTCCAGTCGATCTGAAGATTCACCTTAGCCATCAGAAACCTTCCTTGCCTGCGTGTGGTTCTAAACCTTCGCCATCGTTGTCCGACTCGGCAGTCTCCTGCTCTCCGGCGCTGGCGGCTGCTTCCGCGTCTGCCGGTTGCTCACCCGACGCTGGCGGCTCGACAACCTCCTCGTTCGTAGCCGGATCTTCATCGGAGGGGTCGACATCGGTCGGCTGGTCGGTCGCGGCAACGTCGTTGGAAAGGCCCAATTTTTCTCGATCCAGCGGATTAAAGATGTAGATGATTCCTTGAATCACTACCTGACTGTGACGACGTAGGTCTTCCTGATCGCTCGAACCCTGGGCGCCGGTTCTCCTCCCTCGGCGGATCGGACCGGCCTCTTCAATCTCGCCGCCTCGCGACCCAGTGGCTTCTTGCGGATTGATGCGCACTTGCTGGACTTCCACCGGCAACGTCGCGTTGGCGCACTCCACGATCAACTGAGTGATTCGCAATTGGTCCATCCGCAACACAAGCCGAATGGGCAGTCGCTTGAACTCAGGCACATCGTCGACCTCGTCATACTGGCGCGGCTGTCCTTTGGCGTTCAAATATCGCCCGGAAAGCAATTCACGGCGAATCGCTTCCTGGCGCGCATCGGTCTGTTCATCATCCAGCCCTTCAAACCCCGGATAACCACCTGACGGTGAAAAATCACCGCCGGGAGTCGGAAATGCCCTGGCTTCATCCAAATCGCCAGTGCCCTCGAGCAGCTTGATGCGGCCTTGGGTATTGCTGCCAGGGGCCGCGTCGACGCCGACTTCCAGGTTTTCAATCACCGAGATCGGGGCCTGATAGCGTTGGTATCCCTGGTTGATGCGAGCGATAATTTTCAGCAGCGTTTCATAGACCCAAAGATCTTCCTGCGTGACCCAAACCTTGAGGGAAACCGGCCGTTCTTCCCAAGCTAGCATTTGCTGAATCTTGTCTTGATCAAGCCACTCGACCAAATAATCTTCGTCGGTTTCCAAGGCTTCCCGGCCTGCGACTTCACGAGCTAGATCGGGCGCGAGCCGCTCTGAGCGACGACCAGCCTGCTCGATGCTACGCGCCTTGACGATCTCGCGCAGCTCTTCGAACCGTTCTTTCACATAGTTTTGATATCGCTCTCGAAAAGCAAACGGCAGATCCGCGCCAAATTTTTCGCGGTTTACCCGTTGAATAAAATCGCTCCCCAAAGCAGGCGGCCACTTGAGCACTTCTTCGCGTTGCCGCGAGTAAAGCTGCTGCCAAAGTCGGGCAACTCGACCTCGCAAAACCGAGGTTTGTTTTTCGATCCCTTCCAGTACGTTGTTGTTAGGGTGGTCGGGAGTCCGTTCAATCCGTTCCAGGTCATTTTTGAGGGAGGTAATTTTGCGACTGTTTGTTTCGAACTCAGTCGACAAGGAGGCCGCCGCCATGTTCCAGACAATCAGCGCCAAGGCGACCACCACTGTGCACAACACCCAAAAGTGATACTTTTTAAGTCCGGTCAAAATTTTGTTCAGTTGCTCCACGGCTGGCCTCCTTTCCGACGCAACAGCCTTGCGAACCCAGCTCCCTGATCGGCGCCGCCAGGCGCTTCGAGTCCGCGGCTGCGTTGTTCTGCTTCCAAGGCACGCAGGGTAGGCGTCTTCGGTTGCCAACAAAACTGAACGACAAACCGGAAACGCTGCAACTTGATAAAGTCATCCGCTCGGGCCGTGGCGCTGGCCGGCGTGTCTTCCATCGGCTCGGGTTCCTCTTGTAGGAACTCCGGCTTTTCAAGCTCGATGTTCCGAATCCGGTCGGCCTCGACGATCACCGGATAGCTGATGCCCAGATCGCGAATCGCGATCGGCTCAGCCTGACCTCGGGCACTGATGGGCAACGTGACCATGCCCGACTTGAGTTGCTTGATCAGAGTCTCGCGGACAAAGGTAGCCCCGGCCTTATTGCGATCGGCATTAAAATAGTGATAGCCGGTTAACTGCACGATCCAACCAGGCCCTTCTGGCCCGGTGTCTTCCGGCGGTTCGGCCAATTCGTCGCCGGCAGGTTCAGCCTGGCCCTCGGCTTCGTTTAACGCGCCTGGCCGATCGGCTTTCTGATAGAGCTCGGCGATGCCTTGGTACCAACGGCCCAGGTTTTCGAATTCCTCGCAGTCGACCGATTCGATATGCAATTCCTGGCGTTGGGAGATTGGTTTCTGCTGTTCGTCGACGGCCGGTTCCTTCGGCAACGCGGCGTCGATCGCCATCAGCACCTCGAGCCAGAGCATGCGGCCTTCCACGTTGCTGACTAGGTTTTCGCCGATGGTGTTTAGCTTTTCGTAAGTTTCCAATGCCTGTTCATAGTCGCCAGTCAATTGGTTCGAACTCGCCTTGGCGGCATTGGCCGCACTCATCACGGTCTGATAGCGGTCTTGGTGCGCGCTCTGCCAGGCACCCCAATGGCCCAAGAAATTAATCGCACAACCGAGCAGCACCCCGGCCGTGGCGGCCACCGCCCAGGGCTTCTTGTCGCGAATCAACCGCTCGGTGACAAAATGTTTCGGCAGCAAATTCGTCGCCA
>JANQPJ010000228.1 GCA_028289525.1 Pirellulales bacterium
GGGAAGACGTTTCACTCAAGTTCCCTCGCTTGCGCGTCGCGCCTTGTATTGTCATCGGAAAGCGGCACTGTCCAACGAATCGGATGTCGGAACGATTCGCACCCAAAGCCGTTGATCGTCAACTTCCAGCGTGTGGCCGGCAAAGGCGGTCGGGCTGATCGAAGCGCCCAGGTTTTCTCCCTCAGGCGGCAACGCCCAAGCTTCAACGTTGCGAAACACCCGATCGCCAAACCGGAGTGCAGGCAGTCGAACCTGACGAGTTTGGAGCCTGCCCAGCCGGCGCGTGGGTGCGTCGTCCGGCACTCGGATCGACGCGGCTTGAGCTACACTACTAGGAATCAACGTGGGGCCAGGCGTATCGGCCAGGCTAAAGGTCGCGGGAATCCGTTCGTTGAGGATCGCGGGAATCCGACGTTGCCCAGCACGCCGGTAGAACGGCACTCCATCGGCAAATACCTCGCGTGCCAGTCGAGCAAAACGGCCCGCGTAACGTCGGGCATACGGTTCCAGGGGGCCGAGTTGGACGCCTTCCGCCTGAAGGGCCAGCGCGATCTGAGGATCAGCCCGTAACGGCTCATACCACTGCTCCGCCGAGTGACAATCTCGCTGGAGCGCCAGGAGATAAGCGCCCAGCGCATTCTGGGCATTCGCAAATTGAACGACCGATCGTGTAAACGCAGAGTGTTCGTCGAGCAGATTCAGTTCCTCCTGAAGACGCTTTTCGAGTTGTGAAGCCTGTTGGTCGTATTGTTTGATTTGGCTTTCGAGTTGTTGTCGTTCACGTCCGAAGAGGCTGTTTTTCTTGAGTCGAATGCGGCCGGATCGGGCTAGCTCGAGCAGCCCTTCAAGCTGTGTTTTCGCCTGGGCATATTGGGCCGTGGTCGTGCGGAATTGGTCGCGCACCGGATAAAAAACCCGTTCTTGCTGGTCCAGTTGGTCGAGTCGCTTGCGTAACTCGATTTCGAGAGCGACCACCCAGGTGTTGCCCCGTGGCCGCAGGCCTTGCGCTTCAAGCTGTCGTCGGGCGTCAGGCCGTTCAGCCCACGCCAGCGACGTTGAGACGAAGAGACCCAGACTCGCGAGAATAGTGCAGCGCCAAGCCGGCATGAAAAGGTTCCCTGGCCAGATCAACGGAAACGGGTTCAGTTGAACACGTTCTTATCATACACGCTGGGTGCCTTGCGCAACAAATCTCACAACTCGCAGGAGTGGCAAAGCACGACTTGGCCTTCGGTTCGCTATCGGCCGAGCAATTCCTACAATCTACCAGCCAGGCCGACAACTTCCGGCTCAGGAGGCCGAGACCGCTTTAGCAACCTGGTCTTTCGCGTCGATACCCAAGGGTGACGGGAACCAGTCGTGATGGGAAGGAGGACAGACCGTGTGGCGCGCACTATTCTTGGCTTTGGGAATTTCTGCCGTGATTCTCGGCGCGGAGTGTTTGGCCGTGGAACGGGCCGTTCTAAAATCGAGCCGCCGAGCGATGGGGACAGCCAACGCTGGCCAGACGACAGGTCGTGAAGTGCGACCGCCGGAATGGGCTCCCTGGGGCCTGATGTCGACCGGCGTGATTGTGATCCTCTATTCGTTCACGCTGCCCAAACGGGTGAAAGACTAGACAATTTGTCTTAAAACTCGCTGGATAGCCAAATACAAGGCGCGACGCGCTAGTTTTGAAGCTGCGTCTTTTAGCCACTCAGTGGCAATCGTAATCGCCCAGGTCGTAATCTCCGGATTTTGACAGAGAATACAAGCCCGACGCGCAAGCGAGGGAAAAGACGTTCCACTCAAATTCCCTCGCTTGCGCGTCGGGCTTGTATTTTGGTTATGGGACAAATCGTGGCCGCTAGTTTGTTGAGCGGTTGCTCTCGGTCATTCGGGCTCTGGCGGGCTGACGGGCGTATCTGCACGCTCTGGCACGCGGATGTCGATGCCCATGTTATTCATCCGTTGCTCCCATTTCTGTCGGGCCAGGCGTCGCATGTCGTCAATCGTGTCCGATTCGTCGACAATCTCGATGCCAATCAGTGTTTCGACCACGTCTTCCAGCGTCACAATCCCTTCGGTGCCGCCGTGTTCGTCGACCACTAGCAAAATATGCTCGCGGTTGTTGAGCACGTCTTCGAGTACTTTGCTCAAAGGGGTCCGCTCATAGATCCCGCGAATTTCGCGTTTGAGTGCGCGCAGTTTGGTCTGGCCATCGTCTCGAGGGCCGTTGAGTAAGATATCGGTCTTGAGCACAAAGCCAGTCACTTCATCGCTGTTTTCAGCATAGACCGGGATGCGGCTGAAGTGAATTCCAGCATAGGTTTGCAGCACCTCGTGGACCGTGAGGTCTTGTTGCAAGGCAAAAATCACGGTGCGGGGCGTCATGATGTCGGCCGCACATAGCTCGGGAAAGCGAAACAAATTGCTCAGAATCCGCGATTCGGTCGCGTCGAGCTGGCCGGCCTTCGCGCCGATGTCGACCATGGCCGTGAATTCATCGCGGCTAAAGGCGTGCGGATTTTGGCCGTGGGATAACCAACGCGTGATTAACTCCGAAACGAAAATCACGGGACGCAACACGAACACGAGCACCTGCACAAATCGCGAAGTCGCCGGCGCTAATCTTCGCCAGTAGAGTGCGCCGAGTGTTTTGGGAATGATTTCCGACAAAAAAAGAATCAACAAGGTCAGCACGGCCATGGCGATGCCGACATACTGATCGCCAAAATAGGCGGCCGCCTCGGCGCCTGCCCCGCCAGCACCGACCGTGTGCGCAATCGTGTTCAACGTTAAAATCCCGGCCAGCGAGCGATCAATGTCGGTTTTAATCCGATGCATCCGCTCGGCGATCGCCTCACGGCCTTCGCTTCGCAAGGTGGCAATGTACGACGGCGAAACACTCAACACGACCGCCTCGGCCACCGAACACAAAAACGAAAAGACCAAGGCAACGCTGGCATAGACGATCATCATCGTCAAATGGCGTGTTTGCCCCAACTCGCCGCTTGCGGTTCCCGTGCTCACGACCCCGGCGGCCCACGCGATGGAACCACTTGCAAGCACCATCGCGATCACGAGCAGGGGCACGGAGTTCCGTAACTTTCCAGAAGTCTTTTTCATCGTCGAATTCGGTTTTGAAATACGCTCGAAAGAGTTCTTGCCTAAAACCTGAAGCACCAGCGAAGGAATTGGATTAGCGAGTCCTTCACTTGCGCTTCAGGCATTAAGCAAACGATCTGCACGGCGTGCTGGTTGATGGGTAACAGCGGTCGATGACCGCTCGCGAAATATCCGTTTTTATACGTTTTGCGAAAAGCAGATTCTTTCTCGACACTAGTTTTTGGAATGACTGAAATTGTATTTCAAAATGCACCACAAGGCCCAGAGACCGTCTTGCCAGACAATCTTTTTGCCTTCTTCATACGTTCGCCCATGATAGGCGATGCCGACTTCATACACGCGACAGCCAATTCTCGCAACCTTGGCTACCAGTTCTGGCTCGACGCCGAAACCATCTTCCTCGATGTCGATTTGTGCCAAAATCTCACGTCGAAAGACTTTGTAACAGGCTTCCATGTCGGTCAAATTCAGGTTTGTGAACAGGTTGGAAGCTAGCGTGAGCAGCCGATTGCCAAAAGCGTGCCAGAAATAGAGCACGCGATGACATTCGCTGCCGACGAACCGCGAGCCCAAAACAACATCCGCCCGACCGTTGACAATCGGCTCGAGCAACCGAGGATAGTCGGCCGGGTCGTATTCCAAGTCGGCGTCTTGAATGAGCATCACCTCGCCGGTGGCCGCTTGGAAGCCGGAACGCAGGGCCGCCCCTTTGCCACGGTTCGACTCGTGTTGAACGAGAACGATGTTGGCCATTTGTTCGGCCAAGCGGCGCAACTGTTGATCGGTGCCATCGGTCGAGCCATCGTCGACCAAAATGATCTCTTTTTCGATCGGTGCCTGCTCGACTCGACGAACCAGCTCGTCGATCGTAGCGGCCTCGTTATAGATCGGCACGATTACCGAGAGCTTCATGGCGCAGGAGCCTCGTTGTCAGCAGCCAGCTTCTTTTGAAATGTTTCGAGCCGGCTGGCCACGCCAGGGATGACCCGAACGGCGTTGCCTTGATACAACGCTCGGAGTGTTTTGTCTGGCAAGCCAAGTCCGTGAATCCGCCAAAACCCTTGTGGCGGAAACGGTTTTTCAGAATAAGGAAAATGTTCGTCGCGGGTTTCAAAAAATCGCCAGTAGAGTCGTACCCGGGCTTCCGGCCATGGGCCATCGGTCCCCAACATGATGCGGTCTGAATATTTCAACAAGAATGCCCGAGCGGTGTACGGTTGCCGTCCCAGTTCGCCGATCCGCGAAGCTGGCTCGACCATCAGGTTCGGGTATCGGTCAAGCCAACGGCCAACCGCCTTCAGGTCTTCTGGGTGATTGGCCAGATGAGCGCCGATGAACGTGGTTTTAGGATGTCGGGCGATCACCCGATTCCGAGCGGCCAACAGCGCTTCGCGGCTCGGGAATTGAGGGCCATGAAAACTCCAGTCCGGATGCCGCGACAGTTCTTCCCAGCGTTCATTTTGCTCATCCACCGGTTCAAAAAACGCCGCTGGATCGGCCGTATGGATCAGGACTGGCAGCCCCAGTTCGCCACAGGCTTGCCAGATGGGATCCCAACGCACGTCGTCGACCGCGATTAACGACCCATCGGGATTCTTGTAAGTCAGCCCTAGCCGCTTGAAAACCTTCAGGCCGCTGGCTCCTTGACGCTTGGCGTCGGCCAGGGCTCGAGCCATGCGCCGGCCGAAGTCGGGTCGATGGCAATCCCACGTGGCCGGATCGTCAGACTGGCCATCGCCACGCCAGTCGATGTTGACAAAAATGACGAACCGCTCGCGATACTTCGACCACAAATATTTGGCATGTTCGGCAAAATCGTCGCCCAGGCCGCCATCCATGCTCACGCAAACCGCGATCCGATTGCGATCCATCATTCGTACCAAGGCATCCAAGCCCTTGGGATCGTGTCGCAAGCGATACCGAGGATGGGTATGAACGTCGACGGCTACATAACGTGCTTCAGACGGGGTATGGTCAGGCAGCCGGAGCATCGACCGAGGTCGAAACTTCCGCAACAGCAGCTCGCGGCCATCACGCCCATCGAGTGCCGGCGCTGGTTCGTCGGCCGCAACAATCGTGGTCACCAGTCCGATCGAAATCCAGAGCCAGCAGATCAGACGAGCTAGCAGAATCGTACTGGCAGATGCTAGATTCCAAAGTTCCTGGTTTCGCGAGCGGCCACCGGCCGCTGTTCTGCCAGCAGACGACGATTTTGAGATTCTCCAGTGTAAAACAGCGGCCGGTGTCCGCTCGCGAAACAAGACAGAGAGAAAATGCTTGCAAGCTCGTGTTTTGCTGGCAGCATCCCCTAAGTTTAGAACACGACTTCGCAGCTCTCTGGTTGTTTTGCAGAGACCGTTTGCTATTAGGGATCTTGACATACTATAACGATAAGGGGTCGGCAAACGGCGCAGCGAGCGCCACGGTTTGGCTTGGCTCATGAAAACTATTCTAACCTACCTACACCTTGCCTGCACCGTTGGCCAGCGATTTGGCCTATTCGTATGGATTCGAATCAGACCCAAACCCAGGGTGACGACGCTTTTCGACGCTCACAGCGTTTGAGCCTCGAAAAGACACAGCCGCCAACCCAGGTGCCAGGCTACGAACCGCAACGGTTTCTGGGGGCGGGGGCCTATGGCGAAGTCTGGGTCGCTCAGGATCGCAACACGGGCCGGCTGGTGGCGATCAAGTTCTATTTGCACCGAGGTGGTCTTGATTGGTCGCTGCTGTCGCGCGAAGTCGAAAAGCTGGTCTTTTTGTCGGCCGACCGGTATGTCGTCCAATTGCTCGACGTCGGCTGGGACGCCGAGCCGCCCTACTATGTGATGGAGTTTATCGAGCAGGGCTCGCTCGACGATCGACTTCGCCAGCAGGGCCGGTTGCCAGTTGGCGAGGCGGTGGCCCTGTTTCGCGAAGTGGCCATCGGCCTGGTCCACGCGCATGGCCGCGGGGTGTTGCATTGCGACCTGAAGCCGGCCAACGTGTTGTTGGATCAAGACAACCGGCCGCGGCTGGCCGATTTTGGCCAATCGCGACTCTCGCACGAACAAGACCCGGCGCTCGGCACGCTGTTTTACATGGCGCCCGAACAGGCCAATCTGCAGGCAGTGCCTGACGCACGTTGGGATGTCTACGCCCTGGGGGCATTGTGCTATGCGATGCTAACCGGCGAGCCGCCTCATCGCAGCCCTCAGGCAATCGAGGCCATGGAGACCGCCCCCGAGTTGGAATCGCGGCTTCAACGTTACCAAAAACTGATTACCGGCGATCCGCCTCCTAGTGAACATCGCAAAGTCCATGGCGTCGACCGCGCTTTGGCCGAAATTTTGGACCAGTGTCTGGCTGCCGATCCGGCCCATCGGTTTCCCAACCCTCAGGCAGTGGTCGCCGCGCTCGACGCGCGTGAAGCGCGTCGAGCCCGACGGCCCTTGTTGGCCCTCGGCGCGCTGGGGCCGATTCTACTGTTATTTGTGATGGGGATGGCCGCCTGGAGCGGGCTGAACACGGCGATTCGCAAATCGGACGCGGCGCTCACCAATCGTGTTTTGGAAAGCAACCAGTTTGCCGCTCAGGCACAGGCGGAAACTGTGGCCAGCGAGCTGGAACGACGTTTTCGCGCGGTGGAACGAGTGGCCAACCATCCAGAATTTATTCGCCTGGCGCGAGAAAACGCTCGTGATCCAGATTTGCTGCCGTTGCGTGCCGAGTTGAACGCGGTGGTTCCAAACAACACCGAGGTGGAACCGGTGCGCGAAGTGTTTCGGGCACACCCTGCCCGTCAGCCACTCCAAACATGGCTCGAACAGTTGTTGGCCGACGAACTGGAGCCATCGGTGGCAAGTTGGTTTGTCAACGGCCCCCAGGGCTTGCAGCAAGCCCGCGCGCCGGTCCAATTGACCATCGGCAAAAACTTTGCCTGGCGTTCTTATTTCCAAGGCGGGGCAAACGATTTGCCTAGTGACTGGCGTCCCCAGCCAGGTGAACACATTCGCAAAACTCAGCTTTCAACGATTTTTCGCAGCCAAGCGACTGGCCGTTGGATCGCCGGCATTTCGACGCCGATTTACGATCGGGCCAATCAAAATGAGTTTCTGGGCGTGGTGGCCTTGACCGTCGAGGTTGGTTCGTTCGTCAACAAATTGGAGCAGAGCAATCAGCAGTTGGCGGTGTTGGTCGACTGGCGCAACGGCAACACTCGAGGGCTGATTTTGCAACATCCGCTCTTCGCCGGTTTGGAGAAGCTACCCGATCGGTTTGTCGACTATCGGTTGCCGGCCGACGGGTTTCCCGTTGGCGGTCGCGATCGCCAGATCGACTACCGCGACCCTTTGGCCGCCGACCCCGAAGGCGCCGCGCTTCGCGGACGTTGGCTAGCATACGCGGCTCCGGTGCTGGTGCGTGGTCACGACTCGAAGCTGAGGGTAATTGTCCAAGAGACACACCGGCACGCGATTGGCGAAACCCTGGCCGAACTGGAAGAGAGCCTTCTACGGATTGTGGTCATCGCCCTGGCTGGCAGTGCCGCCGTGATTGTGATTTTGTGGAGTTTTGTCATGCGAACCTTTGGGCGCGATGCCCGAGCGGCCATCGCGGTGCCGACCACCGAGGGACCGCCTGGCACAGCCACCGAGACAAGTGCAACCGTTCCTGATCGTGATGAGGAACCGTTGCGTGGCTGATTTAATTGCCCAAGGAACCCAAATCGACTTTCGCTGGCGTCGTTCGTTGCCGCCTGGCGAAACGATTGCGCTGGGTCGAGCGGCCGGGCCTTTTAGCGCCAATTGGGACGAGCAGATTTCGCGCCGGCATGCCGAGCTTTGCTTTCGCGAAGATACGCTTTACGTCCAGCAGTTGCCCGATGCCCGCAACCCGATCTTCGTCGCTGGCCAGACCCAGCGGGTGTTCGAGCTGGCCGTAGGCGAACATTTTGTGATTGGCCAGACCACGTTCACTCTGGTCGATCAACCGGTCAACCTGACCGTGCAGGCTCCGGTTCCTGCCCGGCAGCAAACGTTTAGCCCGCAATATTTGCAGCAAGTCCAGTTTCGCAACGCTCGGGCACGGATCGAGGTGCTCGGTCGTTTGCCCGATGTGATTTCTGGCGCTACCAGCGACGACGAATTGTTCGTCCGGCTAACCAACCTGTTGCTCTCCGGCATCCCCACGGCCGACACGGTGGCCTTGGTTCGTTTGGTGGCCGACGCGTCGGGCGTCGATCAGGTTGAGGTGCTGCATTGGGACCGGCGCCAACTGCATCGGGGCGAGTTCACCCCGAGCCAACGGCTGATTCGTCAGGCGATCGAACAGGGCGAGAGTGTGCTCCATCTGTGGAATCGCGAGGCCGATTCGCAGTTCACCGCCCGAGACGACATCGACTGGGCTTTTTGCACCCCGATCGCCGGCGACGCTTGTTATCACTGGGGGATTTTTGTGTCAGGTCGAACGTCGAGCCTGCCTGATGGTTCGTCGCCCTCGAGCGAGGCGGCCGATTTTCGCGACGATCTGAAGTTCACCGAAGTGGCCGCCGCGACGCTTAAGAGCTTGCAAGAATTGCGAGCTTTGCAGCGTCGACATGCTGGTCTACGGCATTTCTTTTCGCCTCGAGTGCTGGAAACCCTCTCGACCGAAGACCCCGACATCGCCTTGGTTCCCCGAGAGACCGAAGTTTGTGTGATGTTTTGCGACTTGCGTGGTTTTTCGCTCGAGTCGGAACGGTCGGCCGACGATTTGATGGGATTGCTAGATCGCGTGAGTCAGGCACTCGGAGTCACGACCCATCAGATCCTTGAGCAAGGGGGCGTGGTCGGCGACTTTCAGGGCGATGCGGTGATGGGGTTCTGGGGATGGCCGATTGCTCAGCCAGACGCAATTGCTCGGGCAGCCGCAGCGGCACTGGCAATTCGCACCGAACTTACCCGAGCGGCCAACCGGCAAGACAATGCCTTGGCCGGATTTGCCTTGGGCATCGGCATCGCGGCCGGCAATGCAGTGGCCGGTAAGATCGGCACGGTCGATCAGGCCAAGGTGACTGTGTTTGGTCCGGTAGTGAATCTGGCCTCGCGACTTGAAGGGATGACTCGTCTGCTGCGAGCTCCCATTTTGTTGGACGAAACGAGTGCCGACCATCTGCGCCAGCAGGTTTCCGAGCACCAAGCCCGGGTTCGGCGACTGGCGGTCGTGAAGCCCTATGGCATGCAGTCGCCAGTATCGGTCAGCGAGTTGCTGCCTGCGGAGTCGGCCGAGCTGACCTTGACCAACGATCAGGTAGCCGAATATGAGCATGCGCTCGAGGCATTTCAGCAGGGCGATTGGGAGGAAGCCTGGAAACGCTTGCATCGGGTGCCAGCAGAGGATTATGCCAAGGATTTCTTGACCGTTACGATTGCCCAACACAACCGCCGCGCCCCGGCCGATTGGCAGGGCGTGATCGCCTTGCAGAGCAAGTAAGTCGTTTTGCTAAGGAACGAGAGAAAGCGTCATTCACCGAGCATTCCCTAGCCGCGACGCGACGCGTCGCCGGAGTATCAGAGAAAATTTCCGGCGACGCGTTGCGTCGCGGCTAGGGAGTAACAAGTTTGCAACCCGCTTGGCCTGGCACTCAGGGCCAAGCAGTTTTTCAAACTGGGTAGAAACTTTTAATACAAGCCCGCAGCGCTAGCAAGGGAATATACGGCAAATTCCCTTGCTAGCGCTGCGGGCTTGTATTTG
>JANQPJ010000232.1 GCA_028289525.1 Pirellulales bacterium
ATATCGATTCCAAAGTTCGGGACGGCCTTGCCCAGGAACTCGAACAGCCGGCCGTCGATCCTCACGGGCGTGATATTCCCGATGAGGAGATAGAAAAACCCTGACGGCTGTATGGCTTGCCTGACGGCCAGGTAGTGGTTGTGACGAACGTAGCGGGCGATGCCCATCAATCCGCGTTCACAAGCCGTTTTTAGGATGTTGACGAGGGCGACAGGAAGTCGACCCTGTAATAGATAGGTAATGAGCGATAACGCTCACAGAACTCATGGAAGGATCGAGTGATGACAACTCTAGTGGTAAATCGGAATCGGGTTTTATATGGTTTTTCCTGGTGCATGCTGACGTTGTTGGTCGGCTCGGAAAATCTTCGCGCGGAGGATTCGTGTTGTGCGGCCGACGAGTGTTGCCCACGGCAAACGCTCTTGCAATGGAGCTACGGCACCAGCTTTAGCGGAGGCCCTGATCTAGAAGAGCCGCTGGTGACCGATCGACCTGATTTTACTGAATCGACCGTCACGGTAGGGCGTGGCGTGGTTCAGCTCGAGCTTGGTTACACCTATTCGTATGACGACGAAGCAGGCGAACGTGTCAGTTCAAACTCATATCCAGAGAGTTTGTTAAGGGTGGGAGTGTTGGCCGAGTGGTTGGAGTTTCGGGTGGGTTGGAACGCAGCCGACGAGACGGTCACCAGCGGTGGTCAAACAACTCGAACCAGTGGGACGGAAGACCTTTCGCTGGGCCTTAAATTTGCGCTCACACCGCAAGAGGGCATTTTGCCAGAGATGGCCGCGATTGCCGAGGTGAGTGTGCCGACTGGTAGTGACGCTTTCACGGCTGGGGAAGTTTTAGCGAGCGGCCTGCTGAACTACGGCTGGGAGTTGAACGACTGGATTAGCACCGCTGGCCAGACGAGCTTCGGTCGCGCGATCGACGGCGCAACCGGGAGGCCCTACCTGGAGATGACCCAGTCTTGGACCGTCGCCTATTCGCTCACCGATCGTTTGGGGGCCTATACTGAGTGGTTCGCCTTGATCCCCGATGGGGCTGATACGGAATCGACCCAACATTTTGCCAACGGAGGGTTCAGCTTTTTGCTGACCGACGACATCCAGTATGACGTTTTTGGTGGGGTGGGGCTCAATCGAGCGGCCGACGATTACTTCCTCGGCACCGGATTGTCCATTCGGTTCTAGAGCGAGTCGCTCTTTACCGTAGCAGACAACACCTAGTTTTCGCCGAGGTTTTCGGACGAAATACGACTACGAATGATCCGAAATTGCTCTAGTGGACGATGACATTCGAACTTGAGGGTTGCAAGCTTCTGTTTACCTGTAGCCGCGACGCGACGCATCGCCGGGGTCGCTGATACAAAAAAGCCCGAGGCTGCGAACAACCGCAGACCTCGGGCTCTTAGTTTTTCGGAATCACACGCGTCGGCGATCAAACGCGATCTTTCAGGGCCTTGAGCGGGGCGATTTTCACCATGTTCTTGGCCGGCTTGGCCTTAAAGGTGGTCTCTTCGCCGGTGAAAGGGTTGATGCCCTGACGCTCAGGCTGAGCCGGTTTGCGTTGGACTTTGATCTTCATCAGGCCTGGAAGGGTAAAGACGCCAGGCGAACCCTCTTTCAGGTTTTCGACGATCGTGTCGCCCAGAGCTTCGATCACCGTGGCGATCTGCTGCTTGGTCAGCCCGGAACGCTCGGCCAAGGTCGTCAACGTTTGCGTCTTGGTGAGCGGTTTGATGGTTTGGTTGTCCATGTTCAGTTCCTTTCCTCGTGTTTTCTGGCGAAACCGCAGCCTTCTCGCAACGAAAAGGGCGATTCGAATGGCTACCCAACGCTACATTCCTGGCGGCCGAGGCTACGGCATTGTTTGCCCATTATTCTTCAGTTTCTGCCTGCTTCCTCGATGTTTTTAGCGATTGTGCCTATTGTATGGCCCTCGTAGCAGGCTAGCAACGTCTGCACTTGGCAAAACTAGGCGTTTTCTGCGAGAAACAATGCCCTTGGAGGGCGAGTTTGCCTCTCGCTTTTATCTAAGCTCGCTACTTTCACGCCGGGCGAGTTTGGTCGCTTCTTCTCGTTGGGATTTTGAAAAGGCCTTGTTTGCTCTGGTTTCTTGGTTGTCGCCACAGGCGATTTGGCAGTACTTTGATAGGGAGAACGTAACCCTTCAGCCGAGTGGAGTAGCCCTCGAGTGGCCTGGGAGAAATCCGAAGCACGAAATCCGAAATTCGAAACAAATCCGAAGGCCCAAAGCACGAATGTTCTAAACCGATGCGTTGCCAGCATGTTTTGGGCATTTCTGGTTTTGAATTTCGCGCTTTGGGCCTTCGGATTTCGAGATTCGGATTTCGGATTTTCACCTGCCCCTGCTGCACTCGGCTGAAATGTTACGGGAGAACAAGTTTCGCCTTGGGAGTGTTCGGGTGATGGTGCCGTTGGTGATGTTCAACTGCTGGCTTTTGGCCGCTGTGCCTGCTCAGGCTTCGGCAAATGGCCAGACAGAGTCTGCCGTCTCGGCTCGCAAGGCGACTTACCAGCTTCGTCGTCAGGTTGCCTTGGCGCTGCGACGCGAGGCAACCACCATTGGCGATGCTCACCGTCAGGCAGTCGTCGATTTGGTAACCCTCTATCATCAGATTACCGGCAAAGGGTTTTTGACCCGCGCAGAGCGACAGCGGTTGCAGTTAAAAATTCGCAGTCGTTTAACTCGAGTGGCGAAAAAACTGGACCGCGCTGCCCAGCCAGGAGAGTGGAAGCCACCCCAGAGGAGACCTGAATTTCTAGCTCAACAGTTTCCTCCCCTTGGGCCAGTTGTTGCGCCACGCCGCCAACAACGACCCCAGGCAGGCGGAGCGGCCGATGATGCAGGCCCTGAGTTGGTCGAATTGATTGAAACGGTGATTGCCCCCAACAGTTGGGAAGCTAGTGGCGGGCCTGGCTCGATCTACTACTGGCCTAATCTGCGGGTGATCGTAGTCCGTCAGACCGACGAAGTACATGGCCAAACTGGCGACGTTCTGGAACAACTTCGGCGTGCCGGGAACTGAGCTTTGTTTTAAATCGCACTGGATGCCAAGATTTGAAGCCTTCGCTGGCGCTTCAGGCTTGATGAAAAACTGGTCGGCCCTGTGTTGCTTGACGAGTGAGGACAAACCAAAAACGAAAACTCTCGCTGTTAGCCGACCGTTTGATCCGCTATCATGTCGCAGTCGATTAGATCCCGCTCCTTCGATGTCTGTTTGTGCCGATGCCAACCCGCCTTGCGTCTGAGCTGTCTGATACTGCCTTTGCATTTCGTGGATATAATGTCACGAATCTGGGGCGTAGCCACGAACTGTTGATGCACGAGACCTATGGGCCGATGGTGCGCTGCCGTCTCGAACAGGCGAGCACGATCGCCTCGGACATCTTGGGCAAACGAGTACGGCTGGTGGAGCGTGTGCGGCGCGAGCGGGAAACCACGTTGCGAACCTATGGCGAGGCGATCGCGCTGATTGTGGCCATGGAACTCGCGCAAATTGACATCCTGGAAAATGCGTTTGGCATCCGTTTGGCGGCGGGAAAGCTAGCCTTAGGGTATAGCTTGGGCGAAATTGGCGCGCTGGCCGCCACCGGGGTGCTCGACATGCGCGAGGCGCTCGAAATCCCACTGACCATGGCGGCCGACTGTGTTGAGTTGACGCACGATGTGACCATGGGAGTTTTGTTTTCTCGGGGGGCCGAGCTAGAGGAAGAAGAGGTTCAACGCCTTTGTCTGCGCATCAACCAGACGGGCCAGGGCGTCATTGGCATCTCCTCCGTGCTTTCGCCCAATACACTGCTGCTGCTAGGTCAGGGTGACACGATTCCTCGTTTCCGTGAAGTGGTGAAAGAGAAGTTTCCACGCGAGGTCCATCTGCGAATAAATCCGAATCAGTGGCCGCCGATGCACACGCCGATCGTTTGGCAACGGGCAATCCCCAACCGTTCGGCCGTGATGATGCACACGATGGAAGGCGGCATGGTGAAACCACAACCGCCGATCATTTCGATGGTCACTGGCGAGGCCAGCTATCACGAAGGCAATGTGCGCGCCTTAATGCATCAGTGGATCGACCATCCCCAACGGGTTTGGGATGCGATCTATGAAATGTTAACCCAAGGGGTCAAGACCGTGGTCCACGTAGGGCCGCAGCCCAACCTGATTCCAGCCACCTTAAAGCGGCTGCACGACAACGTCCAACAACAGACCAGCGGGCGTTCGCTGGGAAGTCTTGGCCTGCGGGCAGTCTCAGGCATTGTGAAACGACCCTGGTTGGCCAATCTGCTCCCCTCGCGCACGGCCCTACTGCGGGCGGCAACCCTCAAACAAATTGTGTTGGAAGATTGGCTACTATCGCACAAGCCGCGCCGCACCTAGAACGCGGGGATGTGCTTGCGCTTCGTGCTTGTGTTGATGAGAAGTTCACAGCAAAGTGGCGCTGTCCAGCTATTCTTCCCCCGGTTGGCGAACTTCTTCTTCGCTAGACTTGGGAACATCGGTCTTTTCAAGCGGCAGTTCGTAGCAGGCCGCTTCGCTGGCATTGCGCACCAGGAGCAGGTTGCCTACCAACGCCGGGTTGTTCCAAGTGGTGCCTTCGATCGCCTTGAAGCGGCCCAGTTCGCGGTACCGGTCGCTCCGAGCGGCCACCAAGGCAACTTCACCTGTTTCACTGGTCACGAGCAACAGGCTCTCGACTAGCAACACCTGGCCGTGGCCGTAACGACCACGCTTCCAGCATCGTCGCCCGGTTTCGACTTCAATGCATTCGAGGATGCCGCCACTCAGGCCATAAATATGGCCGCCCAGCACCACAACATTCGTCAACTTCGTTTTCATGACCTTCGGGTTAGCCCATAATGACTTCACTTGAAACGAGTCGTCCTGTTGGCGAGAGACTTCAAGCAATTCGCTGCCTTGCCCATAGCCTTTGGAGAGGAAAACCTGCTTGGGGCCAACGACGACTGGTTGGGAAGTGTTTGCCTCGCCATCGCTATCGCCAGGCCAGGGATGGCTCCAGAGAATTTTGCCGTCGTCGAACCGATGGGCGGTTACGGTCGATTCGTTCACTGATAGGATCTGACGAACTTCGCCGAGACGAGCCAGTACAGGCGACGCATAGCTCGCCCGATCGTCGCCGGCTGACCAAACCTTGATGCCTGTCTGGTTGTCATAGGCAACCAGCGACTGCCCGTCTGGTCCGCCGGCGCTAACAATCACCAAGTCGTCTACGACCAAAGGCGAGCCGCTCCGGCCCCAGGCAATGTTTTCAGCGTCATTTTCCGCGATGATGTTCCGCGTCCAGAGCCGCTGGCCGTTGTTTAGCTGCAGGCAGTTCAATTGCCCCAGGGCTCCTTGCGTGTAAACGTTGCTGGCAAAGATAGTCGCGGTAGCTCGAGGGCCAATGCCGCCGAGGGGGCTTGTGAAACGCCCGCGATCGGCATGCGACCAGAGCATCTTGCCTGTACGCAGTGCGTAGCAGACCACCATTTCCTGCTCGCCGCGTTGTTCTTGAGTCACGGCATAGTCGCCTGTGACCGAAAAGGCCGACCACCCTGCCCCGACGGCCATTCGCCACAACTCGCGCGGGGGCCGAGCCTGCCAGTCGGTTGCTAAGGTGACATCGGTAATGGTCGCTCTTCGCAACGGGCCCAGGAACTGAGGGTAGTTGTGGAGTGAGGTGGTTTTTAGTTCTTGCGATGCGTCCTCGCCCTGAGCGGTTTGCTGTGCCGGCAAGCTAAGCAATTCGTCGGGTGTGGCTTGCCAGCGAAAACGAACTCCTTGGGGAACCATGTCTCCGGAGAAACCGTCGAACTTCAGCACCGCCAACAGCACGGCCACCAATCCCAAGGGCCACAGGAACAAGCGTGCGCGAAGGCGAACCGGTAGTTGGGAATGAAAAACTACCCAGCACCAAACTAGCACCATGGCGCCGCCGGCGGTAATCACAGTGCCGACGTTCTTGTAATCGTTGTCGATCTCCGCTGAACTGCGCAACCAGTAACACCCGATGCCGAGCCCGATGGCGGCAATCCAGAGGCCATAGGAGAAAAGGGTTTTTATAGGTAGCCGCTGCCGTTTGTTGCTAGCCGTTGGCGCGCCTTCTGGCGGGGAAGTTTCGTCTGCCATGGAGGCATTCCTTTGAAACGCAGAATGGAAATATGGAACTGGCCAATGCCGTCTGGCCGTTGAAGTTATCGTAGGGTTTTCACAGACGATGAACAAGACAAGCCTGATGGGCAGCGCAGATTGGGGGTGCGAATGTGAGTGTTTCGGACGGCTCGATCAGGAAAACTGCAAAGTCGTTTTTTTGAAAAGCAGCGGCCGGCGGCCGCTCGCGAAACGACTTGATTTTCCTGT
>JANQPJ010000243.1 GCA_028289525.1 Pirellulales bacterium
GAATGTGTTGTTCATCACTTCTTCCCTGATTTTTCCCCTTCCGCGTTTTCCACCACGACTCGGTCGATAGCGCCGAACGTGACACGGAGCTTGGTGTTATTGGTTTCGTCGACCTTGACCGTCACTTCGTCGGCTTCGCGCTGAACATTTGTGACCACGCCATAAATTCCCCCGACGGTCACCACACGGTCGTTCTTTTTGAGCCCGTCAATCAATTCGCGACGGATTTTCTGCTTGTTTTTCTCCGGCCGAATAATCATCAAATAAAACATCCCCACGATCAGCGCAAGCAAAACCGGAAATGGAAGCAGTCCGCCGGAGTCGCCTGCCTGGGCCAACACCGTCCAGCACATAGGTATGCTTGTCATCGAAACGCACCGATCAAAGAGAGACGCCTTCGGTCTGTGAATAAACGACGTATCATATGAGCAGCAGGCAATTTAGGCAAGAGCACCGTACTTTCGATCGAGAGAACAGCCAGGTTGATTGGTCGTGTCACAGATGCCGTTAGCCCTCGCAGGCGTTCCCCTTGCTCCAGGACGCCTGCCGCTCAGAGACAAACTGGGCAAAACGGTCTTCGCAAATTGCCTTACGAGCCCGGGCGAGCAGCCGCTGATAATAGGTCACGTTGTGGATCGAGAGCAGAATCGGGCCTAGCATCTCCTTGGCCATAAACAGATGTCGCAGATAGCCCAGGCTGTGTCGGCAGGCCGGGCAGGGACAGTCCGCCTCGAGCGGTCGGCGGTCGCGCTGATAAACCTGATTACGGACTCGGATGGGGCCTCGATCGGTAAACGCCAAGGCATTCCGTCCATTGCGGGTTGGCATCACACAGTCAAACAGGTCAACCCCTCGAGCGATGGCCTCCAATAGGTCGACTGGCCGTCCAACGCCCATTAGATAGCGTGGCCGGTCTCGCGGCAGCACCGGCGTGGTGGCTTCGACAATCCGATACATCTCGCGCGGCTCTTCGCCAACGCTCAGCCCTCCAATCGCATAGCCAGCAAAATCGAGCGAGGCCAGACGCTCGGCGCAGTCAACGCGAAGCGTTGCGTCGAGACCTCCCTGGACAATGCCAAAGAGCGCCTGATCTGTCCGTCGGGCAGCCTGCTGACAACGCTGAGCCCAGCGCAGCGAGCGCTCCATCGCCTCACGGACAACCGCCGGTTCGTTGGGCAGCGCCACCACCTGGTCGAGCACCATCGCCACGTCGCTGCCAAGCTTTTCTTGAATCGCAACCGCACGCTCTGGCGACAGCGTGACCAACGATCCGTCGATATGCGAACGGAATGTTGCCTGCTCTTCGGTAATCTTGGTCATTGCGGCCAGACTGAAGATCTGAAAGCCGCCGCTATCGGTTAACATCGGACCGTCCCAGCCCATCATTGGATGCAAGCCACCCAGGTCGGCCACCACATCCTCGCCAGGCCGTAGGGCCAGATGATAGGTATTGCTCAGCACCATCTGGCTACCGGTCTGGCGCAGGTGGTCGAGCGTCACGCCCTTAACCGTGCCGAGCGTGCCAACCGGCATGAAGGCTGGCATTTCGACTGGCCCCCGAGGCGTGTGGAACGTAGCCCATCGAGCAGCGCTCGAGGCATCTTCGTGATGCACCTCGAACCGAAACGGTCGCTCCATGTCAGGCAATGTGTCACAGTTCACGGCAGTCAATGCACCTTGATCAAACGGCTTTGCGGATAGTAATGTTCGAGAATCGCAATCGCCGAGTCGCCTCGAGCAGCCATCGCCCGGCTGCCCCATTGGCACATGCCTACGCCGTGTCCCCAGCCTCGTCCGGAGAACCGGAGCACGTCGCCGGCGGCCTGGGTCGTGAACAGGTGGCTGGGCACTTTGCCGGCCAGCGCATATTCGCGTAGCGTGGTGGTCGGCATGCGATGGGTCTGCTGCGAACCGACGAGCTTGGCCGTCGGCACGATCCCGGCGCCAGGGTCGGTGACCGTGACTGTGGTTAGCCGCCCCAGATCGATCGCCCGCGACTGGAAATAGGGCTTCAAGCCGGTTTCCACCTCGGCCAAGGAAAGCTCACGTTGCCAGCGGTAGTTCGGCGCTTCGCCACACATCTGGCAAGCAACACCCGAAAGCGGCGGGGCTGCCTGGCCGAACACGCTAGCGCCGGTCGCCGTATGCCCGCCACAAACGGCCGAATAGTAGGTGCAAAACAGCCGATCCCGATAGACCAACACGATTCCCCGCGTTTGCTCGACGAGCGCTTGGGTAGCTGGGGTCTCGACGGCCAGATGCCGCCCTTGCTGGTCAATCTCTTCGGCGCCCCGATAGTTTTGGCTGCGCGACGAATCATATACATCCCAGTCGTTCTCGGCGCCAAAAGTCTTCATGTGGAACATCGCATAGCTGCGTGCTGCAATCAGTTGTGCCTGCCGGGCCGCATCGGGAAAGCTGGGCGGCATTTCACACGAGACAACGCTCGCCAAATACGACTCCAGATCAACCCGATTGATTGCCCGAAGCAAGCCGTCGGCCGTGGTGAACACGCGCAACTGCCCCCGATACCGGCGTTTGCTCACCCATAGCGTGCCGTCGCGATGAGCCACCAGTTGAATCTGGTCGACCGGCAACACCGTGTCGCCAACCTGCAGGCCTTGGCGATGGGACCGCACGACGGTTTTGGCCAGCCGGTCGCCTTGAGCCAAGATGCGCGTCGGCATGTCGAGCGGCGTAATCCAGTAGGGCCCATCGACCTGAACGTCGAGCGTCTCTCGTGGTCGACCGAGCAGCACGCGGATGGCCGGTGTGGTCGATTCTTGGCCGGCCAACCGATCCTGTGAGTTGGCCACCGACGATGTGCCTGCTGGCGCCGAGAGACGAATCGCGATCAGCCCCAGGCAAGCGGCAACCAGAAATACCACCGGCGCCATGTAACGCCGCCCTGTTGCCGCGCGCACGCTGTTCAGTCGCCTCGCAACTTGAGATTGAATGTGGTCAGTTTTTCGCGAACTTCGTTCAAACTGGTGACCCCAAAATTCTTGCACTCCAGCAAGTCGTCGCCGGTGCGGCGAACCAACTCGCCGATCGTGGTCAGGCCGAGCCGCACCATGCACTTGCGTGCCCGGACCGACAGATTCAAATCGGAGATCGGCCGGTCGAGTAAGGCCTTCTCGTCGGGCGACAAGCTTTCCGGATCGTAGGCCACTGTCTCTTCTTCGCGCTCGTGAGCAAACTGGCCCAGATCAAGCCCCTTGGATTGGAGCATTTCGCGAATTTCGACCAGCGATGTTTCGCCAAAATTCTTGCTGGCCAACAGCTCTTGCTCTGACGTTCGGGTCAAGTCGCCCAGTGTGTTGATGCCCATCTTCTGCAGGCAATTACGGCTGCGCACCGAGAGTTCGAAATCGGTCACCGGCACGTTGAGAATTTGTGCCATGCGATCGCGTTTGCGTTGGGCCTCCTCGTCATAGTACATGTCGCGCGAGGCATCTGCATCGCGCAAAAACAGCCGAGCCCGCTTGTTCAATGGGTCGACTTCCAAAATCCGCTGATAACAACTGCGAGCACTGTCATACTGCTGTAAATCTTCGTGCAGGATGCCTAGGTTCAACAGCGAACCGACGTGTGCCGGGTAGCGGTTCGTGGCCCGTTTGTACAAGTCGAGCGCTTGGTCGTCGTTGCCCCGACGATCGCTTTCTAAAGCCAACCCAAACAGTGCGCCGGCGTGAGCGCCATCGGACTCGACTGCCCGTTCGAACAAGGCAATTACCTCTTCGGGGTTGCCGCCCAAGGCGCTGACCGTCGAACCGCGCTGATACAGATATTCGGCCGTCTGTTCGACTGCTCCAGAGAGCGAATCGAGCGTCGCCAAAGCGGCTTCGGGGGTGCCGGCATAGCGTTGCGATTCGGCAATCGCCAGCGTGCAGGCATCACGATCGTAGCCAGCAGTCTGCGCAGCCAAGTAACAAGTTTCGGCCTGATCGTATTCTTGGTTGGCGAAATGCGACTTACCCAAATAGAAGTGAGCCATTGCTCCGCCGTCACCCTGCTTGAGCGTGTTGATCGCCCGCGAATAACGGCCCAGCACATAGTAGCAGACGCCCAAGCGGACCCAGGTCGCTGGGCTCTTACCTTCCTGCTCTTGAAGCTGATCGACGGCTTCACGCAGTGCCCGATAGCCACCTTGATCCTGAGAGAGGTAGTCGTTCAGTCGGGCCACTTCCTGCGGACCGAACGATGTGTTAGAGAGCACAACTTGCTTGATGTCCAGTTCGTCCTGGAGACCAGTTGCCATAATTTGACCTCGTGGAAAGCTCGCGAATAATGAAGTGGAACAGTGGTGGCCAAAAACATCGAACCGAGAAGACATCCCTCTTATCGAGATTCACTCGGTCGAAGTTGCCCCAGGTGGTTTGTCTGCGGTTTCTACCCTTGGCGAGCGGCCATGCAAGAGCCAGCGGTGGGATTCGAACCCACAACCCCCGCATTACGAATGCGGTGCTCTGCCGATTGAAGCTACGCTGGCGGGCCTGATTGGCGCATCTTGGGAATGCCAAGCAGGTTAGACTATGGCATGGTTGCCAGGCCGTCAAGGCCATCGCGCAGTTGTGTCGAGAGAACTGCAAAGTCAACTTTTTCAAAGAAACAGCGACCGGTGGTCGCTCGCAAAACAGAAAAGTCTAGCCGTTTCGCGCTTCGGTCACCGACCGCTGTTTTGGGCCCTGGCAGTGCGCCCTACCACCAAATAACCACGCTCAGCGCAAAAAAGCGGGCCTCGGACGTACCAAAACAATTTGGTTTGCAGAATGGTCAGGGGCAAGGCAACCATCCGGCCATAGTTCGTCCGAGGCCCAGCGGGCCAGCAAATTAAAGGTCGACCCCAAAGATCAACCTGAGTTCAATAAAAGCAAGCACTGTTCCAACTTGAGCAAAAATTATCCCAACTTGAGACATCAGGCGCATCTCCATTCTTACAAGTACTTTAAGGAGCATTTTTCTTTAAAAACCTTGCCCCAAACCGCCGTCCCAGAATGGGACTGCATGCACTTGCTCTATCATGCACCAGCAAAATTGCCCAGCTCTGTCTGATTTCAAAATCCTTGGATTGGTACGGTGATCGAGTGCTTTATTTTCTCGTTTTGAGACAACTGGGGCTCGAAGTTCAGCGGGGGGGAATCGAAGTTACGCACCATCGCCAGCCCGGGTATATTGGGCCAACGGTATCGGTGCCAGTAGCATTCAAAGCGTCTTGCAGCTGCCCGGCCGGTTAAGCAATTTTTCGTACCAGCGCACCAGGAGCAGCCATTTTGTCTTCCACATCTGACCCACAGGAGGACTTAACACGTTTAGCCCAGGTAGGACCGTATCAGTGTGGTCCAGGCGAGCCGTTGCTGGTGGTGGCTGGTCCGTGTGTGATTGAGAGCCGAGAATTGTGCCTTGAGGTTGCCCAACGACTGGCTGAAATCGCGACACGCCTGCCGATCAATTTGGTGTTCAAGGCCTCGTTCGACAAAGCCAACCGCACGAGTGCCGACGCCTATCGCGGCCCAGGGCTCGAGGCCGGTATCGAAATTCTTGGCGATGTGAGCCGGCAGCTCGAATTGCCGGTGACCACCGATATCCACGAGCCGCGGCAAGCGTCTGTGGCCGGTCGGGTTTGCCAACTGTTGCAGATTCCAGCCTTTCTCGCCCGGCAGACCGATCTGCTGGTGGCCGCCGCCGCCACCGGAGCCGCCGTGAATGTGAAAAAGGGCCAATTTTTGGCTCCCGGCGACATGCAGCACGTGCTCGGCAAGCTTTCGGCCGCCGGGTGCCAACACATGCTGCTCACCGAACGGGGAACCTTTTTTGGTTATGGACGGCTGGTGAACGACTTTCGGGCGATCCCTCAGATGCAAGCACTTGGGGTGCCAGTGATCTTTGATGCCACGCATAGCGTACAAGAACCAGGGGGCTTGGGCGGTGCGACCGGCGGAAATCGGACGATGGTCGAACCGTTAGCCCGGGCAGCAGCGGCATTGGCCGTCGATGGCCTGTTTCTAGAAACTCATCCCAACCCCGATCAATCGCCCAGCGATGGGCCCAACATGGTGCCCTTGGATGCGGTCGAATCCCTATTGGACCGCGTGGTTCAAGTGCGGTCGCTGGTTACGCAGTTCGAAAATATTTGAGAATTGAATCGTGTTGAGTCGAACGAGGACAATTACAACTGTCGAAAAAAACAGCGGCCGATGGCCGCTCGCGAAACATTCTGATTCACACGTTTCGCG
>JANQPJ010000244.1 GCA_028289525.1 Pirellulales bacterium
CGCCCCGGCGACGAAGTCTCGTCGCGGCTAGGACACAAGAACAAGCACGAATTTTGGCAATCCGCTCTAGAAATCCAAATTCCGCAGCGCTTGCGCGGCGTCGCGGCGCACGTCGATACGTTCGTCTTTTAAGGCTGTCCGAAGATAGGGAACCGCTTTGGCGGCCGGGGAGCCTAAGGGATAGACGGCCAAGAGCCGAATCGCCGCCGCCTGGGTCTCTCGGTTTGGATGTTGCAAGGCAACGAGCACGGCGCTGGCAAGCCGGGGCTTGGCTGCTTCGAGTCCTGGCGAGTTGAGCGATGGTGGCGGTAGATAGGCCTCTAGTTGACCGAGGGCGTCGATCGCGGCGGCCTGCCGAACGGCATTTTCCTGGGCGGCCGCCTGCAGCAGCGAGCGCATCGCCAACGGCCCTAGCTTGGCCAACGACCGAGCGGCGATCCGACGTGTCAGTGGGTCGTCGGCGCTCAGCCGGGATACCAGCCATGGTACGGCGGTTCGCAGTAGCTCTCGGGCAACACGAATCAGCTCGTTGCGCGACGTCTCTGGCCGATAGAAGACCGTCTGCCGGGTCTGATCGGCAACATAGCCTAGCGCCGTGACCGTGGCCAAGACCTGCTGCTCCGTGGCCCCGGACTTGGCGTCAACCGCTTCCAGCACCGGCTCCAAGGCCGCGTTGCCAAACCGGCCCACCAGCCGCGCCGCCACTCGACGAACGTCGGCACTGCGGTGGCCTAACAATGTCGTTAACGGCCGTAGCGTCTCTGGCACTGGTTCGACTTGCCATAGCCCTAAACAGGCAAGAAACACGATTTCTTCGTCGTCGCTCTGCAATGCCTTGATCAACCCAGCTCGGCCGCGCGGGCGACGATCGATCTTCCACAACGCGAGGGCGGCCGCCACACGCCGTCGGGCATCGTCATGCGTCAACATCTCTGACAAAAGTTCGGTGGATGTAGTCGCCTGGGGGCCGATGTTGCCTAGGGCCGTGATGCCAACGATCGGAAAAATTTTTAGGTTGGCGGGGTTGCGAATTTCTCGCTCGATCGCCGGCGCCACCGATTGGGCCGCTGGCCCGATCCGCCCGAGCGCATTGACCGCATACCAACAAAGCTCCAAATCTTTGTCCGTCATCGCCTGGGCCAGCACCGGCACGGCCGCGGCGGCCTGAGGGCCCAAGCGGCCCAACTGATAAGCGGCCGCCCGACGCTCGGCAAGCGTCTGTTCCGGCGACAACTGGGCGACCAGTTCGGCCACCGACGGTTCGGCCGCGCGAGCGTCGTTTAACAAGAACGACCAAAGCAAGGTCGTTGCAGCCAGTAGTATTCGCGCCGGCCAATGTCTCTTTTGAAAAAGCAGCGACCGGTGGTCGCTCGCGAAACGACTAGATTTTTCCGTTTCGCGAGCGGCCACCGGCCGCTGTTTTTTCCCTAACATGGCTTTGCAATTCGCCTGCTGCTCTTTCACTTGGTGATCAGAAATCGTTCGCATGCTGGATAAATCGACTCTGCGATCGAGGAAGCTTCGCATACATCCTCAGGTAATAGGCCACCACCAGCATCGGCACGCACCACAACACGTAGCGGATGGGAGCCTGAGTCCAAAAGCCCAACTCGAACACCATTTTAACCATGATGATTGAAAAGACGAACGAGATGGGGTTGGTCATGAAGTCGGAATAGACATACTGGAGCACACGATACAAAGCCCCGGAAAGCACGCCGCCGACCAGGATGCCAATATACCAAAAGTTGATGTACCATTCGCCGACAATTGTAAACGGCCACCCATTTTTGACATTCGGGTCATAAGTTTTGCGAAACCAATTGCCAGGCGCGATGTTCTTCGGTTTGCCTTCCCAAACGCTGCGCGGGATCACGCCGGCCAGACCATTGAAAAAGTCTTCGCCCCAACGCAATTCGCTCGGCCGGGACCAGTCTTTGATCATGAGCATAAACGCATCGTAGCGAATATTGTTCGTCGCCACACAGAAGCTACGCACCGGGCCGCCATCGGTCATGGCATCGGTCAACTCACCAGTGAGCATGTGGTCTCGAGCCACGCGCAGGCCAACCACGGCGGCCAGAAACAGGGCGATACTCAACCCGACGCTCAACGCCGTTGCCCGACGGACAAACAAAAAGATTCCAAACGCCAAGCACAACAACGACATCGCCACCGCCGCGCGGCTGCCCCAGGCAAACACACAGCCCATGTTGACCACCATCATTCCCAGAGCAGCCAAAACCCAGGGACCGCCAACCCGATAGAGCCTTGCCCTGCGGACGTAGAACAAATAGAGCGCCAAGGCGGCCGACAGAAAACAGCCCATGTCGCCAAACTGCCGCAGGATGTATTGACCGGCCATGTTTTTGTCGACCTTGGCCGCATAGGTCATCTCGGCGATTCCCCCATACCGTTTGACCAGCACCAAGGTGACCAACAGCGCCAGGCCGGTCATCGCGGCCACGCACAGGAAAAAAGGACGCGGATGAGGCGCGCCGTGCACTTGCGGCAACAAACGGCCAAGCGACGGTTCGTAGCCACGCACCATGCGGGCTCCCACGACCAGGCAGACCAGCCAGGCAATCGTCATCAACTGCCCCGTGACCAGCAAGGGCTGATAGTCGACGGTATAAAACAGCCGATCAGGGCTCGGCGTGTCGAGTTGCAGCGCAAAGAGCAACGGCCGAAAAATCATCATGAAGGCAAACAGATAGAGCATCAAGGCAAAAATGTCGAGCGGATGGCGCACCGTGAGCCGATAGACCCCAAGCCAAACCACGATGCAACCAAGCACGGCCAACAAGCCAAAGATCATGAGAAGCTGCCTTCAGGAAAGATAGGAATCAAACTGGGTTAGGCATCGGTCGAGGCGGCCAAGGTCTCGGCAGACACCGGCTGAACCGGCCGCAAACGATCGGTGTGGGTTAGCCGTCGGTACAAAGCATCCACCTGTTGCACCATCCGGTCGAGTGAAAACGTGCTGGCCAACTCCACGGCGCTTTGGGCATATTGCTGGCGGCGCGTATCGTCGCCCAACAGGCTGCACAGAGCTTCGGAAAAATCGGCCGGCGTGCGACGCTGGACCAGCAGCCCACTGGCTTCGTGACGCACCAACAGCGAAGCGGAAGAGACCATCGTCGAAACAATCGGCAGCCCGGCCGTCAGCGCTTCGAGCAACACATAGGGCATGCCTTCATAGCGACTGGAAAGCGCAAAGAGGTCGAACGCTTTCATCAAGACCGGCGCCGGCTGTCGACCTAGCAGAGCCACGTGGTCGGCCAAGCCCAAGGTCTGGACCGTTTGCCGAACCTCTGCTTCCAACGGACCATCGCCAATCATCGCCAACAACGCCTGAGGATGCCGGCGGCGGACCATGTCCATGGCCGCCAACATCAGCAACGGGTCTTTCTGCGAATCTAAACGCCCGACGAAGCCGACTACGGGGCGATCGACCGGCAACCCAAGCTGGGCCCGAGCGGCGATCCGGTCGAGAAAGTCGGGCGGATCAATCAAATTGGGAACCACATGCACTCGGCCCGCCGGCAAGCCGTGTTTGAGAATCTGTGCCTGCTCTTCGACTGTGGTGGCGATCACCGCGTCGGACATCCAGCCGAGCACGCGTTCCAGCCCTCCAAAAATGAACGCCGAACTGGCGGCCAAGGTAGGATCCATCGTGATAATTGCATGCGGCGTGTAGACGACCTTGGCGCAAGAACCGATGCCGGCCAATCGAGCGACCGCACCGCCTTTTGAACTGTGCCCATGCACGATGTCAAATGGTCCCTGCTGGTTCAGATACTTGCGCAAACCGCGCACCGCAAACCAGTCCGACGGATGAGGTCTGCGCCGCATGTGGAGCGTGGCCGCCTGCAAGCCAGGGATGTCAGGCAACCGGCGTCGAAAGGAATCGCCTAGCCGGATCGGAGAGTAGAGCAAATGAACCTCATGCCCGTCGGCCAACAGGCCTGTCGCCAAATCGAGCACATGGCGTCCCACCCCGGCGTCAGACGCTTCGGTGATGAGCAAGACTTTTAGATTTCTTGGCACACGTGTTGACGGTTGCATCAAGTGTTCCTCCCCGCTGGCTCGGTCGGTTGGCGCGAGGAGAGCACGCGCGCGAAGATTTGTTGGAAACAGGCGTAGTTGGCTTCGGCCGAGTATTTTTCACGAAACGTCTGGTAGGCCAACTCGCGCATCTGGGCTGCTCGGTCTCGATGGGCCAGCAACCATAACACCTTGTCGGCCAAGTCACTGGCATCGGCATTGCGAAACCACAAACCGGTCTTCTCTGGCTCGATCACGTCGCAAAAATTGCCGACGTCGCTAACGATTACCGGGGTTCCGGCCGAGAACGCTACAAGAATCACCATCGGCAAGCCCTCGTACCATTGCGAGGGAAACACCAGGCAAGCCGCATCGCACATCAACCGCGCAACATCTTCCTTCGGCCGCCAGCCGAGAAATTCGATGCCTGGCAGGCTGGCGGCCGTCTGTTCGATTTCCCCTCGCAGCGGTCCGTCGCCTACGACCTTGAGCGACATCCGATCGCCGATGTGTTTCCAGGCTTCGACCAACGTTTGCACGCCTTTCTCCGGCGTAAAACGTCCGACAAAGAGGGCAAACTTGCCGGCGCCGTCTCCACGGCCTAGACCGTCGTGCACAAAGTTTGGCTTCACCAAAATGCGCTCCTCGGGATAGCCGCTCTCGACCAGCTTCCCCTTGGCAAATTCGGTCAAAGCAAGATAGGCGTCTACCTGCTTGTGATAGGTTCCCAGCCCCCGGTGCAGCGCCAAGGCCGAAGCAATCACCGCGCTCGCAGCGCGACTCTCTTTGTAACACCCATGCACGATACCCGGCCAAGCCACGCGATGCCCGATACACTTTTCACAGATCGCGCCTTCGCGATAAAACAGCCCGTTCAGGCATGAAAGGCGATAGCTATGCAGGGTTTGTAAAACGGGGATGCCATGGCGATGGGCAACACGAATCACCGCTGGCGACAAGATTGGAAACGTGTTGTGGACATGCACCACGTCGGGCCGCTCGTCGCGAATCAACCGTTCGACGTCGCGCACCGCCTGCTGGTTCCAAAGCGCGGCGGCCGCCACGGCAGCCTTCGACATCTCGGGAATCTGCCGATTGTCGGCCACATAGCGCAATACTCGATGCCCGTGCGAACGAAGCAACTCCGCCTCATTGTCCATCACCGAATCGGCCCCACCGGGGATCAGGGAGACATTGTGCAACTGGAGAATGGTTCGGGAAGCGTCGTTCGCGGCGTCGGTCAGGTTGGTTCCCTCGAGTATCATTGTGTTTGCCATGCGTTGCCCTTCTCGTGCAATAACGGTTCACCGGGGACTCGGCTGAGAAACAGGCGGAGCCAGCCAATGGGATAAATCGCGTTCCAAAACACGGCCGATCAAACGAATTTCATCGGCAAACTCTTCCACCAGTTGGGCGCGAAACTCCGGACGCAACGGTGGCGCCACGCGTGGCTTGTGCGTCAAACGTGTTTTGAGCGACTTTAAAACCGGATGCCCTTTGCCGAGCCGGCGGGCAAAACGCCCTGGTCGTGAAAACAAAAACGCCTGAGTCCAGCGAGCCCGATGTTGCTTCGCCGTGTTCAATTGCGGGAACTCGCTACGCCCATCGTCTTCTAGCCCCAAGAACTCGAGCACTTCGCGATAGATCACCGCCGGGCTGGCCACCAGATCGTCGAACAGTACCACCTTCACTTGCTCGCGCCGAGCATGTTGCAAAACTCGTTCTACCTGAGTTCCAAACGAACCCATCATGCGATATTGCAACACCTTGGGCTCCAAACAACGGCGTGGAATCTGCCGTCCCTCAGCCCGGGCTGCCTGCAATCGCCAAGCCTGTTCAAAATCATCAACCTCTTCAGAAAGGTCGAACAATTTTTGACTGTGAAACGAAGGCGCGAACTCGACGGGGTTGCGCAGCATAATCAACAGTTTGGCCGTGGGGTTGAACTCCAGAATGCGGGGCACGGCTTCGGTCGACGAAAGATACACGGTCGAAGCTTCGCCCACCGCTAGATGCTCAGGCTGGGCCCCGGCAAAGAGTGCGAAGTAATCGTCCGCCGTACGCAAACGAATCGCGTGCTTCTCTTTCAAACGTGGATAGTCCAGCGACCAATATGCCGGCTCCTTGGGCGTACTCATCATCAGCCGAGGGTGCGTCTCCAAATAGCGATACATCGAGGTCGTACCACTCTTGGGCGCTCCAATGATGAAAAAGTTAGGAATCTGCATTGGATTTGGGATTTGGAATTTCTGATTTGGGATTTGACGCGCTTGCGCGTTGAAGCAAGCTCCAAAACCGTAGTGGAACATGGGTCCAGACGCCTAACAATCGACGTGCGCCAATCCACAACACCACGTTGCGAACGGCCAGCACCGTGGCCGAAATCGTCGCCAGACCGACCATCCCGAAACTCCACGCTGCCCAGGGGCCCAGGCTGAATAGCAACACCGTCGTGACGCCATTGACCACTAGGACCAACCGTTCGTGACCAGTCATCATCAACGTCAGACCACAGGCACCAGACCACGTGTTGACCATCTGGCCACACGCCATGATCGTCAGCGGAACCGCCGCCGCGCGATAATAATTTCCGAACAACCACTCCAACGCCGTGGCCGGAAAGCAGACGAGCGACACCAAGATCAGCAACGAGGGAACAGCAGCCAGCGTGGCCGCAACACGCAACACTCGTTGCAATTCGGCCAACCGGCCCTGAGTGAACAGCTCGGAAATCGTGGAAATCACTGTCCGGTTGACCAACAACAAGGCGACCGCTACCAGCAGCATCAATCGCCTGGCGGTGGCAAACAACGCCAGCTCCTCAGGCGACAGACACGCCCCGGCGATCCATACATCGCAACCGCTCGTGGCAAAGGCAAAACATTGGGCCAGCCACATCGGCCAACAAAGCATACTTATGTAGCCTGCGGTCAACCGAGGCAACGTATCGTCAGCTTTAGGAGAAAAGCAGCGACCGGTGGTCGCTCGCGAAACACTCGATTCCACCCGTTTCGCG
>JANQPJ010000246.1 GCA_028289525.1 Pirellulales bacterium
CGCGAAACGCTGGATTTCACTGGTTTCGCGAGCGGCCACCGGCCGCTGTTTTTGCGAAACCGACGACTTTGCAATTTTCCTGCAGACTGGCCCAGACTCGACGGCCTCTCGTTTCCAGGCTACAATGTGTGGCTCGTCTCTTCTGTTTCAAGTTTTGCGCAGCGAGTGATTGGGCCGATGGCAGCGTCGTCTTCACGCCGGGTGGTGATTACTGGAATGGGGTTGGTTTCGCCGTTAGGGGGCAGCCTCGATGATTTTTGGACAGGGCTCGCCGGGCGGCGTAGTGGGGTGCGGCTGTTTGACAGCGTACCGACCACCAATTTGCCCACCAAGGTGGCCGGGGAGTGCACCGATTTTCTCGGCAAGATCGACGACTTTGGCGAGTTGGCCAAGGATCTCAAGAAGGCCATCCGCAAGGGCCTGAAGGTGATGTGCCGCGAGTCGCAGATGGGCGTGGCAGCCGCACAAAAAGCCTTGGCCGATTCTGGCTACGAGGTTGGTAGCGTCGAGCCAGAACGTTGCGGCTGCGTATTTGGGTCGGACTACATGATGACCTTGCCGCAGGAATTTTCCGACGGCATCCTCCGTTGCTGCGATGAACAGGGGCAGTTTCATTTCGAGCAGTGGGGCACCGAGGGGTTGTCACAGATGACTCCGTTGTGGTTGCTGAAGTATTTGCCCAATATGCCTGGCAGCCATATTGCCATCTATAACGACATGCGTGGTCCGAGCAACTCGATCACCCAACGCGAGGCGTCGTCGAACCTGTCGGTCGGCGAAGCTTATCACACGATTGTGCGTGGCAGTGCCGATCGGATGGTCGCTGGAGCCACCGGAACTAGGGTGCATCCGATGAAGGCGGTTCACGCCACCCAGAGTGAACAACTGGCCCCCGGCGACAGCGACCCCTCGGCGTCAAGTCGGCCGTTTGATAAAAATCGCACCGGCATGGTCGTTGGCGAAGGGGCCGGCGCGCTGGTGCTTGAAGAACTCGAGTCAGCCTGCGCTCGAGGAGCACGGATTTATGCCGAGGTTGCCGCTGCGGCCTCCAGCTTGGTGGCTGGCCCCAACCTGGTGGCCCGGCGTGACGAGGCGCTGGCCAATGCAATGAACCAATGTTTGCAACAGACCGGCTGTGCGCCGGGCGAGGTGGGCCACATCAATGCCCATGGCCTGGCGTCGGTTTCCAGCGATGTTGCCGAGGCCCAAGCGCTCCAGAGGGCATTGGGCGATCGGGCCACACAGGTTCCGGTCGTGGCTCCGAAGGCCAATTTAGGCAATATCGGGGCCGGCGGCGGGGTGGTCGAGCTGATCGCTTCGGTGCTGGCCTTCTCGCACGGCCGGCTGTTCCCGGTCTTGAATTTTGAAACTCCCGACCCCGAGTGCCCGGTCGCGGCGGTCACCGGCGATGACGTTTCGCCTGGAACCAGTTGCCTGAACTTGAGTGTCACGCCTCAGGGCCAGGCGGCGGTTGTCATGCTGCGAGCCTGGGCCGAATAGGCCGTTTTTGCACGGTTGGCGAGAAAACTGCTGAAAAAGCAGCAGCCGGTGGCCGCTCGCGAAACAGGAGAATTTAGCCGTTTCGCGAGCGGACCACCGGTCGCTGTTTTTTTGAAATAGACGACTTTGCAATCCTCCTAGCCGGCTTCTTGAACGGCTTGACACCCCTCTGGCACCCCGGTATTCTTACCGGATTACAGAGAAACACTAAGTTGTGTTCCCTCAATGGTTTTCGTGCAGATCGACGCGATCGCGCCGAGGACGATCGCTGGGAATCCGGCTGACGGTGCATTGGGTGAACGGGTTATGGCCGAGGTCGTCCTGGATGGGGTGTCTCAGGTATATCCTGACGGCACACAAGCGGTCGACTCGCTAGACCTCGTGGTTGGCGATCAAGAGTTGCTCGTGTTGTTGGGCCCGAGTGGTTGTGGCAAGAGCACGACGTTGCGAATGATTGCCGGCCTCGACTCGCCTGCCGACGGAACGATTCGGATCGCCGGTCAGGCGGTGAACGACATCCCCCCGCGGGATCGTGACATCGCCATGGTGTTTCAAAACTATGCGTTGTATCCCCACATGACCGTGCGGGATAACCTAGGGTTTGGTTTGCGGTTGCGTTGCGGAGGGAGTTGGCCCAGCCGGATGCTGCGAAGGCTCCTGCGGCCTCACTTGGCCGCGCAGCTCGAAGCCCGGCGGGCGGAGATTCCAGGCCAGATTGCCTGGGCCGCGGAGGTGTTGGGAATCGAACCATTGTTGGACCGATTGCCACGGCAGCTCTCTGGCGGAGAGCGGCAGCGGGTGGCGCTTGGTCGAGCGATGGTTCGGCAGCCGGCCGTGTTTTTGTTCGACGAACCGTTGTCGAACTTAGACGCTCAGTTGCGAGTGGAGATGCGAAGGGAGATTAAACGACTACACCAACAGCTTGGCGCGACCATGATTTATGTAACACACGATCAGGTCGAGGCGCTGACCTTGGGCGATCGAGTGGCCGTGATGCAGCAAGGCATCCTGCAGCAGGTCGGAACAGTCGACGAGATTTACGACACGCCGAGCAATCAGTTTGTGGCCGGGTTTATTGGCAGCCCGCCCATGAACCTGGTGCCAGGCGAAATTAGCCTCACCGAGGCAGGGGGAGAGTTCAAGTCAACATTAGGCGCGATTCCCATCACGGGTTCGTTGGCCCAGCGGCTCAAGACCGCTCGTGCCGGCACGGTCATGATGGGGGTTCGGGCAGAAGATATCGCGATTCGAAGCGACGGAAACCTGCCAGCAGTGGTCACGTCGGTCGAGCCGTTGGGAGACTCGAAGCTGGTGTCGTTGCAGTTTGGGCATGCCGCGAGTGATGGTCTCCCGCTGGCAGACAAGCAGCCGGTGGTGGGCCGCGTTCCCGCCAGGGCAGAAATTCGCGACGGCCAAGCAGTTCAGATCGTGATCAACGAGTCGCGATTGCACTGGTTTGATCCGATCTCAGGCAAACGCCTGGCGGCCTAACGAAACGTTCACAATTTGGTGCGTGATGGAAGAACGCTTTCGGTATCGCGGTGTTCTTCAGCGGCTGACCAACGATGTCAGTCATCGGTCGAGTGAGCCCATCACCTGCGATACTGACAATTTGGTAGCCGCTCGGCAGGCGGAAATGTCGAGGAAAGTGACACGAAGGCATGAATCCTACGGAAATTCTGAGAATTGTTGACGCGATTCATCGCGACAAGAATATCGAGAAAGACATTGTGTTCGAGGGGATCGAGGCCGCGCTGGTTTCGGCAGCCAAGCGACACTATGGCGAAGAGTCGGAGATCGAGGTTTCGATCGACCGCGAAGATGGTTCGATCACTGCAACCCGAGACGGTGAGCCGCTCGATGCCGAAGAGACCGTCGGTCGCATCGGGGCCCAAACTGCCAAGCAGGTAATGATTCAAAAAATCCGCGAGGCCGAACGCGACGCCTTGTACGATGAATATGAAGAGCAGATTGGCCAAATGACCTCCGGCGTCATTCAACGCTATGAAGGGGGGGCCGCGACGGTGTCGCTGCCCAACACCGAAGCGATTTTGCCGCGCAGCGAACAAATTCCCGGCGAAACCCATCACCCCAACGAACGGGTGCGAGCAACCGTGTGCGAGGTCCGCAAGTCGGGCAGTCGCGTGAAGATCATTCTCAGCCGTACTCGGCCCCAGCTTGTCCAGCGGCTATTTGAGCAGGAAATTCCCGAGATCGCCGATGGTGTGATCGAAGTGCGGGCCATGGCGCGCGAGCCAGGTTATCGCAGCAAGGTCGCGGTCAGCAGCAGCGATCAACGTGTTGATTGCGTGGGTGCCTGTGTCGGAGTCCGTGGCAATCGGATCAAGAACATTGTCGATGAGTTGGCCGGCGAGCGGATCGATATCGTGCGTTGGAGCGACGATCTGGAAGTGTTGATCCCCAACTCGTTGCAGCCGGCCGAAGTCGAGCAGGTGATTCTCTGCAAGATGCTTGGGCGAGCGATTGTGCTAGTGCGGGAAGATCAACTTTCCTTGGCCATCGGGCGGCGCGGTCAGAATGTACGGCTTGGCAGCAAGTTGTGTGGCTGGGACATCGAGATCATGACCCAGGAAGAGCTGGCCGAAGGCATCGATCGGGCAATCTCTGGCTACGAGGAGATTGCCGGGGTTGAGATTGAGCTGGCTGAAAAACTCGTCGAACAGGGCTTTTTGAGCTACGACGACCTGTCGATCATCGAACCTGACGCACTGATGGAGATGGGCGGTTTGAGCGAAGAACAGGTAAACGCGATCGTCGAAGAGGCCGAACGGCGTGCCGAGGAGGCCGAAATCGCCGCCGCCGAGCAGCGTCGTCGACAGCGCGAGATCGACCGTCAGGCCGCTGCCAGCGAGGAAGCCGCTAGTGCGCCGGTCGAGGACGCAGCTGCTGAGCCAGGCGAAGAGGCCGAGGCCCCGCCGGTCGCTGCCGAGGGGACTGAGCCCACTGGCCAATCAGGTGAAAACGAAGCGAACGAAAACGAAGCGAACGAAAACGAAGAAGAACGGATCGGTGCCGAGGATCCCACCCCTTAAGGGAGATTTTTGGAATGCATTAGCTTAGCGATCAATCAATCGTCTGCCCTCCGCTAGTTGGGCAGGTCGTAAGAAGGGAGAGTTTCAGTTGCCGGTACGGATGTATGCACTTGCGAAGGAGCTTAAGCTCGACAGCAAAGACTTGGTGGAGATATGCACCAAGGCCGGGGTCACCGGGAAAGGGTCTGCGCTGGCGAGCTTGTCCGACGACGAAGTTGCCAAGGTCAAGAGTTATCTG
>JANQPJ010000247.1 GCA_028289525.1 Pirellulales bacterium
GAAGAGGTTCCACTCAAGTTCCCTCGCTTGCGCGTCGGGCTTGTATTTGTACTGAAATTTAAGAGGGATTGACAGCTGCCAGAAAATCTGGCCAGACACAGGGCTGATCTCACAGGAGGATTGCAAAGTCATCAATTCCACAAAAGCAGCGGTCGGTGACCGCTCGCGAAACGGAAAAATCCAGCCGTTTCTCGCTTCGACTACCGATCGCTGCTCCTTTTACTCCAGGGCCATCGGGCCAGGAGAGTCTTATTCCTCGGCCGCAACGGTCTCCTCGACCGGAGCCTCTTCGGCGTCTGTGCTGCCGTCGCCGTTGGCTTCGGCAGCCGGGGGGGTGGCGGCCGCCGTCTGGCCGGCATGTTCGACCAAGGCGTCGATTACCCGATTGTCGATTTTCAAAAACAGTTGCCGCAGGACCAGGTCGTTGATCTCACAGGCACGCGACATTTCGGAAAGTTTGGTTCCTTCGATTCGGAAGTAGGTCAGCCAGTAGGTTCCCCGGCGTTGGCCGTTGACCGGATAGGCAAGCCGTCGCTCATCCCACAGACGGCTAATCATGATTTCGCCGCCGGCGTTCTTAATCAGCTCCTCGACCCATTGCGTAGCAGCCGCCGGATCGCGCCCGTAACGGTTCGAGTCGAAAAGAAACATGCCTTCGTAAGCGTTCACTGACACAACGTCGCTCCTGAAACGGGAATTCGCTAAAAGTAGGATCTTGCAGGGCGTGTGGCTGCCGACCATCTGGCAGAGACCGCCAATGCGGAACAACCCACGCGTTAATTATATTGGTTCATACAATCGTTGATTCCGAGCCGAGCCCAGTCGGCCACCGCATCGGCTGCCTGATGGACCGTCGCCAACAGAGCAGCCTGTTCGCTTGCAGCAAATCGCCCCAGCACGAAATCGGCCGGGTTCCATTCCGGAGGGACCGGGCCCACGCCAATTCGCAACCGTGGCACTTCCTCGCTACCCAGCCGCCGCAGGGTATCGGCCAAACCTTTCTGCCCGCCCGACGAACCTTTTGCCCGCACGCGCAGCTTGCCGAGCGGCAGGTGAAAGTCGTCGCAAACGATCAGAACATCCTCATTTTCTAGCTTGTAGAACTCCACGGCTTTGGCAACGCTGCCGCCGCTTAGGTTCATGAAGGTTTCCGGCCACAACAAGGCTGCCCGCCCGCTACCCAAACGCAACTCGGCGAATCGTCCTTGAAACTTCGCCTTGGGGCGGTCGGCCTGATGTTGCTCGGCCAAGTGGTCAAGCACCATGAAACCGATGTTGTGTCGTGTGCCTTCGTATTTCTTTCCGGGGTTCCCCAATCCGACAACTAGTTTCATCTGCCTGTGCCCGGGGGGATCGCATTACCACACGAAGCCCACCATTACTCCGCGTCCGACTCCTCGCCCTCGGCTTTCCGGCCAATCAACTCGGGTTCGGCCGCTCCCTGGTCGCCAGTTTCTTCCTCCGTCTCCTCGGCCTGGGCCACGCATTGCACGGCGACCGTTTCAGGAGGCGTTAGCAGCTTGGCTCCAGCAGGCAAGTCTTCGATGTCGGCCAGCGTCAACGAGTCGCCCAATTGTAGTTCGTTCACGTTCAAATGCAGCGCCTCGGGCAGGTTGGCCGGCGAGGTTTCCAGCGAAACTTCGTGGACCACTAGCTTGACGACTCCGCCTTCTTTGCTGCCTGGCGCTTCGCCACGAGTTTGCAAAGTGACTTCGACTGTAATCCGTTCGTCGGACGAAACTCGCAGGAAGTCGACGTGCAATACATCGACGCCATAGGTGTCCCACTGTAGCTCGCGAATCATCGCGCTTTCGCTGACCGAACCCTGGAGATCGCAAATCTTGGCACCGCGCCGCACCAGTCGGGCAACTTCATCGGCGGTTACGCTCAAATGCGTCGTACCTTGGCCATGGCCATACAACACGGCCGGCAACTTTCCCTCGCGACGCAGACGTCGGGTGCCGCGCTTGCCCAAATCGTCCCGCAGTTCAACGTTCAAAACTTCCGACATAAATGGCCTCAATCACGAATCGATCCAAAGATCTGCCTGTTAGCGGTGCTTTTCTGCCTAGGCTATCGCCACATGAAGGGCAGAATCAAGCTATTCTCCACGATTCGCAGGCCGTTTCAAGCCCAAACCTGGAGGGGTGGGGAGCGAGGGGCTTCTTGCGACCTATTTTTCCTGTTTTATCTGCCCTGGCGCCCCGGCGACGAAGTCTCCAGCGCGGCTAGGGCAACTCGCCAAGGTAGCGTTTCGAGAGTGCTGCTTTTTGTCTGAAGGGACTTTCAAGGCGCAACGAAAAGCTGCACGCTCTTTTGTTTCCTAGCCGCGCTGGAGACTTCGTCGCCGGGGCGCCAGAGCAACGTTTACCCCCTAATTCTTTATACCGCCACCAGCTCATCGGCTTCCAAGGCTTCGTTCCGCTCACCCGGCGAGAGCGACATCAGATAGCAAATCGCCTCTTGCTGTTCGGCCCCAGGCAGGCCCCAGGCTTCGTCATAACCGAACAACTCGGTCACCGAGCGGCCGTGGAACTGTCCATCGACGATTTCCAGGCTGTCGATCGGCACCAGAGCCGGGTGGGGCTGGCCGCTGCTACGAGCAAGCCGCAGTAGTTCCCGGCGTAGGGTCACCACGTAGTTGGCCAGTCGGGCTGCCTTGAGCGTCGGGTCGAGTCCTCGCATGAGCCATTTGTTTTGGGTTGCGATGCCAACCGGGCAGTGGCCGGTGTGGCACTTTTGAGCCTGAATACAGCCAATCGAAAGCATTGCCTCGCGGGCCACCGCCACCATGTCGCAGCCCAGGGCCAGGGCCAATAGCGACGATTCGGGGAAACCGAGCTTGCCGGAGCCGACGAACACGACCGAGTCATGCAAGCCCTGTTCGACAAACTCACGATAAACTCGGGTAAAGCCAATTTTAAACGGTAGCCCGACGTGATCGGCAAACACCAACGGCGCTGCCCCCGTGCCGCCTTCGCCGCCGTCGATCGTAATGAAG
>JANQPJ010000250.1 GCA_028289525.1 Pirellulales bacterium
CGCGAAACAGAAAAATCCAGCCGTTTCGCGAGCGGCCACCGGCCGCTGTTTTTTTAAAAATCACCAGCTTGCAAGCGAGATGCTAGACGACCTTCCCCAAAAATGGCATCGTCTACTCGGCTCAGGCGGCACGCCGGCGAGGCGCACGGCTCCGGCGCTCGATTTCGACCTGGTCTAGCTGGGCAAGCTGAATTTCACCAGGTTCTACACCTGGCGATATCTGAAGCACGACCGAACCGCCGTGCAGCATCCTGGGCAGATAGAACCAGGCGTCGCCCAACGGGTCGCTGTCGGCCGACTCGCAGGTTAGCAGCACCAGGTCGGTCTCGAGCAGCGAATTGGCCACCCCGGCCAACGCGGTCGCTGGCTCGCCTGGTAACAGCCTGGGGCGCAGTTCAGCCTGCTTGAGCGTCTGATGGGCTTGCTTGAGCCCCAGCGTCGGCTGGTCGGCTGGCCGCATCTCGAAACAATCGATCCCGGTGTAGGAAATTGGCTCGCCTTCGGCATATCGGTCGGCCACCTGAAGCAACCTTACCGTGTCGGCCAGATTGCGGATTCCAAGTTCGACCACCTTGCGGGGCTGCTGGCGCGCCACGCAACGGTAGAGCTGCCGCACTGACTTGGGTTTCGAGAAATAGGCCCAATATGCGTATTTTAGTCGACTCAGCTTCGACAACTTCGCCCTCCTTGGCGATCAAACTGCGAGCAGCGGCCGGTGGCCGAAGCGCGAAACAGCATGTTTTCAGACATTTCAGAAAACAGGGGCCTACCTAATTCATTTCGGCCGGCGGGAGCCTTGGAGTGGAGAAGAATTGACGCGAAAGCTGGTGTTGCTGAATGGCAACATTGGTTTCGTTTTTTATCCCCCCCCGGAGCGCCGGTGATGTCAACGGTCAACACCCCGGGGCACTAGCACTGCTATCGCGGCCGGCCAGCCTGCGATGGTCGACCGCAGGGCGTGAAAACTTCAAAAAAATCGTCCCCTGCAATGCGGCGCACGGAACGAAACCTATAGTTTCGTGTCAGACGGTCGCGGCTGTCTGATGAGCCAATCATCCTGCTGGCCAAATGTAGGCCGCAGAGCCCACGGTCATGCTTCTCCCCAACCGACCGGAGTGGGTTTGAGTTTACCACCTTGAAATTGCTACGACACCTACGCTGGTCAGATCCGCCTGAGCGACCGCATGCCGAGGCCCCCCGAACCCCGGCGTGCGGGCCAGGCGGAATTGGGGAGAAGCGATGTCCGGCCAATCGCCAGAGGCAAACACGCGGCGCGTCGCACGGCTAGAACGCTGTGAACCTCGCCTGGTTCTGTCGGCCAATCCAATTGGGCAGATCAGGGCCGATTTTCATCTCGAATCGTCACTCGACCAGCAAGCCGAGCAGCAACGGCCCTTCACCACGCTCGAGGAAGCCCATCGCTTGACCGGGCTGGACAGCATCCGCTCGGAATTCAACCTGCGTGGCGAAGGCCAAACCGTCGCGGTGATCGACAGCGGGGTCGCCTGGGACCACTTCGCGCTCGGCGGCGGGCTGGGCGAAGGATATCGCGTGGTGGGCGGCTGGGATTTTGCCGAAAACGACGCCGATCCCTACGACGACCCTTTGGCCGGGTCGCACGGCACCCACGTGACCGGCATCATCGGAGCCGATGCCGGTGCTAACTCCGGCGTGGCCCCTGGCGCTGATTTGGTCGCCCTGCGAGTATTCGACGACTACGGACAAGGATCGTTCGATTGGGTCGAACAGGCACTCGCCTGGGTTCATGAAAACCGCAACACCTTTGAAAACCCGATCACCACGGTCAACCTGTCGCTGGGCACCAACTGGAACGCCGACAGTGTGCCCAACTGGGCAACACTGGAAGATGAATTCGCCAGGCTCGAAGACGCCGGCATCTTTATCGCCGTGGCCGCCGGCAACTCGTTCACCAGCTACAACGAGCCAGGGCTCAGCTATCCGGCCGCTAGCAGCCACGTCGTGCCGGTCCTGTCGGTCGATGCCGATGGCAGCCTGAGCGATTTCAGCCAACGGCACACTCGAGGAATCGCCGCGCCGGGCCGTCGCATCACCAGCACCGTGCCTGATTACGTCGGCAATTTTAACGGCGTGACCGACGATTTCGATGCCTACAGCGGCACCAGCATGGCCGCCCCATACCTGGCAGGCGCCAGTGTGTTGGTGCGTGAGGCGCTGCAAAACGCCGGCCATGAGCAAATTGATCAAGCGGCGATTTACGATGTCCTGCGATCAACGGCCGATACGATTTACGATCCGGAAACCGACGCGAACTACCTGAGCCTGAACCTCGAAGCCGCCATCCGCTCAGTCATCCCCAGCGAGCAGCCAGGCAGTTCGGCTGAGACGGCAATCGACTGGGGCACCGTCGACTCCAACACGATCGACGCCCTGCAACTCTCGGGTCAGGAAACCTGGTTCCAGATCCAGGCCAGCCACAGTGCCACCTTGACCGTGGAAGCCTGGTTGCAAAACAGCACTGGAAACGTGAGCCTGAGCCTTTACGACGCCGGCACGATGACCCTGCTGGCCGACAGCGCCACGGCTTCATCCGCCGAACGACTGGATGTGCTCGCAAATGCCGGAGATCATTTTTATTTGCGTCTCTCTGGCGACAACGGACAGGTCGATCTTCAACTGACAAACTTAGTGCGCGCCGAAGGAGGCCGCGTCGACGTATTTGGCAGCGACATGGCCGACCACTTCACGATGGTTGCCGGACAAACGCATGTGCTCACGGTCAATGGCGCCAGCTATGAGTTTTCCAGCAGCACCTCGAGCGTGTTTCATTTTCATGGCGGCTCGGGCGACGTGATTGAAGTCACGGGAACCACCGCCCACGAACAGGCAAACGTTCAGAGCGACCAGTTTCATTTTGGCGGTGCTGATTACTATGTCTCAGGCACCGATTTCGCGTCGGTCGAACTTCATGGCGGCGGGGGCTATGACCGTGCTCGACTCGTGGGGTCCGACGGCGACGATGTCCTCACAGGCGACGCCAACCAGATCGGCCTGACCGGGGCTGGGTATTCGAATCGGCTGCGAGGATTTGCCCGAGTGCAGGCAGCCGCCGGCGCTGGGCACGACGTGGCCGAACTGTCGGGGACCGATGAAGCCGACCTGGTCATTGCCGGGCCTTCGCGAACGGCGATTTACGCCGGCATGTTTCACTACGATGTTTATGGGTTCGACTCGGTGGTGACGCGCGGGCTTGATGGCAACGACCTGGCGGCGTTTCAGGGGGCGGCCGAAAACACCACGTTCACGACCACCGGCGACACCGCCCGAGTGGTGGACAGCACGTTTGACCACCAGGCAACGGGCTTCGAGACGATCGCGGTCGCCGCTCAAGCCACGGCAGGCGCGCGCGCGACCGAACCATTGACCTCGTTTGCTGCCCAACAGAATGCCAATCAGCAGCGAGTCTGGCACGCGGCTTCATCGGCGCCAGGCGTGGCGTCTCGCACCGGTGCCTTGGACCACACGAGCCATTCAGCTCAATTGTTTGGGAAAGGCTTTTTGGCCTCGGTGCGCGAGCTCGGTTCGAGCACCACCATCGCCACGGGCAAGACGGCCGCCTTGGCCGAAGAGGGGGACTACTATTTCTCTGCTCGCGGACTGGTCGCGGAATCTTTGGACGTGGAAGTCGGTCCCGAGGCGTTGGCCGATCGAGCCGCGATCGACTTGCTGTTCGCCGATGCTGGCGATGCGGAATTGCCGAGGTTATAACACTTCAGCTCAAAGCAACGTTTCCAGTAGCGCCCCGGCGACGCGACGTGAGCGCGGCTCCATCCTCGTTCCCAAGCTCTGCTTGGGTACGAGAAGAAAACGCGACTCTATAATTCGAGCGAAAAGTTGGTGAGCCGTTCGACCCCATGGTCGGTGACCAGGTAGTTCTGCTCCAGGCGAATGCCGTGGCGGAGTGACTCGTGATAGAGACCCGGCTCGACGGCAAACACATCGCCAGGCTCGAAGACATCGTCCCAATGTGGATTCAGGTGAGGGGCTTCGTGCGGATAGAGCCCGATGCCGTGGCCGAGATGGTGGTTGAACACCCAGGGCTTGTGGGCGTCGAGCATCGCCTGGGCCTCTTCAAACAAACGCCGAGCGGAGGTGCCTGGCTTGACCTGGCGTTCGACCATCGAGAACACCTGGGCTACCGCTTGCCAGGCTTGTTGTTGCTCGTCGGTCGGCTGGCCGTCGACGGCCAGGGTTCGCGCGTTGTCGGAAAAATACCCTCGAAATCCTGTGCCAAGATCGAGAATGTATAGCTCGCCGGCCTGAGCGGTCCGATCGCGTGGCGGACCGCCGCGCGCGTTGCATTGAAAATCTTGCCCGAAGTAGGTGGGCGGTTCGCCAAACTCGGCCACGGTGACCGCATATAACTGGCTATACAGGTCTAACTCCGAGAGCCCTGGCCGGATCGTCTGACGGGCATGGGCATACATCGCTTCAGTGGCGGCGATCGCCTTGCGCATGAGCCGCAACTCATCGGGCTCTTTTTTGCGCCGCAGACGATAGAAGTCGGCCTCGAGGTCGATCCATTCCACGCTGCAAGTGGCCTGGCAATGCCCAGGCAGGGTCGAGCCTTCGCAGCCGACCTTGCCAGACACCGGGCCGAGCGCGTCGAGCAGTGCCTGAGCGCTCAATTCGCCTTGATCGTTGCGCAGGGTCGAATGCGTTTTCGACTCATAGGGAACCAAGGCGTCGACGGCAAACCCTTCAGGCAACGGTCGGCCCTTGCGCGCTGGCGCGACAAGCGTCACATGGCCGTCAGCCCGCACGGCCGCCAGTGGTCGGAACAACGGGCCGAACCGAGCCCCGGTGAGCCATTGCACATTTTCCATCTGCGTGGCCAGCACCAGGTGAATGTGGTTTGCCTGCATGTGCGCCACGAGCCGCGTTTGACGACGGCGGCAACCGTCTAGATCAATCGGATATTCATCCATGGGAATGGTTTCCTGTTTTGTGAGACCCCTAGCCGCGATCGGGCGCATCGCCGGACACGTTTTCCGTTCGTAGTAAAGATTACTTCACGTAACAGATAGGGCACGCGTGTCCGGCGATGTGTTACATCGCGGCTAAGGGACTGTCCTTGAATTCATCGCTTTCTTTAAGCGTCAGTCTACGCAATCCGCAATCCCTTGGGCAACGTTTCTCCAAAAATCCGACCTTGCTCTTCCTCGTCCAGCCGGCCTCCCTGCTCGACCAGTTCAAGGTAGTGCTCCGGGGCGCTCTGATCACGTAGCCAGTCGATCGTCTGACGACGCAGCGATTCAGGCAAGTCGCGATAACGGTCGTCGGTCTTTCGAGCCATCTGCATGATGGCCAACGCGGCCGCAGGCTCATCGCCGGCCAGCTCCATCAGCTTGGGCACCCATTTCGCGACCACCTCGCTCGGTACCACCGCGTTCAACGGGCCATACAACGGAACTCTCGTCGCCACGCGGCCGAGCGTCCAGGCCAGGGCAGCGGCCACTGGCTCCATTTTACGCTTGGGCAACAGGTCGAGGATCATACCGCCAAGTTCGATTTTGGCGCGCAGGTCGATCAACTCCAACGAGCCGAGCTGGCGCCAAGCCTCGATCGACTCATGGGTGCGAAACGACACGTCGGCTCCCTGGCCTTTGCCGAGGACCATTTGCCGGTGGAGGCCCCGCACGGCTTTCAGCAGCGGATCGGCCAACGACAACTGCGATCCGCGCGACAAGCCGCCGGAAAGCCGTCGCCAGAGAATCCACGACTCGACGCCAACCATCGCCGCCGGGTGGAACAGCTTGCCTTGCACCAGACGGCGCGTTTCAGCCACTCGCCAGTCGTCGAGGGCCATGCCATAGCCAGGCCGCAAGGTAAAACCGGCCAAGTTCAGCCAGCGCGCTTCATGAGCGGGCGATCGCCGGCGACCGGCCTCGGCCTTGTGTAACATTTCCCACAAGCGGCGCAACAGCGTCGGCGGCCACTCGCGACGGTCGGTGCCAATGGCCTTGGCCAACCGCCGGACCAGTTTGGCCGGTTTCTCGGTCGCCCCTTCACCGAACGTGGACTCGATCAGCTCGCGACAGGCCACCAAAATCGTCTCGTCGACCACGCCGTCGGCTTCGCCCACCGCTTCGTGCGGCGCGATGTCGGTTTGGGTCGTCGAACGCACGTCGAACTGCAGTCGCCAGCTTCGGCTGCCGGTTGTCTCGCTGCACCACAGATCGAGCGTGCCAATCTCGGTGAGCCGCGCGTGCAAATACACTTGGGCTTCGTCCTGTTCAGCCCGACGTCGGGTTTGCAACACCGTACGGATCGGCGGCAACGGCCGCAGCTGTTCCAAATCAACCGGCGCCAAATCGCCGGGCCGATCGGTCAAACGCGTGCTGGAGACAAACAACGGGAACTCGACCGGTTCGGAAACCAGCAAGCCAAATGATTGTTCGACAGGCTCAATCTCGTGGCCAGGTTCGGCGCTGGCCGGCACCAGGCACACGACTTGCGGTGGTTGACCCTCGACGCCGACATAGTAGGTACGCGCCAAACCGGCCGCGATTCGCACGCCTTGGCCACGACGGACCATGCCGAAATAGGCCGCGCCCCGGGCAACCGCCATATCGAGCCGGGGACAGTCGAGCACCGCCGGCGACCAGTCTTCATTAGCAAACCAGCGCCGAAGAGACTCGACTACCCTGTCACGCAACCATGCCGACTCGAACGCGCCGCCAGCCAGCAGCAGTTTGTCAGGCCGGACGGCCGGAAGGTCGAACGCTTCGGCGGCCTCGGGTTCCAAGCCAGCCGTACGATGCTGGGAGAGGAACTGGGCCAAATACTTGGTCACCGCGGGATCCCGCGCGTAAGGGAGCCCAAACTCCTGGAAACCCGACTGGCGCGTCTGCGGCCGATCGGTCAGCTCGACCAGCGGGAAAAACCCTTCGACCAAAACCTGCCGGGCTTCATCGCGTTGAACCTCGACTTGCAGCCCTCCGCCAATCACACGTGAACCGGCACCAGGCAAGTGCATGGTAACCTGTTCCGGCGCATCGTGGGAAAGCAGCGTCTCTTTGGCCGCGCGACAGGAACGCACTAGGACCGACCACTGTCGCGGTTCAAGCGGCGCGTCGAGCCTGAGCTTTTGCTCAACATGCCGAGCTAGGGCTAAATCGAGATTGTCGCCGCCGAGAATTAAATGGTCGCCGACGGCGACGCGATGAAATTGAACGGCCCCTTGACCAGCGTCGCGCACGCGAATCAATGTCAGGTCGGTCGTTCCTCCGCCCACGTCGCAGACCAAAATTGTCTCGCCCGGGGTGACCCGCTCGCGCCAATCGCTCGCATGATGATCGAGCCAGGCATAAAAGGCTGCCTGAGGTTCCTCGATCAACACGACCCTGGGCAAGCCAGCCTTGGCCGCCGCGCGAACGGTCAGCTCGCGGGCAACCTCGTCGAACGAAGCGGGCAACGTCAGCACCACCTCTTGCTCGGCCAGCGGCGCGTCGGGATGCGCCCGATCCCATGCCTGGCGGATGTGCTCCAAGTAGGCCGCGCTCACCTCGACCGGCGAACGCGGCTCGACGTCGGCCGCCCCTTGCCAGGGCAACAGCTTGGCTTCGCGATCGACGCCTGTGTGGCACAACCACGATTTGGCCGAAGCGACCAAGCGGCCTGGCGCCAGGGCCCCTTGCTCGCGGGCCAACACCCCGACGGCAGCTGCAGGCGACTCGCCGGCATTCCAAGGCAATGCCAAGGCCCGATCGCTAAACTCGCCCGACGCCGCCTGGTAGTAGAGCGACGGCAGCGTGTCGCGAGGCTCGACTTGATGAGGTGCCACGAGCTGAGGAATCGGAAACGTCTCGGTTTGCCATGGCTCGCGCTGGGTGTCGACCGACGTGACCGCTGAATTGGTCGTCCCCAGGTCGATGCCAACCACGTAGCGGCTCTCGGGCGGTTGAGCGTCTGGTTCCATAGGATGGATAGATCGTTGTTAGTGCGCACTCGCGCGTTTTCTGTGTTTTGCCAATCGCCGAAGCTAAATTGCTGAATCCCAAGTTTTAAGCGATGTACTCGCGCCCCCTAGCCGCGACGAGACTTCGTCGCCGGGACGCTCGAGCTAAGAATCTCATGGAGTTGCTCTCCATTGTTCACCATGCCACGTGTCCGGCGATGTGTTACATCGCGGCTAGGGATGAGAGCCAATCATTTACAACTCGCCATTCTCATTTGCTGATTCACACCCATCCCCAAGGCGGCCTTGTCCTACGACACCTAAGCATCTTCGCGGACGCTGAACTCCAGCTTCCAACGCTGCTCGCTGGTGGTGCTCACGCACCAGAGTTCGAGCGCCCCGAGTTCCGTGACACAGGTATGAAACCGCACCGGCACATACGGCTCGTCAATCGTTTCGTCGGCCGGCAACAACATTTCGAGCGAATCGGTTTCGGTCACTTCCTGGTCGCTCCAATGCGCGAGCAGGTGGCCTGGCTGGTCTTGCTTGCGGACCGAGGAACTGAAGAACCGAAAATGGGCAGGCTCGCCTACGACCAGACCAATCTCGTTGCTGGGGACGTCGGCCGTGGTGCCTTCTTCCATGCCGATTGGGACGACGCAGAGTGCCTGAAGCGGTCGAGGAGCCCCGGGGACGGCCAAGCCGGCGGTTTCGATGCCGACATAATAGGCCCGAGCCGTGCCGCCGCGAATCCGCAACCCTCCACGACACTTGGTCCAGCCGTAATGGGCCGCTCCGCGCGCCACGGCAAAGTCCAGGTCGTGCCGACCAGCCAACTGGCGAGGCAATTGCTCGTTCACAAACCAACTGGCCAGCACGCCCATCACACGTTCGCGAAGCGCTTCGCCTTTGAACACGCCGCCGTTGAACAACACGTGCGTTGGCCGCACGGCCGCTTCTCCCTCGCCGGCATGAGTACCGAGGAATTCGGCCAGATGTCGAGTGATCCCGGTATCAGTTTCAAACGGCAAGCCAATCTGTTGGAAGCCGGACGTTCGGCGGCGTTCAGGACGATCGTCAGCCTGACAGGCTGGCAAGAAGCCTTCGACCAGCAGCTCGCGCACCTGACGGCGATCGACTTCGACGCTCACGGTTCCGCCAATCAGCTTGCTGCCTCGACCGAGGACGCTGATCGTGTGGTTCTCGGGGCCTTCCGGCGCGAGTAAGGTCTCTTTCGCCGCCCGACAGGCGTGCCAGAGAGAAACCGACTGCCAGGCATCAAGCTGGGTGCCTTGTTCGGCAAACTGTCCAGCCACCAGGTGGGCCAGCGCCAGGTCCATGTTGTCGCCGCCGACCAGCAGATGGTTGCCAACGGCCATCCGTGAGAGAACCAGCTCGCCGGACTCTTCTTCCGCGCGAATCAACGTCAGGTCGGTCGTCCCGCCGCCGACGTCGCAAACCAGCAGCCGGTCGCCTACCTGCATCTCCTGTCGCCAGGCGTCGCCGGCGTCGTCGAGCCAGGCATACACGGCCGCCTGCGGCTCTTCCAGCAGAACCAAATCGTCCGGCAAGCTAGCCGCCCTAGCGGCCTCCCGGGTTAGCTCCCGAGCACTCGCATCGAACGAAGCCGGTACGGTGAGCACTACCTGTTGGTCGCTGATCGGGTCGTCGGGAAATTGCCCTCGCCAGGCGTCGGCCAGATGCCGAAGGTATCGGGTTGAGGCCTCGACCGGCGAAACCTTGCCTACCTCGGCCGGCGCATCCCAAGGCAACATTGGCTGGTGCCGATCGACCTTCGAGTGGCCTAGCCACGATTTGGCTGCCCCGACGGTTCGTTGCGGCTGTTCG
>JANQPJ010000251.1 GCA_028289525.1 Pirellulales bacterium
GATTCACGTTCGCAGCCACTCCCAACATCGCCAGCCAAACCAAAACACGCACATCCCTTCAAAGCAACACGCGTGCCGAACACGATTGGACCTGTCCCCTTTGTTCAGTCTGACCCCTTTGTTCAGTCGAGCGATGCGAGCAAGAACGCGGACGCAGAGGCGGTCCATACGGAATATGAAAATGCTGGCTCAAGCCCTAAGGCATGTGTCATCGCCATGGCAAATGCGAGGAGTAGCATGCCGCTTGCCATGGCAAACCAGCGAAGTAGATAGCCTGAGAGAAGACCAATCGCCAGAATAACTTCCATGATGGTCGCAGCCCATCCGAACACTGGAATCAGTGAGCTAGGCAAAAATGAAAGCAGCAGGCCCGTATAGTCAAGGAACAACGAAAATTCGCCCCACGCCACGTTGGGCGAGCCAGGCGGGCCCCAGAGACCAAACCGGTCGGCAACGGCCGACAAGAAAGCCAAAGCCAAAGCTACACGCAATGCGATCGCAGCGAACCGAGGATAGCCTGCTGCTTCAGTCATCTGGTATTCATGCCTCGTGGCAGCGCATGCAGTGTATTGGAGGGCGGCTGATTCATCTGAGCTAAAGCAAGTTGCTTTTTACCGTGGCGGACGACACCTAGTTTTCACTGGGATTTCTCGACGAAACATCACTACGCATTTTGGTAATTTGCTCTAGTTCTTGGTCGACCACACCTTACATCACCCGATCTTGCGCCCAAGGGTACCGGCGGCCGGTTTTGAACTCTTTGTACGGCTGGTCGATCGGATTGTGAATCGACTCGGGTTTGAACGCCGTGTTGATCGCCTGCAGCAAGGGCACAACCTGTGCGTCAAGATAGCCGATGCCGTCGAGTTCGAAGCAGTCGCCGTTGACATCGAACACGACGAGCCGATGAGGCCACACTTGAACTTTGGTCAAGCTGCGCAGCTCGTCGCGGGTTCGTTTCAGAAAATCATGCGCAACCGCAGAATCGTCAGGCACAACTCGAATCGAAGCTTTGGGCAAACGCTCGGCCATTTGCAAGCACCACGCGGACTAGGCACGGGTAATCAGGCCAGCGGTAACTGCCTGTTGAAATACCTCGGACGAAATGGCAAGCTCGGTGTTGTCGTCCAGAACGATCTTCGGCGGTGAGGCCGACTCCAGGATCCCGTCCACCCAAGCGGTGCCGTCGTTGTATTTCACACGCATCCCGGCCGCAAATCCGTCAGGCGATCCGTTTTCAGTAGCAGGTTTTGATGGAGCCGCCTTGGTGCTCGCTTTTTTCGCAGGGGCGTCCAGCACACCGGCCAACTCTTGTAGCAATCGCCAGTTTTCCAAGCGGTCGGTCTGAGCTTCCAGGATGAGTTCGCTCGGATTGCCTTCCCGATCAAAATGTTTGGCAAACCGGCCTTCGCTGCGGGCGAAGTCGACAAAATCAACCTGATCGCCCGATTTAGGATCGGTCCACCAATCGTCCTGCACCGCCGGGTTGCCTTGTAGCGACAATCGCTGGCGAATGGTCGTGCCTTTGCGTGGATCGTAAACCAACAGCGGAAAGGCTCGTGAATCGACCGCCAGACGAGCTTGGTCGGTTGCCATGTTGTCGGCCACGCCATGCTCGGGCTGGCAGGTTGTGTAGCAGCAAACCAGGGCCGGTCCGTCGAACTCCAACGCGTCCAGCACGCTTCGATAAAAGTGGTTGGTATGGGCACAAGTGGTCTGCGCCACAAACGTACGAGGATGCATCATCGCGATTTGCGCAATCTCTTTGTGGCGTTCGACCTTGCCGCCGACCGCCTTGCCGTGAATGCTCATCTTGGTGTTCTGGCCCATGTAGGTGGCCGTCGAAGCTTGGCCACCGGTGTTCGAGTAAACCTGGGTGTCGAGCACAAAGATTTTGATGTTCAAGCCCGAGGCCAACACGCGCGAAAGCGATTGAAACCCGATATCGAACATCGCCCCGTCGCCGCCGATGCACCAGATCGGCTTGTCTTGCCAGCCGCGTTGATCCCAACGCAAACGAAGCCCCGAGGCGAAGGCCGGGGCGTTTTCAAACAGCGAATTGCTCCAGGGAACCAGATACGGATTGTAAGGATAGGTTGAAGTGTAGACCGTATTGCAACCGGTGGCTGCCATGATGCCCCATTGGTTACCATACTTGGCGCCGGTGGCCGAGCAGAGCATCCGCAACGCGGTTCCCTCGCCACACCCGGCGCAGCTACCGGCTCCCCCTACATACAGATGGGTTTGCTCCTTGAGCATCATGTCGATCAACAAGTTGTCGTTGACAAACCGCTCGTCACTGGGGCCGACCTCTTTGAAGAAACGATGAGTTTTGCCGATGTCCGACATCACTTGATCGTTCTTGGGGATCATCCGCAACGCTTCGTCGTCGCACACGGTCACACACTCGGCACAGCCTTTGCAGTTGGTCGGATCAATGATGATGGCGAACTTGCCGCCGGTGCCGGTCTTCTTTTTAGGAGCGTCATAGTATTTTCGCGGTTCCGACCACTGGTTGCGGAAGAACTCGCGATCCTGCTCGTTCTCGATCTGTTCGACCCTGGTTTGCCAGTCGTCTTCGGCAATCACCTTGCCTAGGATTGCCGTGTCAGGGCACAAGGTGACGCAGTCCATGCAGCCTGTGCAGTTGTCGGCGATGTATTCGGGGATCTCGGGCGCGACGTTGGTAAAGTCGCGCAGCGTCGCGGTGCCGGCGGGCACCGCACTGCGGGCAACCGACAGATCGGCCGGCAACGCCTTTTCGGCATAGCCTTCCTCATAGCCGCGAATGATCCGTTCGTTGAAATCATTCACGTCGAGAATAGGCAAATCGACCGTGCGATAGCCTTCGTCGACCAGCGTGCCATAGCTGTTGCTATTGTGAGGGTCGCGTGCGTTGGCCTCGTTCATCGAGGTCGGTTGGACGTCCGTCGCCATGGGTAACGTACTCCTGAACGAATGTAAAGCGAATAGAACGCAGCTTGGCCTGAGAACGTGTTCTAAGCCAGCTCACGCGGTCGTCATCATTTCCCGAGGAATTTGTTGCATCTCGCTATAGCCGCGACGCACACAGGTCAAGTTGTCTTGCACAACCTGTTCACCCCGCTTGCCAAAATATTTCCGCAGCGCTTTTTCAACGCCAGCCATTACCTCTTCGTCCGACATTCCGCTTTCCCGAGCATAAGGCGTCAGCTTCAAAAACGCTCCCAACAGCACGATGCCTTGCATCCGCATTTCCAGGTCGGCCACCGAGGCCACTTCGCGGGCAATGCTCACCATGTCGCAGAAATAGATCCTCAACTGTCGGTCGATGATCGTTTTCTGGTGATGTGGCGGAATATGATTCCAAACGTCCTGCGGGTTGTCGTAGGCCGATTGCATGAAGACTGCGCCTGAGTCGACGGTCCCTGCCAACGGGTTGCCGCTCTTGATGGCATTCGTGTCGTTGATCACCACCAGGTCGACAAACTCCAATTCGCTGTGTGTGAAAATGTGCGAATCGGCAATCGTCAGATAATAGGTCGTCGGCAAGCCCTTCTTTTCCGAACCGTACTTGGGGTATGCCTGAACATCCTTGCCAAACACCTGACCGGCGATCGTGGCGATCACCTTGTTGGTCGTGACCGAGCCAAACCCGCCGACCGAATGGCCGCGCATCGAGAATCCGCCTGGCGGTCGCAAGTCGGGGTCGACCGAACGCTCCAAAGCCAACGGATGGTCGATGCCAAGACTGAAGAACTCTTGGCCATCGCGGAGCATGTTTTGGAAGGCGGCGATGATGTCGCCTGGCCGCACGTCGCGGCTTCCGAGGCCGGCGGCCCCGTGGAAGATTTGAGGGATGCGGTCGATCGGGTCGTGGCCTTGACGGGCGCCCAAGGCATCGCAGAAGGCCGCTTTTAGTTCTCGCGTGAGGTGGTTGCCGGTGGTCGACAGCGGGTCGTCCATCCGCTCGAACACGGTCACGGCGCGGCAGTTTTTCAGAGCTCGAACAAGCTGCTGTGCCGGGAAGGGACGGAAGCAGTAGACGGTCAGGCAGCCGGCCTTGATGCCCATCTCTTCTCGCATGTAGTCGACCGTTACTTGGGCGGTTTCCATGTAGGAACCCATGCCGACCAAGATGTATTCCGCATCCTCGCACCGATACGGCATCACAAAGTCGTATTTCCGGCCCGTCTTCTTGGCAAACAGCTCGAACGCCTCTTCCAGTGCCGGTTCTACCCGATCGTAGTACCAACGCTGGGCGATCTTGCCTTTCATGTAGGAGTCCTGGTTCTGCACCACCCCGGTCATGACTGGATTGTCGGGGTCCATCAGGTTGAGCAATTTTTCATTCGGGTTGCCGACGAATTCTTTCATGAATTCAAGTTCTGGCAGGCGGACGGTTTCGACCGTGTGGGTAGTCAGAAATCCGTCTTGGGCATTGAAGAACGGAGTACACGAGGCCTCGGCCGCACGGCGGGCAATCAGACACAAGTCGCCTGCTTCTTGAGCGTTGCGGGCCATCAACATCCCCCAGCCGCAATCGGCCACGCTCATCAAATCGTCGTGGCCGGCATGAACGTTCAGCGAATGGCTGGTCAATGCCCTGGCACCAATGTTAAAGACCACTGGCAACCGTTTGCCGGCGATCGTATAGAGCACCTCTTTCATCAACACAAGGCCTTGACCCGAGGTGAAGTTGGTAACCCGACCTCCGGCCAGGGCAAACCCCTCACAAAACGAGGCCGAGCTGTGCTCGCTCTCCGGCTCCATGAAGACCAACGCATCACCCCACAAATTCGTCAGACCATTTTGCACCGCGGCATTGAACCCGCTACCCATGGTGGTCGAACTGGTGATCGGATAGGCGCCGGTGCCGTGGCAGATGCGGGTTTCGACATGGACCACTGCTTCGGCTCCGTCGCAGGTGGTCGGCATGCCTGGATACTCGTCTTGTTCCTCAGTAGGCTTTGCAACTTGGGTTGGAATATAGTCGTCCTTAGAAACCGCCACGTTGGAATTGGGGGGGGCTTGGCTCATCGAAATTTTACCTGTCGAGATCGTGGGCAAGTGAAAAGCACACAGAGGAGTCTCTTGAGACCAAGTAGTCGATCGACGCTCGGGTTAGCCAAATCTCAGAACGAAAATTGGCTCAAGAGCAAGCTGTCGATGGTGGCAAAACCGATGAAGTCTGACACGACCGGCAGCCCAATTCCTAAGCCCTTAAGCTAGCGATTCTACCGAGAACGTGCAAACCGAATCGCTCGACTCGGATGAAGTTTTGGCGCTTCTCTGGCAAGCTGGAGGAGTGCTTGGCGGCGCGCGGTGACGCACAATAACCTGCTGTGTTCAAATTAGTTACGATGCGTCAGCCTTTGTTAGAAAACGCATTTGATGCCATTGATTTAAAGTCTGAAGCGAGGGGCGAAGGAATTGTTTGGTGGTTATACAATTCCTTCGCCGATGACTCCCCGAAACCGACACCCACTCGGGTGTGACGTGCTGGCACAAAACCTTCTCTAGACTCGTTTGGCCAGGTCGCTATACTACGCCGCCCGTCGGGACCGGTGCGCCGTCACCCGAACCGACTGACTCATAACCATTGTTCAACCATTTTTGTTCTCTTGGGGAGAAATGTGCCATGCAACGCTCGGTCTCACTCGGTATGCGAGCCTTCTGGCTGTTGCTTGTGCCGTTGGCCTTGGCATTCCAAACAGCTCATGCTCAATCGCCAGGCGAGTCAGAAGCCGTTAACCCATCGGAAGTCGAGACGGCAGAAACGGCAACCTCGCTCCAACCACCGGCAGCTGATAATGCATCCTCTACCGAGGAGACACCGCGTGGGGTGACCGTGCAAGCGGCCAAGTTCTCTGGAGTTGTGCCAGGCAAGACCACGGCCGCCGAAGTCCAGACTGCCTGGGGTGAGCCGGCTCAACAATTGGGCGAAGAGGCAGAAAGCGAGCGGATTTGGATTTACCAGATCAAGCCGTTCCGCCGTGTCGTGGTCAATTTGGTCGAAGCGCGCGTTCGCTCGCTAATCGTTGAACTGGAGAAACCGGCCACGGCCGACGGTCTGGCCCAACGTCTCCAACTCGCAGCCATCGTTCCGGTCGAAGTGGTCGACGCCAGTGGTGCCGCCATTGGGCAAGCGTTTCCAGAGCGGGGGGTCGTTTTCAGCTATGCGGCTCCAACCGATTCGAAACAGGTTGACCACATTCTGTTGGAGACGGTATCGGCTGTCTCGTTTGTCCAGCGAGCCGAGTCGCGTTGGCGCCGCGAACCTCAGGCAGCCCTTGCTGATCTGGCCACGGCGATCGAACTCGATCCGGAGTCGCCACAAGCCTATGGAGTTCGCGCCGCGATACTCTGGCAACAGGGGATGGTCGCCGAGGCGCTCGCGGCGGCCAATCAAGCGCTTGAGATTCAGGCAGACGATCCGGATTTTCGCCTGGTGAAAGCCCAGGCGTTGGTCGGTCTGGGCCAACAAGAAGAAGCCATGCGAGAAATCAAAGCCATCCTGGCCGGTTCGGAGCCTGGGGACTTGGTGGTCGCTCGGGCGATGACCACGCTGGCCAACGTTCTGGCCACCGGACGCGACCGCAAATACCAGTTGGCTACGAAGATCTTCACCGAGGCGATTCGCCTGGCCGACCCGCTGGCAGGGAACGAAGACGCCAAAGTTCGGCGAAGCGCCAAAGATGTGCTTGTCGAAGCCCACTTGGGCGTTGCCTACAGCATCGGCTGGGGCAACTGGAAACAGAAAGACCAAATGGTGCCTCGTTGGCTGGACCGTGCCCAGGCGTTTGCCGGTAATCGTGTAAACCGCGATGGCGGGTCTGCGGAGTTGCTGCTAACAGTCGCTCAAGCCAGCCTGGCGGCGCACGCCGGATTCGAGCCGATTGATCCGGCGGCCCAAGTGACCAAGGCCCAGGAGTTGGCGGCGAAGTTGCTCGAAAAATCGACCGACGCCGGCTGCCGGCAACGGATCGGTTGGAAGTTAGGGGAGATTTTTCTAGCGGCCACGGAATTGGCCGTAGCGCGAGAAGACGCCAAAGCCGCCATGAACTATGGTCAACAGGCTCGCGAACAGTTTGAAGCCCATGCCGCACCGCGACAGGCCAGCTTACTGGCGCGTTACCAACTCGGACGGGTTTATTATTTGTTAGGTGCGACTCAAACGATCCATCTCGATCGCCACGAAGAAGCGGTCGATTGGTATGGCAAGGCCGCGCCATTGTTGGCCGTGACCGACCGCCAGCTTCCTACCGACGAAGGGCGGCTCGGCGAAGCGCTGGTCACCATGGGCGTTTCGTTCTGGGAGGCCGGCTTACGACAGCAGGCTGTCGAAGTCACCGAACAGGGAGCCAATTTGATGCGCACGGCCGTCGTCCAAGGCACCCTGCAACGCAAATCGCTCGACGTCCCCTTTGGCAATTTGGCCAGCATGCGCCAAGCGCTAGGGCACGAGCGCCAGGCGAAAGGATTTCAGGCGATTGCGGAAAAAAACCAAACGCTCCGCCGGTAAGAACGTGTTTTGGAATTCCGTAGCGCATTCGAATACAATGAGAACGAGTGGCTGGCCTGAGATGCCGGCATACCAGGAGAGCTGCAAAGTCAACGATTCTACAAAAACAGCGGTCGGTGACCGCTCGCGAAACGGCTAGATTCTCCCGTTTCGCGAGCGACCACCGGTCGCTGCTTTTCGACTTTGCAATCGTCCTGGTCAGCATACATCTTTCTCTTGACAGTGAATCCGTACCGATGATCTTCCGTTTGCTGTTGCTCTTCACGCTGGTTCCGCTGATCGAACTGCTGCTGCTGTTGTGGTTGAAGGACCACACGTCGTGGAGTTTCACGATCAGCTTGGTGTTGTTAACCGGCGTGGTGGGAACCGCGCTCACGCGCTGGCAAGGCTTGGCCGTGGTGAGCCAGATTCAACGAGACCTGCGCCGGGGAGAAATGCCAGCCGACGCCATGGTCCACGGCCTGATGATCTTGGTCGCCGGCGCGCTGCTGGTCACCCCTGGCGTGTTGACTGACGTCGTAGGCTTCTTGCTACTCACGCCCGTTTTCCGACGAGGAATGCTAGGCCTGGCGCGGCGCGGCATGCGTCGCCGGTTCACCATCCATACCGCGCAAGGCTTTCAAGGGTTCTCTCAATCACCGGCCTCCCGCGACGAGATTATTGACGTTCGCGTGATCGATTCGAAAACCGCTTCCGAGCCGTCCAGCGCGCGTTAGTCGATTGTGCCGGCCCGAGGCAAACTTATCGGCGCCGAAAGACGTGCTGAGCGTGCAGGATCGCGTCGCCAAGCTGGTCGATTTCGGCCAGGGTGTTGTAAAGATAAAAGCTGGCCCGCGACGTGGCGGTGACTCCCAGCCGGTCGTGCAAAGGTTGGGTGCAATGATGGCCGGCGCGAACCGCGACCCCTTGGCGATCGAGCAGATGGGCCACGTCATGGGCGTGAATCCCTTCGAGCACGAACGTCACAATGCCAGCCTTCTCTTCAGCCCTGGGGCCTAAAATTTGCACACCTGCAATCCCCTCCAGCAGATCGTGGGCATAACGGGTTAGCTGGACTTCGTGTTGGTGGACTGCTTCCAGTCCAAGGTTGTTCAAGTAGTCGATCGCAGCGCCCAGCGCAATGGCCGGCGCGATCGGAGGCGTGCCGGCTTCGAATTTGGCCGGCAAATCGGCAGGTGTAAACCGATCGAGTTGGACCGAGTTGATCATGCTGCCGCCGCCGAGGAACGGAGGCAGCGCGTCGAGGATTTCTGCCCGACCGTACAAGACTCCGACGCCTGAAGGGCCAAGCATCTTGTGGCCACTGAAGGCTAAAAAGTCACACCCTAGCTCGGCCACATCGAGCGGCAAATGCGGGGCGTGTTGAGCCGCGTCGATCAGGACCAAGGCCCCCGCGTCATGGGCGCGCCGAGTAATCTCGCGAATCGGGTTCACGGTGCCCAGCACATTGGAAATCGAGGTGAGCGACACCAGCTTTGTCCGCTCGGTGAGCAGCTCGTCGAGTTGGTCGAGCACCAAGTGGCCATCGTCAGTGATCGGCAGGTGGCGCAACACGGCACCCTGCCGCTCGGCCAACTGTTGCCAAGGCACCAGATTCGAATGGTGCTCCATGACCGACAACAAAATTTCGTCGCCCGGTGTGAGATGGGCGTCGCCCCAACTGCGCGCGATCGTGTTGATGCTGGCCGTGGTGCCGGGGGTAAAAATGATCTCTTCGGTCATGGCTGCGTTAATAAACGCGCGAACTTTTTCCCGTGTCTGTTCATACAGATCGGTGCTCTGCTCGCTGAGCCAATGGATGCCGCGATGCACGTTGGCATAGTGCTTCTCATACATCTCGGTCAACGCGCCGATCACCTGGCGAGGGTGTTGCGTGCTGGCCGCGTTGTCGAGAAACACCAGCGGCTTGTCGCCATGCAGCACGGTCGAGAGGATCGGGAAATCTTCTCGAATCGCGTAGGGGTCGAGCGTCGCGGGAGGGCCGGCAGTGCTCATCACGATTCCTCATTCAGCGCAGGCCCTGAGGGCTGGGAACTGCTGGCTGATTCGTCGCCTTCGACCAATGGCGAATGAATGGCCGCCTGCAGGGCACGCCACGACAACAGGCAGCATTTTTGGCGATTCGGCGTCAGCCGCGCGCCAAACAGATCGAGCATATCGCGGGCAGAAAAGTTTTTTACCTCGTCGATGGTTTTGCCATCTAAACGTTCGACCAGCATCGATGCCGATGCTTGGCTGATGCAACACCCATCCCCATCAAAAAACAATTCGGCAAGTTTGCCTGAGGGGTCAATCGCCGCCTGAATCTCGATTATATCCCCACACAACGGGTTGCGCTCTTCGTGGGCATGCGTGGCATGCTCACACTGTCCCCGATGGTACGGGTCTTCGTAATGGTCCAGGACGTGCTCCTGGTAGACGTCTTCGTCGTTGCTCATCAATCCAGATCGACAGCAGAAAAAGAGGGAGGGGGACCGAAAGGGTGGGCGAATTCGCACGCGCCACGAGGAAAGCTCCTATCAGTCTAAGCCCCGACCGCCTAATAGACAACTGCCTGGGGGTTCCGTCCCAGGAGGATTGCAAAGTCGAAAAGCAGGGACCGGTGGTCCCTCGCGAAACAGGCGAAATTGAGTGTTTCGCGAGCGGCCGCCGGCCGCTGTTCTTTCTCGATCATGACTTTGCGATCCTCTTAGGCATTGTCTCAAAACGGTATAAAGCCTGAATCGCAAGTTTTGAAGTTGCGCATTTGTGCTGGAAAGCTTGCAAGTATTGGCGGCGAAGGGAAGTTTCATGCTAAAAACACCGTTTTTTGAAGCCTGAAGCGCAAGCGAAGGAATTGCGCA
>JANQPJ010000253.1 GCA_028289525.1 Pirellulales bacterium
CGCGAAACAAAAAAGCCTAGCCGTTTCGCGAGCGGCCACCGGCCGCTGTGTTTGCGCTAGCATGATTTTCCAGTTCGGGTTCGTTCTCGTGCTGCTCTACGCCTGGTCTAGCAGGACTGGCCAAGCGGCAGAAGACCGTTGGCCGATGTTTCGCGGCAACGCCCAGGCAACCGGGGTCGCGTCGGGCAAATTGCCAGAGCGGTTACACGTTGCCTGGGAGTTTTCGGCCCCAGAGCGCTCGTTCGAGGCCACGGCCGCGATCGCCGACGACCGGGTATTCGTCGGTGACATGGAAAAAACCTTTTACTGCTTTGACTTGGCCACCGGCAAGGTTCGCTGGCAGGCCGACGGCCCAATCGGCTATGTGGCTCCGGCCACCTGGCGTGATGACCGGGTTTATGCTGGTAACCAAGACGGTCGGCTTACCTGTTGGAACGCTCAAACCGGCCAGGTGGAATGGACGTTTGACGCCGAGGCGGAAATCAACGGCGGCGCGACATTTCATGGGCCGCGTCTGTTGTTCGGCTCGCAAGACGCCATGCTCTATTGCCTGGACGCGGCGACCGGCCGCCTGGCGTGGAAACACGCGATCGACGACCAAATTCGCTGCACGCCGACGGTCGCCGGCGACCGTTGTTTCTTGGCCGGCTGCGACGGTCAGTTACATATCGTCAACATCCCCCAAGGCAAAGGCCTGGCCAAGGTATCCTTCCAATCGCCAACCGGTTCGACACCAGCGGTGCTTGGCGAACAGATTTTCTTTGGCACCGAGGATGGCGTGTTTTTGGCCATCGACTGGCGTACTGCAAAAATCGCTTGGCGGTTTTCAAGCCCTACGCATCAGTTGCCGTTTCGTAGTTCGGCGGCGGTGGCCGATGACCTGGTCGTTTTTGGCGGTCGCGATAAACGCCTGCATGCGCTCGATCCTCGCACCGGTCAGGTTCGCTGGACGTTTGTCGCCCGAGGGCGGATCGACAGTTCGCCGGTGTTGATCGACGACCAAGTGCTAACGGCCACTAGTGCCGGTCGGGTTTACCTACTTGACCGCCAAACCGGGCAACAACGCTGGCAATATGACGCCGGTGGACGATTTGTCGCCTCGCCAGCGGTCGCCAGCAGCCATGTGGTGATCGGCAACCAAAATGGCACGCTTACCTGCTTCACCAGTGTCGTCCCGAAGCGGAGCGACGCACCATGACCAACGACTCAGACAAGACCGACGTCGGTAGTTGTTTCATCTCGAACTACCCTCCTTATTCGCAGTGGTCGACCGACGAACTGCCCAAGGTGCAAGCCGCCCTCGAGCGGCCACCCCAGGAGGTTCCGCTGGGGCTTTATTTGCACATTCCGTTTTGCCGCAAACGGTGTAAGTTCTGTTACTTTCGCGTCTACACCGACAAAAATTCAGGCGACGTGGAACGGTATGTCTCGGCCCTGGCCAAAGAGATCGAATTGGTCAGCCAACTGCCGGTGATGGGCAACCGGCCGTTTCGGTTTGTCTATTTCGGCGGCGGCACGCCTTCGTTTCTAAGCGGCAAGCAACTCACCTCGCTGGTCGATCGGCTTCGTGCCCATGTCTCCTGGCAACTGGCCGAAGAGGTCACGTTTGAATGCGAACCAGGCACCCTCTCAGAGCCCAAGCTACACACGCTGCGCGAGTTGGGGATCACGCGTCTGAGTCTGGGCGTCGAAAACTTTAGCGATGACATTCTGGCCGAGAACGGTCGGGCTCATCTCTCGCGAGAAATCGAACGAGCTTGGCAATGGATCCAGCAGGCCGACTTTCCCAACACGAACATCGACCTGATCGCCGGAATGGTCGGCGAAACCTGGGACAACTGGAAAGTGTGTATCGACCGCACTCTGGAACTGGCCCCCGAGAGCGTGACCATCTATCAACTGGAGCTGCCGTTCAACACCGTCTATTCCCGCGACTTGCTTGGCGAACAAGTTGAAATCCCCCTGGCCGACTGGAGCCTGAAGCGCGACTGGGTCGACTATGCGTTCGATTGCTTGGCCGCTGGAGGCTATCACCAGTCGAGTGCCTACACGATGGTCAAGGATCCCCAGGCAGTCACCTTTAGCTACCGCGACCATCTCTGGCAGGGGAGCGACTTGCTGGCCACCGGCGTGGCTAGTTTTGGACACGTTTCCGGCGTGCATTACCAGAACCATGCCGAATGGGGATCGTATGTCGAAGCACTGCTGACCGATGGGCGGCTGCCGCTTGCGCGAGGGCTGAAGCCAACGGCCCATCAACTGCTGGTCCGCGAGATGATCTTGCAACTCAAACGGGGTTGGATCGAGCCAGATTATTTTCAGGCAAAATTTGCGGTCGACGTGCTGGCCCACTGGCGAGATGTTTGGCAACGTTATCAAACCGAGGGACTGTTGACCGTCAGCGAGCAGCGTGTCACGCTCACGCGGCCAGGGTTGCTGCAAGTCGACCTGTTGCTACCGGCATTCTTCGAACCGCAACACCAAGGCGTCCGTTACACCTGATGAGCACTCCCTTGGTTTTCATGATGGGCAAGTTCGCGGCCGAGATTTCGTGTGACCGCCGCTATGCCAAAAACCACATGTGGGCTCACGCCACCGGTGCCGAAACGCGGTTTGGCCTGACGGCCTACGCCGTACGACTGCTGCAGGACGTCTACTTCCTCGATTGGACCGTCGAAGCTGGTCGCCAGCTTCGAGCCGGGGAAGAAATTGGCCAGATCGAAAGCAGCAAAGCCGAAAGCTCGCTCTACAGCCCGGCCGCCGGCGATCTGGTACAATTCAACGATGCTTTGCTGAGCGATCCATCAGGCATCAATGTCGATCAATATGGCGCCGGCTGGTTGTTTGCGATGCGTGTCCAAAACAGCGAAGATTTCCTCTCGCCGGAAGGCTATGTCGAGCACCTAGAATCGGTTTGGGCGGTTACCCAACAGACGATCAAAGGCCAATTGAATGAGTAATCGAGCGCGTGTGACGGTGGTCGTCTCTCAAGGACAAAGCCATCATCCCGAAAAGCGAAAGCTGGAAGAAGAAATCGTGGCCGGGCTGCTCGGCGATCGAGCGGTTGGCGTAACCGTCATTCCTCACCTATACGACCTGACGGCCGATGGGACTGGAATGCTCAGTTTGCAACAAGAGACCGGCGATCTGATTGTGTGCAGTTGGCTCTTCCCGCGCGCGGCGCACTGGACGCTCGACCGGAACGGGGTGCATGGCCAGTTTGGCAAAAGCTTGCTCGATGCCTGGGACGAAGACGAGGAGGAAGCCGATGCTGGCGACGAAAAACCCAGAGTTTTAGAAACTCGCCAGCTGCCGCGCCGGAGGATCTATCACCTTGACCTGCGCGCTGGCCATCCGACCGGTGATTATTTGGACGAAATCCGCCGGATCGCAGCCGAGACTTCAACGCCTGTCGTCACCTTGACAGGCCTAGCGCCCACCAATGCGCCGGCCGACGAAGAATCGTTGGTCCGCCCTGGCGGTCCCTTGCAGCTTGGCGAACCGGTCGAGCCGGCCAGCGGGCCTCGCCACATCGACGAACCGGCTGCTCGACGTTGGTATCCAGTGATCGACTACAGCCGATGCACGAACTGCATGGAGTGTATCGACTTTTGCCTGTTTGGGGTCTATGGCGTCGACGGGCAAGAGACGATTCTGGTCGAGGATCCGGATAACTGCCGAAAGGGCTGTCCGGCATGCAGTCGGGTCTGTCCAGAAAACGCGATTTTGTTTCCCCAGCACAAGACGCCAACAATTGCTGGCAGCCCCGAGGTGGCTGGCGCGTTGAAAGTCGATCTGTCGCGTCTGTTTGGGGCTCCCGAGCCTGGCGCACCTGGCACCGAGGATGCCGCCGCGATGGCAGCCCGTGAACGGGATGAACAACTGCAACTAGCCGGACGGGCCCCAGTCGGCGAAAAAACGTCAGAACGGTCAACTCCAAAGCCAGCGCCGCAAGACGAACTAGACGAATTGATCGACGCCTTGGACGAACTGGACTTGTAGCCATTTTCGCATCAAAAACCGAGTTCCATGTTGCAGAATGGTGCAAGATGGTGCAATTTTCCATGCTGTCCCGAGCTGCCAACCCCACCCTCGGAGGGGAGCAATCGCCGCGACGAGACTTCGTCCCCGTTCTTTCCGTGAAACGGATCTTCTCCGGCGCCCCGGCGACGAAGTCTCGTCGCGGCTAGGGGTTTCTAGCAAGTCGCGCGCCAACCACGGCTAAAGATGGTGAGCATCACTCGGTACGGCTGGTGATCTCGATCAGGTGGTAGCCGAACTGGGTCTGCACTGGGCCGTGGACCTTGCCGATTTCGTCGCGGAAGACCACTTCGTCGAACTCGCGCACCATCTGACCGGGGCTAAATTCGCCCAAGGCTCCGCCTTGTTTTCCAGACGGGCATTGCGAATGCTCGGCCGCCACGGCGGCAAAATCGGCCCCACCTTCGATTTCGGTTTTTAATGCCTGACAAGCTTCTTCGGTGGGAACCAGAATGTGACGCGCGCTGGCAGTGGCCATGGGGAGTGTTTCCTTTTGGAGGGCAATCGAGAGGGGCGTGAATCAGTTTTTACTGACTAATGGATACCGGTCAGATTATATCCTACTGATCGTTCAAGTTCAATTTCTGGCTCCAACCATCCAGGGCAACTGCAAAGTCATGCTGGAGAAAAAACAGCGGCCGGTGGCCGCTCGCGAAACGGCTAGATTCTCCTGTTTCGCGAGCGGTCACCGACCGCTGTTTTTTGAAAAAATCGTTGGACTCATCGTTCCCCTACCTGTGATTTACCGCGCCGCGCGGCCAGCGGATCGATCGGGTTTTGATAGGCTCCGAAATCATTGAAAAAGTGTTTCTTGGCCAAACGATAAACCCAACTCTGCTCGGGAATTTCATGCTCGGGATCGGCCTGAGATGGACGCGGCGTCATCGCGGCCAGTTCGGCCAGCGCCGTATCGCGTTGCGTGGTGTCGCGAGCTTCATGCAGCACGACCAGTTCCTGCAACAAGTCGGGACGCTCCAACACGATGCAACCGCGCGTGTGCGAGGCGGCCAACTGGCGAAAGTCTCGTAAAAACTCCGAACGATTGAACGTTTCGGCCAACGGCCGTGGATCGTAGATCGTTTCGGTGGCAAACTGCACGATCGGGCAAGGTTCGAGATCCCCTTGAGGGCTGATGTGATGAGTAAAACCGGTCGCCGCCGGACAAAGGGCCTGACCGTCGGCGTCGTAATAAGCATCGACCACGCCGATCGGCCGCGTGGCCCTGGTGCGCACCACAAACTGGCGCACCCGGCGCTGCTGGTCTGGAGTGAGGGCCAACTCCGGACAAGCATCCGGTCCCATCGGGCGATAGGTGTGATACCACATGTACAGCACCCCCAGCTCGATCAGCCGGTCGACCCAAGCCTCGCTGACCAGGTCGTCGATGTTCGACTGGCAAACACTCGTGCAGACCCCGGTGATCAAACGCTGGTCGACCGCATGCTGGATTCCCTCGAGCGTACGATTGAGCACGCCCTGGCGGCCACGCCGAGTGTCGCTAACCGTTTCGGTCCCTTCGACACTGATGAGCGGGGTGACATTGCCGGCGGCGCGCAATCGCCGGGCAACCTCGAGCGTGATGAAGTGGCCATTGGTGAACACCTGAAAGTAACACTTCGGGTGAGCCTCGAACAAGTCGAGCAGCTGGCCGTGCATGAACGGCTCGCCGCCGACGATGCCAAAAAAATAGTTGCCCATCGCGTTCGCCTGACGGATCACATCACTCAAGGCGTCGAGTTCAATCTTTTCCTGTGGATGAGCCACATCGACCCAACACCCTTGGCAGCGCAGGTTACAACTGTTGATCACCGACAAATAGAGGAACGGCGGAAAGAACTCTCCTCGGCGCAAACGGCGTTTGTGTTTGACGATTGCCTGCATGCCCCGAAACCCGAAGTTCCAGGCAAGCTTCCAGAGCAGCCGCTGATCGGTTTCGGTCAACAGCCGTTTGGCCATCGGGAGCAACATGCCGGGAATCCTTGGTTTGCAATGCGCGAAAGGTCGGGTCTGTTATTCTACAGCACGTTGGTTTACTAGCCCAGCATACGAGAAGAGTGTACCAGGAGAGCTGCAAAGTCGTTGTTAGGCAATAGCAGCGGCGGGTGGCCAAAGCGCGAAACGGCTAGATTTTCCTGTTTCGCGCTTTGCCCCCCGTTCGCTGATTTTCGAAAGAGACGACTTTGCAGTTCTCCTGGGAGAGTGTACAGGACGACTGCCAAATCGTCTCATTCTGTGCAATGCCCGCAGACGGAACCGACAAGCTGGAAAAATCCCGTAAAACCGGGACTTTCTCCGCAAGCCATCTGTCGGTCGGCTCGACAGGCTGGCTACTGGCACCTAGACTGAAAGTAGACCCGTTTTGTCCCAAAGCTACTTATAAAGCCTGATTTGACCGCTGTCTTTTGAAACAAAACGCTGATCCGCTTTCGTCGTTTTTCTTTTGCATTCCCGCAGTCCCCATTGCCTTTTTCACATGACCGATCGTGAGCGATTGCTGGCGGCCTATACGACCTCGCGCGACGCGTTGCTGGACGAGCGTCACGCGCAAGGTCATTGGGTCGGGCGACTGAGCAGTTCTCCGCTGTCGACCGCTACGGCCATCTGCGCGCTGGTGCTGGCCGAAGAACATGCCCGAGGGACCGGTCAAGATTTCGATCCGGACGAACTCTATCAGAGCGATCTGAGTGAACAGTTGTTGCAAAGCCTGTATTGGCTGGCCGGCCAACAGAACGAAGACGGCGGCTGGGGCGACACCGACGAAAGTTTGTCGAACATCGCCACCACGATGTTGGCGGTGGCCGCCTTTCGGCTGACCGGGGTGCCGGCCAAATATGCCGATCTGCTAGAACGGGCAGACGCGTACATCAAGCAACAGGGCGGCATTCGCGGGCTAAAGCGGCGTTATGGGCGTGACAAGACGTTTGCCGTGCCAATCTTGACCAACTGCGCCTTGGCCGAGACAATCTCTTGGCGCAAGGTTCGGGCATTGCCGTTTGAACTGGCCTGTTTGCCGCAGTCGGTCTATCGGTTTCTCCGCTTTCCGGTGGTGAGTTATGCGATTCCCGCGTTGGTCGCCGTCGGTCAGGCTCGTTTCCACAACCGGCCGCCTTTGAATCCGATTACCCGATTCATCCGCCGGTTGGCGGTCAAACCAAGCCTGGACGTCTTAGCACAAATGCAACCAGAGAGCGGCGGCTATCTGGAAGCGACTCCGTTGACCAGTTTCGTGGTGATGAGTCTGGCCGGCATGGGTCAGGCGGAATCGGCCGTGGTTCGCCGGGGAGTGGAGTTTTTGCTCGCTTCGGTGCGGCCCGACGGCAGTTGGCCGATTGACACGAACCTGGCAACCTGGAACACGTCGCTAGCGGTCAACGCGCTGCATAACGCTGGCGAAGACCTTTCGCAGTTGGACTGTTTGGACTGGCTGCTAAGCTGTCAGCACACCGAGACACATCGCTCGACCGGCGCAGCCCCTGGCGGCTGGGCTTGGACCGATTTGAGCGGCGGCGTGCCCGACTCGGACGACACGTCGAGCGCCTTATTGGCGTTGGCCGCCTGGTATGCCAAGGCCAGCGGCACCCAGCGCCAACAGATCGCCGTTGCCGCGCGAGCTGGGGTCGCCTGGCTGCTCGATCTCCAAAATCGCGACGGCGGCTGGCCGACATTTTGTCGCGGTTGGGGCCGCTTGCCATTCGACCGCAGCGGTTGTGATCTGACTGCCCATGCGGTTCGGGCGTTGCACACTTGGCACGCGATTTGGCGTCAAGAGCCGGTGAGCGTGGCGACCTCAAAATTAGCCAGCCGGTTAGACGAGGCGATCGAAGCTGGCTTTGTCTTTCTCGACAAGAAACAACAACACGACGGCAGCTGGCTTCCGCTGTGGTTTGGCAACCAGCACCAGGAGCAAGAGGCTAACCCGATCTATGGCACGGCCAAGGTGCTGCTGGCTTATCGCGACTGTGAACGGCTCGACTCGCCGGCAGCCCACTCGGCCCAGCTCTTTCTGCTCGATACCCAACAGGCCGACGGCGGTTGGGGAGCCGGGCCCAGTGCAACCGAAAACGGATTTCCGGCCCAGGCTTCGACGCTGGTCGAAACCTCGCTGGCCGTCGAGGCCTTGCTGGCCGGTGCCGGCGACACCTCGCTGCAAACCGCGATTGACCAAGGACTTGCGTTCCTTGTCGAGGCAGTCGAGCAGGGCCGGCTGAGCGAAACGCCGCCAATCGGTTTGTACTTTGCCAAGTTGTGGTATCATGAACGTCTTTACGGCTACGTTCATACGGTTTCGGCACTCGGTCAGGCACTACGGCGCGACCCGATGGCCGACCGCGACGCGCGTCAAGACGAGCCCCATCTGTCGCGCGTGTAGTTTGCCTCCCCTCCCCATCCGACTCGACAGAGATCCTACCTCGATGACGCGCTCCACGTTGCCGTCGGCGGAATCCGGCGCTAGGTCGAACGTCTCCACCACTGGGCGTCGGCGCACGAGCCAGTTCAAGTTGGTGCCTGATGAGTTCGGCCAGCGGGAAGCCATTCGCCAACAATGCCAGCGCCTGGCCGACCGTCTCGATCGTTCAGGCACCTTAACTCAAGACGAGACCGAAGCCCATGCCCGCGCGGTGCTCGAGCAGTTGGGACTGCCCGAAGGCTACCTGGGCTGGACGATGGTGCTGTTGACCTCGGCGTTTTGGCGCGATCAGGTAGCCAGCGTCCCTCCCGAGCGCCGCTTGCTGTTGCTGCCTCATTGTTTGAAACATGCCGAAGGCTGTCCGGCGGACTACGACGAATTTGGTCTAGACTGTGAGAAGTGTGGCGCTTGCAGCATTGCCGACTTCCGTGGCCAGGCCGAGCAGATGGGCTATCGGGTATTGGTCGCCGAAGGTTCGCCGATTGTGCTCAAGATTATCGTCAGCGGGTATGTCGACGCGATCGTCGGGGTTGCCTGTTTGAATGTGCTCGAAAAGGCGTTCGACAAATTGCTGATGGCCGGCATTCCCTGCATGGCGGTGCCGTTGCTCTCGAGCGACTGTCGTAACACGTCGGTCGACGAAGCCTGGGTGCGCGAGATGATCGAACTGCGCCAACCGGCCCCCACCGTACAAACCCGAACCTACCTGCATTTGATGCGCGCGGCCAATGGGCTGTTCGAAACCGACGAGCTGCAACGCTTGACCGGCAAAGACAGCGCGACGCTCGGCAGAAAAGATTCGCATCCCGATCCAGTGACGGCCACGGAAACGCTGGCCTTAGACTACGTAGGCCGCGGGGGGAAATATGCCCGGCCGCTGATCACGCTGGCTGTGCACGACGCCCTGACCGGCGGCCACGGCACCAGCGCCGATGGCGCCGCGCACCTGGCAGCCTTGCCCGATGGAGTGCGACGTGCGGCGTTATCCGTCGAGGTGTTTCACAAAGCCTCGCTGGTGCACGACGACATCGAAGACGACGACGGCTATCGCTATGGCGAGCCAACCTTACAACGTCA
>JANQPJ010000268.1 GCA_028289525.1 Pirellulales bacterium
GACAAAGCTGCGGAACACGGTGACCGCCATGATCGGCGGCAACAGCAGAAAATAGCCCAACACCAGCACGATGCCTGGCCATTCTCGATACATGATATAAGCAAAGTTTATCAAGCCGCTGCTATCGGCCGGCGCTTTGGGCAAACCGCGGTTGAGACCAAAAATCCAAAAATACTCAGACAGGTTGATGTTGTTGAGCGCCTCGACCTTGTGGGCATCCCAATACTCGAACGGACCGAAGAAGTTCCAGTTGGGCCCGCGCAGCAGGGTTCCCAGAACAATTAGCGTGATCCACAACTCGAGAAAACCGATCTGAAACGTGAGGTAGCTGAACTTACGCTCGTTGATCGTATAGTATCCGTTGCCGGCCTTGTTGAAGTCGATAAAGGGAATCGCCATGAGTCCCACGACAATCAGGCTCGGTAACACCACGCCGGCCATCCACGGATCGTAATAGACCAGCATCTCTTGCAGCCCCAGAAAATACCACGGCGCTTTTGAAGGGTTTGGCGTCTTCACCGCACTGCCTGGCTCTTCCAGCGGCGCTTGCAGGGCGATGGCCCAAAACATCAGAAACGCCGTGAGCGCGATCATGCAGACCAGCTCGGTATAGACCAAGTCAGGCCAGACGAGCACTTTCTCGGAGTTCTCTTTCTCAAGCGGCTCGAGCCCTTGCGCCATCCGCTCGTCGTTCCGCACCGCCTGATAGGTTCCTAGCCAAGTGAAATAGCCTAGCAAATAGACCAACATTACGATCGGTACGTTATCGGGCTTGGCGACGATGGTGTAAAAGTTTTTGTCGGTCATCGCCATACCCATGGCCAGCAGCGAGGCATTCAACATCAACCAGGCAACCGCCGGCCGGACGAAAAATCCTCGAAAGATATACATGATGACGAGCAAAGCCGTCGTGCCAACGCTATAGACCACCGGGCCAGTGCTGGCGTTGACCAAGTTGCGAATCGGTTCCGAGATCGAAGGCATCATCGCCGGATTGGCTGTCCCGGCCAAGGGTGCCAAGATCGTGCAAACCACCGCCAACACGAGCCAGACCAACACATTGGTCACCTGGAGCGAACCGAGCCGGAACCAGGGCACCACGCGATTCGCTTGCCAGAGATAGAGGGCCGCTCCGGCATTCATCAGGGCCAGCACGACATAGTAGAAGACCAGAAAACCGGAGACGCTTTCGTAAAACGCGGCCGTGGCGGCCCCTCCAGCGGCAAGTAACGGTCCAGCGCCAACAAATGAAGCAACCATCTGGGAATTTCTGATTTCTGATTTGGAATTGGGAATTTGACGCGCTGGCGCGCTGACTTTCTTCTGCCTTAGAGCGGGCCGCTGATGCCGCCGTCTTTCCGCACTCGCCAAAAGTGAATGGCCAAGAGCAACGAAACCGCCAACGGAATCGCGATGCAATGCAAAATGTAAAACCGATTCAACGTCTCTTCGCCGACAAACCGGGCACCGAGCAGGCCAAATCGGGCATCCGAGGCATTCGTAATCATGTCAATCCCACCGATCGACAACAGCGTGGCCCCGGGGCCTTCGTAGCCGAGAAAGGGAGTCGCTCGGGCCATGTTCGAGCCGACCGTGATGGCCCAAATCGCCAACTGATCCCAAGGCAGCAGGTAGCCGGTAAACGAAAGCAACAAGGTGAGCAACAACAGAATCACCCCGATCACCCAATTGAATTCGCGAGGTGGCTTGTAACTCCCAGTGAGAAACACTCGATACATATGCAGCCACACGGTAATCACCATGGCATGTGCGCCCCAACGGTGAATCTCGCGCATAATCCCGAGCGAATGGACGTCGCGAAGCATCTGAATGTCGGTATAGGCCCACTCCAACGTCGGCCGGTAGTAGAACATCAACAGCACGCCGGTGACCGCTTCAACCAGAAACAGAAAGAAGGTCACCCCGCCCATGCACCAGGTGTAACTGAGCGCGATCCCCTGCTTTTTCACCGAAACCGGATGAAGGTGCAGGAAAAAGTTGGTCAACATCACCACGATGCGATTTCGCCGATCGACCGGCATCGGATGGCGAAAGATACTTTTCCAAATCTGCGACTCTCGGATGATTTCGCCTAACGACGGCATGGCATTCCTGCGTT
>JANQPJ010000322.1 GCA_028289525.1 Pirellulales bacterium
CCGCTTGAGTGCCTGTTGCAGTTGGGCATCGGTCGAGCTGGTCTCAAACGCGGCCAACGAAAGGTTCTGGCGTTCCAGCGCGTCGAGCACCCCGGCCAGCGCCGAAAGCTGCCAGGTAGCATATTGTCCGTCGACCGTGTGGCTCAGGCGAGCGAGCACTCGAACCAACGCGGTCCGGTCGCCCATGTCGGCGGCCACACTGAGCAGGCGTCTTAACAGAGGGCCTGGCGGCGCTTGGCCGGCCTGACCGACAAACACGCTGGCCAACACCTGGTCTAAATTGTCAGCCCGAATGGAACTAACCACGGCGGCCAATCGGTAGGCATCGTCTGCGTGTCGCAACGCCATTTGGCCCAGTGCCTGGCCTGCCCGTGGATCGTCCATCTGGCCCAAGGCATAAGCACACTCGAGTTGCACCATCGCGTCTCGGTCGTCGACGAGACTTAATAACGCCATGAGCGTCGATTCAGGAACTGGTTGCAAGGTTTCGACCAGACGCGCGGCGTGCCGTCTGACGCCTGCGTGTCGATCGGCCATGGCTGGGTTCAGCAGCTCGGCGGTTAAACCGTGCAGGCCGGCTAGCGTGCACAGGGCATGTAAGCGGCCAAGTGGCGAAGGATTGTTGGTCAGCATCGTTTGCAAAGGGGGGATCGCTGCTGGATCGTTTTGCCAGATCAACATTTGCTGAGCCCGATCGCGTCGCCAGCCGTTCAGGCTGGCCAGTTCGGCCACCAGTTGCTCGGTGCTGTACTCATCGAGTCGAGGCCAAGGACGACAAGCCGTTTGGGCCGGTCGCACGCGATAGATGCGACCGCGCCTACTTCCTGCCTGCAAGTCGAGTGTCTGTTCGTCGCCGTCGTCAATCCAATCCGGATGCTCGATCACCTGGCGGTACATGTCGGCTACCCAAAGCCCGCCGTCGGGCCCGGTTCGAAGCGAGGTAGGCCGGAACCAAGGGTCGGTCGAGGCCAAAAATTCGGTGTGCGTTTCGCCAGCCGGGCGGGCACTAGAAAAATGGATGCCGTGCCGTTTCAATACCCGACGATGAATCAGGTTCAAAGCCGGCTCGCTGGTGAACGTGTTGTTACAAAACTCAGGGCCAAACAGGCTGTCGCGATACACAATCGTTCCACAGGCGGAGGTGAACCGATGGGGCTGGCCGGTCTCAGGCGGCCGATAATCTTCCCAATGGCTAATCACCCGACTAATCGGATAGACCGCCAACTCGTCTCCTTGCATGACCCGAACTCGGCAGGCAGGGGGCAGCAGATGAGGATTGCGACGCAGCCACTGGTCGGCCAACGGGAAATGGAGGATCGGGTCTTCGCTGCTGGTGCCGAACCAGTGGCCCCAGTCGTCGCGCGTACGGCCAAACTGACTCCAGCCGGTTTGTGGGTCGATCGCCCCGGTGTCTGGTCGAATGCGCACGTCGCGACCATTGATCGAAACCTGCTGGCCGGTCTTGAGTGACTCGATCGTGCCTCCGTGATCGGCGCCGGCCAGATGGACCCAATTGTCGAGTCCCCAGACAAAGCTGTTCACTTGGTGTTGAGGGTTGCCTTGATGAAATCCGCGATACAACACCTCGCGCCGATCAGCCTGACCGTCGCCGTTGGTATCTTCGGCATAGATGATTTCCGGAGCCGCGCACACCAGAATGCCATCTCGCCACACGGTTACCCCGGTCGGATACTGCAAGCG
>JANQPJ010000333.1 GCA_028289525.1 Pirellulales bacterium
AGATTCCACTCGATCAGCTAATCGAGCGAAGCGGCCTGAGCCCCGGCCGGGTTCAAGCGATTGTCGAAGGCCGCTGGACGCCCAGCCCAGCAGACCGGCAACGGCTGGCAACGGTATTCGGCGTGACGATCGACCAGATCGCTTGGGGACATAAAACCCCGATCCAGCACATCTATGGGCATGGGCCTGATTAGGCTTTTGTTGGCAGGGTGTGTGGCTCCTAGAGCGTATTTCAAAACCAATACAAGCACGAAGCGCAAGCGAATGAAGACGTTCCACTCAAATTCACTCGCTTGCGCTTCGTGCTTGTATTTTCGTGTTTTACGCCGAAGTGGCGCTGTCCAATTAGAAAAACTCAGGAGTGCCAAATTTCTCCTGTTGAGTGGCAACAGCGGAAATTTGGAACTACTGAATGTGTAGATATGTCGTAAACGAGTACTTGATGCGTCATCCGCCTGTGAGAATGCGAATGGGTTGGTCGCCGCCGATCCCATCTGCCTTGAAGTAATTGATGTAATGAAACACAACCGGTGCAACGAGCAGCAGGCTGTCAAAACGATCGAGAAGTCCTCCATGGCCGGGGATAACAGCAGCCATGTCTTTGACGCCTAGGTCACGTTTAATGGATGAAATGACCAAGTCCCCGCATTGGCCAAGAACGCTAATCAACACCCCCAATATCAGGAGATGAGAGATTTGATCTAAAGTGGTGTCGTGAAAAACGTAATGCCCAATGGATGCGGCTAGTAGAGAGGTGATCACAACCGCACCGATTGCACCACCCCAAGTTTTATTCGGACTCGTGTTGGGAAGTAGTTTGCGCTGGCCGAATGTCTTCCCGGTGAGATAAGCAAAAACATCATTGAGTTCTGTGCAGAGAAGTATCCATAGTAGAGTTGGACGAAATAGTGTGTCGTTGGAGATGAAGGCCAGATGGCCAAGGCTTACGCCAAACAACGCAAAGCCTACAATTGCCAGAGCTACGCGTTGGATATAGCCTTGCGGACAATCTGGTACCAACGCAACCATTGCAATCGAACAAATCCCTAATGCCCAGGAAGTGGTGAACAGCCCCATCCAATGGTCTAACGCTGCAAAATAGGTGAAAAGGATTGCCACGGTTACCGAAATCGTTGCCGATCGTGAAGCACTCAAGCCTGTTGCCTGCGAGTACTCTCGAAAGCAGAACAGGCTAAGCAGGAGAAAAAAACCGCATACCCAGGCTGCGCCTAATAAAATTGGAACCACCATGACCGCGGCAAGAATATACCATGAGCGAGTTCGGGCGAGTAATTCTTGATAATGGTCGAGTGTAATCTTGTGCGCGCGGTTGAGGGCACGCACCAAAATGGAAGCGGTGAGCAACCCCACGGCAATTGCCGCGATGGCTCCAATCGTCACGGGATGATCAAAGGCTCGAGTTGCATCGAACAAACGTTCTGAAACCGTCATTGCGTAGGCCTTTCCAAATACTTGGCTGCCCGTTGCAAGCGGCGTAACGCCGTCACGATGCCGCCGAGAGCGACAATGACTAGCACCATTTTCGGCTCACCCCACGACAACCGCCAAGCATCTGGCGAGAACGTCAGGTACACTGCAACAAGCGTCACAAGCGCCATGCGTTGTGGTTTTGCCATGGGACCGCAGAAGTCGTTGGGAGCACCGATGGATTTCACCGCTGCTCGCACGTAGGCTACAAAGACAGAAACTAACGCGGCCATCAAGCCGATGGCTACGTCGCCTCCCGCTGAATATCCCAAACCGGTCAATACGGCCACGTCTGACACCCGGTCGGGGACTTCGTTGTAAAGCTCGCCTTTGGGAGAAGCGATGCCACACTTGACTGCTACCATTCCGTCGAACAAGTTGCATAAGAGACGGATTTGGCAAAGGACTCCGCCGCAAAACCACAGAGCCCGATGCCCTAGGCCAGCCGTGGTGTCGGTAGAATAAAACGAGATGCCAGCAGCCACTGCGGCTACCATTCCGAAAATGGAGATGGAGTTCGGTGAGATGCCCCGGTTCACAAGGAATTGAGTCGCTGCTTCCGCCCAGCGAGTATTCCGACTCTGGATCGGCCGACGGTCCTGAGGATCGTATGCTCGTTCAGTCATCCTTGCTTTCCGAGCAAAAACATTCCGGCGATCAGGAGGCCCATTCCCATGACATTGGTTGCTGTGATCGGCGTGCCGTAGACACCCCAGGCAATGAGTGCTGCCCAAATAAATGTTGATGCGTAGATTGGGTAAAGGACCGTTAACGATCCGCCAAGCTTGAAAGCGGCAACAAAAAGAATCATGACCGCGATATAGCAAACGACGCCGCCCACTAGACGAGGGTTGGCCACATAACTGTGCCAGGCTCCACTGGCTGCATCGGCACCGCTCTTATACAGGTATTGCCCAACCGCTCCCAGCAGAGCCGCGACGGCAAAACAGAGAATGCTCGTAAGCGAGGTGTGTGTGGCCATGCGTCAGACTCCGATTAAATTCGGCCAGAACAAAAGGGTCACAGAACAAAGGGGTCAGGTCTCTTTGTTTTGGCTTTCGACTTCCGGATGAACGCGTTGCCTGCCTCGCGGACGCAGTGTTGATTCTAGATGGAGCCTGTCTGCGATTGATTTTACCCAATCGTTGTTGCCTAGAGGGCGGCCACGCTTTACCGATAAACGGACAGCCTCGAGTTCCCGCTGAGTGAGTGGTTCGTTGACACGTTGAACCCATTTTGGCGGTCTTGGAATCGGCCAAGCGGACAACAGTCTCGGAACAGGTTCTGGTTTCTGGAGCCACCGCCACAGCGATCCCCACCGCCAACGCTCGGCACGATCGACGAGTTTCGCTCGCAAGGCATTACGCTCTACATAGCGGCAGGCAACGAAGAAATGATCGTCATCTTGAATCGGAAAACTCTTGTACCGTTGCTGATAAATGTGCCCTAGCCCGCCGGTTTGGTAATGGGCATGGTACCGCATCGTATGGGTACCACTGATCCAACGCATGAATCGGCCCATCTCACCATCAACCAAAGGGCGTAACACCAAATGATAGTGATTAGACAGCAATTGATAGCTGTAAAGTTCAACCTGGTAAGTCTGTAAGCCTTCGTAAAGAATCTTCTCAAAGGCAGCGAAATCGGCCTCTTTTTTAAAAATGTCGGCTCGCATGTTGCCACGATTTAAAGCGTGGTACAGTCCACCAGATTCGTCGGCTCGGGGAGGTCGCGGCATGGGATCCTCTCAACGGATTCGCAAAAATCTTATTCTAGCGTGCCTGTGAATGCAGCAAAAGAGACCTGACCCAATCGTGTTCGGCACGGGATTTGCGCTTAACGGAGGCATTTTACACAACCTAGTCAGCCTTGCGCGATGATTGATGGTAGCGCACAATTGGATGC
>JANQPJ010000336.1 GCA_028289525.1 Pirellulales bacterium
CGAAACACGACTACGAATTATCCGAAATTGCTCTAGAACAGCTTTCAGGTTTGTGTAGCGATGTTTCGTCGAGAAACATCGGAAAAACCAGAGTCACGACCGCTATAGTCCCGTGCAACTTGCACTAGAACAGCCCTGCAAAAATGTCGTAAGCGGCATGAGCACCAGCCGCAATGCCGAAGCCGCGGGAAACGAAGAGCAGAGCAAAAAACGCGCCAGCGGTCGACCGAAATACAAACGTGTAGGTGTCGAACCATTCGCCGTGTGGTCCCACATAGTGGGCCAGTGAGAACGCCAGACTGGTTAGCACGATGGCGCCGAGGGTTTGCCACCGGCGCGATGCGCCAAGTCCCCATAAAATTGCCCCGCAGATGGGTAGCAAGGCGAGACGAAACAACACCTCTTCGTAAATCCCTGCGCCGACAAAACCGACCAACTGCCCTAGCCAATCGAAACCGCTCGACCCGAATGAAACCGTTGCCACATGGCTTGGCCAAGGTTGGGCAAGACTGGCAAACCACATTCCCTGTAGATGGGCGAACAATAGTAGGGCAAGCCCTAGGACGGCCGATTCGATCAGCATGCCAAACAGCACGCCACTGGAAACCTGCCAACGTTGGCGTGACAGATGGTGCCAGGCCAGCAGCAAGGCAACGGTCAGCACCGGCAGCAGAAAATAGCCAGTCATTCCCACAAAATCGAGCAGTTGTCGTAGCCAAACATCGGCGCCATTGCGCAGGGCACTAGGTCCAAGAAGTAGGATGCCCCCTTCGTAGAATAGCAACAACGGCAACACAAAAACCAAGCAAACGAGCGGATAGCGGGTTTGCTGCCAATATCCGCCATTCGGCACCACGAGAGCCGAGGGACGCGTATCTTGATCGGGCAAATGAGCCATGGCATCGCCGAATTTCGGAGCCAGCGGTAGAATACCTCCTATGGATCTTCGGAATCCAGGCAGTGTGGCCTTGAACCGGAGAGCAGGGAATCTGCCAGGCTGCCGACTTTGGAAGGCCGATCATACCGGGCGTTCGCATTACAGCGCCCTGATTTTTCCCATTGAACGACCGACTAGCACACGGTGGGACTGCGATGACCCCGAGTTTGCACGACATCTATCAGGCGCTTTGGGAGCGATTTGGCCCACAGAACTGGTGGCCAGGGGAGTCGCCGTTTGAAGTGATCGTGGGCGCGGTGCTGGTCCAGAACACCGCGTGGAAAAATGTCGAACGAGCGATCGACCAACTGCGCGCTGCCGAGGTGTTATCGCCCCAGGCGATGGCCCAACTGCACGATGAAGAGCTGGCCGAGTTGATTCGTCCGGCCGGCTATTATCGTTTAAAGACACGCCGCTTGCGAAATCTGTTGAACTATTTGGTTGACCACCACGAGGGAGATTTGGACCGGTTGTTCGCCCAGAATCGCGAAACCCTGCGGGCTGAACTGCTGGCCATTAACGGCGTCGGGCCCGAGACGGCCGATTCGATTCTGCTCTACGCTGCCGAGCTACCGGTGTTTGTGGTCGACACGTATACCCATCGCATGTTGGCGCGTCATGGCTGGATCGACTACGACGCCGACTACCACCAGATGCAGGAATTCTTCGAGAACCAGTTAGAAGCGGACGTTTCGCTGTTCAACGAATTTCATGCCTTGATCGTTCGGGTAGGGCACCTGTACTGTCGCAAACAGCCAAAATGTGAAGAGTGCCCATTATGCGATTTGCTGCCTGAAGGCGGCATTGTTGAGCCCTGGTAGTTTTTGTGGTCATTTGCTCACAGTGTTCGATCGGGTGGTGTTTCTAGTCGTTGTTTCAAAACCGTTTGAAGCCTGAAGCGCAAGTTTTGAAACGAAGCTCAATGGCAGCAAGCTTTTGGGATTACTCTTGCGTGGTTCGGCAGGATAGTATACGTTTGTTCATTCTTGTGGGCGATGCCACGCAACCTACCGTAGCCACAGGTTTATGCAATGTCTGACCAACCGCATCGTGCTGGTGTTGGCCGAGCGACTGGCCTACGGCCGCCGAATCGTTTTGAGACCATTCATTGCAGCGACGATTGGGAGCAGTTGGAGGTTGCCGAACAGACGGCCGCAACGCCGCGCCTGAAGACGCAATGGCTGCCGGACAATGCGGCGACGATCATTCGTGAAAACGATAGCCCGGATATTCCATTCCGCTATGGTATCAACCCTTATCGAGGTTGTGAGCATGGATGTGCTTACTGCTATGCGCGGCCAACGCATGAAACATTAGGGATGGACGCAGGCATTGATTTTGAGTCGAAGATCCTGGTGAAACACAACGCGGCGAAGCTGCTGCGCGCCGAGCTAAACCGGCCGCGTTGGCGCGGAGAGCCGATTGCGCTTTCCGGGGTTACCGACTGTTACCAGCCGATCGAGCGACGTTTTCGAATCACGCGAGGTTTGCTTGAAGTGTTGCGAGAGGCTCGGCAATGCGTGGCGATTGTTACCAAAAATGCGTTAGTCACTCGCGATCTGGATTTGCTCGGTCCAATGGCTGAGTTAGGCGTGGTGCGAGTTTTTTTGAGTGTGACGACGCTCCAGGCAGACCTTGCCCGGCGGTTAGAACCACGCACATCAACGCCACAAGCTCGTTTGCAGGCGGTCCACCAGTTCAAGGCAGCCGGAGTGCCTGTCGGCGTGATGGTCGCTCCGGTAATTCCAGGTTTGAACGATGAGGAAATCCCCGCGATCTTACAAGCGGCGTCCGAAGCGGGCGCTTGTCAGGCAGGGTTTCAGCTTTTGCGACTGCCTGGGGCGGTGCTGCCGATTTTTGAGCATTGGCTAGCCGAACGAGCGCCTGACAAACGCGGCCGTGTGTTGGCCAGGATTCGAGATACCAGAGAAGGGAAGCTCAGTGACCCTCGGTTTGGTCATCGGATGCGAGGCAAAGGCCAGTACGCCGAGCAAATTGCCGCGACTTTTCAGCTCTTTGCCCGACGCTATGGCCTGGAGAAAAAATTGGCCCCTCTCGACACTTCTCGCTTTCGCCCGCCGCTGCCACCTTCCGGCCAGAAGTGGCTGTTTTCATGAAACGATTGAGCGAAGCTGTAAAACGTGTTCCAATAGCTTCGGTAGATGATCTCTTTTCTTTTCATTGAGTGACGCACGGTATGAACTTGTTTGAAGCTGCCGAAGCAAAAAACCGTCGTGGAGCACAACCACTCCCGGCTCGCATGCGCCCCGTGTCGCTTGACGAGTTTGTTGGTCAACAACATTTCTTAGGGCCTGGCAAACTGTTGCGGCGATTGTTGCAGGCTGATCGTCTAGGGTCGGTCATTTTTTATGGACCACCAGGCACAGGCAAGACAACGCTCGCAAAGTTGTTGGCCACCGAGAGCCGTAGCCGTTTTCGGCAGCTCAATGCGGTTACCAGTGGCGTGAAAGATTTGCGAGAAACATTAGAAGACGCTCGCGATACACTTTCCGCCGAAGGGGCCAAGACCTTGCTGTTTATCGACGAGATCCATCGCTTTAACAAGGCCCAGCAAGACGCTTTGTTGCCTGCGGTCGAAGATGGAATCGTCACCTTAGTGGGGGCCACGACCGCGAATCCTTGTTTTGCGGTGAATAGTGCGTTGGTCAGTCGTAGCCGTATTTTTGAATTTCAGCCGTTGGCCATTGAGGACATTGAGATTCTGTTGCGCAGAGCCTTAGAAGATCGACAGCGCGGGCTTGGCGACCATCAGGTCGTGGTCGATGAACAGGCATTGCGGTTTTTGGCTGAAACATGCGATGGAGATGCCCGCCGGGCGCTTGGGGCGCTGGAGGTGGCCATCTTGTCGGCCGACGCCGAGCCTGTCCAACTCACGCGCGAACTGGCTGCCGAATCGGTGCAACGGAAAGCGATCGAATACGATGCCTCGGGCGATGCCCACTACGATGCGGCCAGTGCGCTGATCAAGAGCATTCGCGGCAGCGACCCCGATGCAGGCTTGTACTGGTTAGCTCGGATGTTGGAAGCCGGCGAAGAGGTGCGTTTCCTTACCCGTCGACTGGTGATTTTGGCTAGTGAAGATGTTGGCAATGCCGATCCTCACGCGCTGCCGTTGGCTGTGGCTACAATGCAAGCTTGTGAGTTTGTCGGCTTGCCGGAATGCCAGTTGAACTTGGCTCAAGCCGTTGCCTACCTGGCCTGTGCGCCCAAGTCGAATGCGGCGACGGTGGCGATCAGTGAAGCGCGACATGACGTTCGGGAGGGCCGACTGCTGCCGGTGCCCGTCCATCTGCGAGACCGGCACTACGCCGGCGCCGAGCGATTGGGCCACGGCGCTGGCTACCAATATGCCCACGATGCCGAGGACGGCGTCGTGGCGCAGGACTATCTCGGGGTTGATCGCGAATACTATCGGCCTGTCGACCGTGGTTTCGAGCAGCAGCTTGCCGAGCGGCTGGCCGATATTCGTCAGCGGCTTCGTCAGGCCAAGTAAGCGTTCCGCGCCGTTGAGGCTCGTTGCCCGTCTCGGTCAAGCGTACGCACATCCTGTCGGCTATTGGGATGTCAGGCGGCGCCGGCGACGCTTGCGTTGAGCGACCTTTCCGTTGGGCCGTTTCGGTTTTTTGCTGGTCGACGTGTCGGCTTCGCGATGACGAGGGGGTTTGTTTGCTGTAGCAGTCGTGCTGTTTGGGGAGCCAGTGCGTCGCGGTCTGCCGGCGTTTTTTCTACGTGCACCAGGATGCTTGCGAGTTGAAGCGCCGGGACGTCGGTATGGGCTGACCGGCTCCGAGGGCTCAAAGCCTGCAATGCTGGGTTCGACCGTAATCGACTGGTTGGTCAACCGTTCAATCTGTTTAAGTAGCCCTCGCTCATCGCCTGCGCAAAATGATACGGCAACTCCTTCAGCACCAGCGCGAGCGGTGCGGCCGATGCGATGCACGTACGTTTCGGGGGCTTCTGGTAAGTCAAAGTTGACGACGTGTGAAACGTGACTTACATCCAGCCCTCGGGCTGCAATATCGGTTGCCACGAGTACCGGTGGGTTCTTGCTTTTGAACTGAGCGAGCACCTTTGTGCGTGCTGCCTGGCTCTTGTTGCCGTGAATTGCCGCAGCGTGGAGGCCCTCCTTTTTCAGGCGACGCACGATTTTGTCGGCACCATGCTTGGTGCGGCTAAAGACCAAGGTTCGGCCGTGCGGGGTTTTGGCAAGAAAGTGCGCTAGCAGGTCGGGCTTACGTTTCTTGTCGACTAAATGGACCGATTGCCGGATTCGTTCGACCGGAGTGGCCACCGGACCGACGTCGATCGACGCAGGATTATTCAGCCACTGAGTGGCCAGCCGACGAATCTCGGCCGGCATCGTGGCAGAAAACATGAGTGTCTGACGTTGGGCTGGAACTGCCGCGACAACACGTTTCAAATCTGGCAAAAAACCCATGTCGAGCATCTGGTCGGCTTCGTCGAAGACCAAAATTTCGATCTTTGATAGGTCGATATAGCCCTGGTTCATCAAATCGAGCAGCCGGCCAGGCGTGGCCACCAATGCATCGACGCCGTGTCGTAGTTTTTTCACCTGATGAAACTGCGAAACACCACCGAAAACAACCGTCTGCCGGAGCGGCGTAAACCGACCATAACGTTCCAGGCTCTCGCCAATTTGCGCGGCCAACTCGCGTGTGGGAGACAGGATCAACGCTCGTAGGGTACGCGGTTTGGGATGGGTGCCCTTGCGGTGGCCAGCGCGCGAAGGCCTTCGGTTTTGAGAGGCCTTCTTTTTCGGCTTGAGTGTTTGCAACAAGCGATCGAGCATCGGCAAGGTAAAGGCGGCTGTTTTGCCAGTGCCGGTTTGAGCACAGCCAATCAGGTCTTGACCGGCCAACACCACGGGGATGGCGTCGGCCTGGATCGGGGTTGCGTCGTCATAGCCGAGCGCTTCGACCGCGCGTAGGAAAGGATCTGCCAAACCGAGTTCAGAAAACTTCGTCATTACTTCTTCTTTCTGCCAACAGCCATCCCGGAGCACGGGCACAAGGCGACCGTGTGTTTCAATGGCTGAGCTCCGTCTTACCTGGGAGCGATTGCCTGGTTGTCGGCCCGCCACTCCAAGGCACACAGTCCTCGGCGGTTTGTTGCCAAATTCAACAGGCAACGTGGCCGCAAGGGGCAAGAAAATCAATCGCGGTCGAGAGCAAGAAAACCGGATACGGGCAGGTAGGAAGCCTCTGAAGGTTGGGCATGCCTGAGCCGGATGGCCGCTTACATCGAATTCGAATGAACACAACCAGCACAACTGCCGGAGGGTCTCACACCTTCTAATGAAACCACTTAGTGTAACTGAACGATCGCCAGATGCAAGCTCTCTGGGGTGCAGTGCAGGAGAGCGGGTGCAAGTCGCCCTTTGCACGCTGCCGCTGGTTGGGTTACGCTTTGGTTCTGGATTTTGGGCAGGAGGGGCGGTCTCAGCGTGAAGCTGGATAA
>JANQPJ010000338.1 GCA_028289525.1 Pirellulales bacterium
GCAGGCACCCATCAACGTCACGCCATTTCACATGACAAAACCGAGAGTAAGACAAGATCACTCAATTTAGCAAACGCGACGCCTGATCGAGAGAGTGACACAAAGGTCAATCAGCGAGAGCGTGTAGGATTCAGCCTTCTATCCGCTTTTTCCAGTCGTCAGGGCCGATCAGTTTTTCAAAATACACAAAAAGCAAAAATACAAGCCCGCAGCGCAAGCAAGGGAGTTTGTCGTGTTTCCCCTTGCTTGCGCTGAGGGCTTGTATTGCAAGTTTCTTCCCAGTTTGAAAAACTGACCGGCCCTGCAGGATGTCGACTTGTGTGATAGGCAGCCGCACTGTCAGAAGGCCGCAGTAACCCACAACGGCTTAACCAACCCGTTGCAGCACGGTGTCGATCGTCTGTCGCAACACCTGACCGCTACGGCGCAGGCCTTGCATCTCCTTGGGCCAAAGCTCAATTTCATGACGGGCTACCACACCCTGGCGACCGACCACGGTCGGAACCGAGAGGGCTACGTCGCGAATGCCATAGCACCCATCCTGAACGCTCGAGACTGGCAGCACGAGCTGGCTGTCCAACGCGATCGAGTCAATCACGTCGCGAATCGCGATGCCGACGGCAAAGCCAGCGCCGCCTTTCTTTTTAATCACCTCGGCACCAGAGCCTTTGGTGCGCGTAAACAGCTCGTTGGCCAAGTTGGGGCTCCAGCCGGGGAATTTTTCGAGCGGCAGTCCGCCCACCGTAGCACTCGACCAAATTGGCACCATGCTGTCGCCATGCTCGCCGAGAATCAGGGCCGAAAGCTGCGTCGGCGGAATTTTGAGATGGTCGGCAATCAGGCTGCGAAAGCGGATCGTATCGAGCTGCGTTCCCAGCCCAATCACTTGACTGCACGGCAGATCGAGCCGGCGGGCCGCCAGATAAGTCAGCACGTCGACCGGATTGGAAACCACCACCACAATCGCATCGTTCTTGGGGCCTGCTTGCTGCACGTCTTTCAAGATGGTCAGAAACAGGTCGACGTTGCGGTTGATTAGGTCCAACCGGCTTTCATCCGGTTTGCGCCGCAAGCCGGCGGTAATACAAATCACATCGCTATCAGGAATGTGTTCATAACCGCCGGACGAGATGATTTGATCGGCCGTGCTGGGGCCGCCATGCAACAGGTCGAGTGCCTGACCGCCGGCCAGGTCTTGGTTGATATCCAACAGAGCGATTTCACGGACCACGCCGCTGGTTTGCAAGGCGAAACCAGTACAAGAGCCGACCAGTCCGCCGCCGCCGATAATGCTAACTTTCATGGTTGTGCTTCTGAGTAAAAGAAAGGGTTGGTATTTTAGTGAGTGTTTGTTCGCACCAAGTTATTTTCGCAAACTCTCCATCACGCGATCGGTAATCGCCTGAATCAGCTCCTCTTGCGTACCGCCGATGGTTGCCGGGGGCTGGTCGACGCTTTGTGGCGGAGGATCGAACGCCCGACGTTCGACGCCCGAGGCCGACCAGCTATCGCGGAAGATGTCGTTCGCACAGATGTCGCAATTCTCATACTCTTTCGAG
>JANQPJ010000392.1 GCA_028289525.1 Pirellulales bacterium
CCGCAACGGCTCTTGCAAGTCGTGCGAGGCGATGTAGGCAAAATGCTGGAGTTCCAGGTTACTCCGTTCCAGTTCGGCGTTGGAACGCGACAGCTCGGATGCCCGTTCCTTGACCTCCCTGGTCCGCTCGCTGACTCGTTCTTCCAAGGTTTCGTTCAAAGCCTGCAACTGGCGCACCGCCGCGCGTCGTGCTTCCTCGGCTCGTTCGCGTTCGCGCTGGGCGCGAATCCGTTCGGTGGTGTCGACAATCATCGCCAAGACCAAGGTGCCTTCGGCCATTTTGATCGGAGTCAGATTGATTTCAACGGGGAACTCTCCTCCACCTTTCGGCAACCCAAAGATAGAACGCCCCGGCCCCATCGGCCGCACCTTCGGGGCTGCAAAATAGTTGGCCACGTATTCTGGATGACGATCCCGAAATCGGAAGGGAATCAGCATTTCGACGCCTTGGCCGATCAACTCCTCGCGACGGTAGCCAAACATGCGTTCCGTTTCAGAATTGGCCAACACGATCTTGCCGCGAGGATTGACCATTACCATGCCGTTTTGAGCCGACTCGAAGACCAACCGAATCCGCTCGGCCTCCTGTTTGCGGCGCAAGCCAAGAATGGCGGTGACCCAAACCACGAACAGCGCCAGGCCACGGTTGGCAATCATGTTCCAGAATTCGACCGCAATCGGCACGCTTCCCACCGGATCGTTGAGCCACTCCAACAGGCTCTCCCATTGCTTGCTGTCGAGAGGGGATACCTGCAACCCGACCAAGATCAAAATTGAACAGGTCGCGGCGGCCACCAAGGTATCGCGACGTTGCGGCGACCAGAGCGCCACCAACACGGCGCCGATATACGGCACCCCGCTGGCTACGCCCATCGGCAACAACAAATCGCCAATAAAGACCGCCGCGGCAATCGAACTACTCAGCAGAAAGACCTGAATTCGATAGCTGACCGCAGTGGCCAAGGCAGTCGAAATCGACGTAGCCACGCCGCGGGAGGTCGTGGTGACGAAATCGAGAAAACGGAAAAAAGGAGCGTCGTTTTTCATAACTTGCTACGACGAAACAGGCAGCGCCTGCTTCTTAGGCCACGTGAAACAGAACGTCGATCCTAGTCCTTCTTCGGATTCGACCCAAATGCGTCCACCATGCAGTTCGACGATTTTTTTACACAACGCCAGCCCAATCCCGGTGCCAGAATACTCTTCTCGGGTATGGAGCCGTTTGAAAATCACAAAAATCCGCTCGGCATGTTCCGGCGAAATCCCAATTCCATTATCGCGCACCGTGAACAACCAATGCTCTTGGTTCGACTCGGCCTGGATATGCACTTCCGGCGGCCGGTCTGCCCGATACTTGAGCGCGTTGCCAATCAAGTTTTGAAAAAGCTGCGGGAGCTGCCGGGAATCGGCCATCACGGCGGGCAACTCTTGATAGTGGACCTTGGCCCCTGACTCTTCGATCGCCACCGAGAGATTGACCAACACCTCTTCGACCACCAGAGCGACGTCGGTCATTTCAAACCGCCTGCCCTGGCTACCAACACGCGAATAGGAGAGCATGTCGTTGATCAGCCGCTTCATTCGCTCCGCGCCATCGACGGCAAAGTTCAGGCAATCCGCCGTTATCTCGTCGAGCGTTCCCTCCAAACGTTTTTTCAACAGCTGGCAATGGCTAATCACCGCGCGCAACGGTTCTTGCAAGTCGTGCGAAGCCACATAGGCAAACTGGGCCAGCTCGGAATTCGAGCGAGCCAACTCCTTGGTCTGGCGCGCGAGGGCCTCTTCTGCTTGCTTGCGTTTGGTGATGTCTTGTAAAAACACCGAGAACACCGGCTGGCCCTTGAGCGAAACCGGCTGAATCGAGATTTGGGCAATGAATTCTTCGTCGTCACTGCGCCGCATTTCTAATTCCAACCGCTTGCCTAGCATCGAACCGGCGCCGCTGATTTGATAGCGGGCCAGATTCGCCCGATGCCGTTCACGCGATTCGGCCGGAAAAAACAGTTCGGCCATCTCCTTGCCAATCACCGCGTCGCGTCGAGCGCGAAAAATCTTTTCGGCCGCGCGATTGAATTCCAGAATTTTCCCCTCTTCGTCAATCGTAATAATGCTGTCGATCGCCGCTTCGAAAATCGCCAGAATCCGTCCTTCGCTCTCGCGCCGGGCCATGTCGGCTTCATTCTGCAAGGTGATGTCTCGGGCAATCGTCGCCCAATATTCCACCTCTCCGGCAGCGTCCTGATGCGCTAGAACCACCACGGCAATCGGCACCTCGCGGCCATCGCGAGGTTGTAAAAAAAGTTCGCCGGACCAACTCCCCTCTCGGGCTGCGGTCGGCAACACCTGATCGTGAATCACACGCTCGCTACGCGGCGGATAACAGGCAGCCAGTTCCATCGTGTTGACTGGCTCGTCTGCTGCGATTCCCAACAGCTGGCGGCCTGCCTGATTCAAATAGACTAAACGTCCATCCGCCCGAGCAATCGAGACCAAGTCGGGCGTGCGATCTAAAATGTTGACCAGTCTGGAACGAGCCGCATCGCCGTGCCGGCGCTGGCTGGTCTCGTGCTCCAATTCGGTGCGCACAGCGGCCAGCTCGTCGCTCAGCTCGCGAGCGCGACGCTCCAAACTTTGCTGCTGGCGCTGCAAACGCTGCTGCTGCTGGCCGGCGGCGTGAAGTGCCCAAACGGCCCCCCAAATCGCCGCCAACGCAACGCCACGATGGATCAGCGCCGTTTGAATTTGCTCACGCGGCGGCAGCTCAGGCACCAACAGGCTCAAAATCGTAAAGACGGTGGCCAGCAAGGCCACGATCAGAACCGTTTGAACACGACGAGCCTGGGCAGCCGCAAACACCGGCAGAAGATACAGCACGCCGACGGCCCATTGCTCGGAAGCCCACAACTCGGCGATCAACACAACAACGGCCAAAGCGGCGGCTAACCCGAATGAAGAGGCAAGCCATTTCATAATCCGTGTGCTCCGACGCGCCGGCTGCTTGCCGCTAATTCATTTCAAAACACGTTCTAAGATTAGCCGATTCGCGTCCGAAAATCAAAGCAGTGGACAGCTCATCCAGATCGACTCGGAAAAACAGCGGCCGGTAGTCGCTGCTTTTCCTAGAGATGGGGATGACATTCGAATTTGAGGGTTGCAAGCTTCTGTTTGCCCCCTAGCCGCGACGCGTCGCCGGGGCCCCACAAAAAA
>JANQPJ010000374.1 GCA_028289525.1 Pirellulales bacterium
GATCGGTAGCAGCGGTCGGTGGCCGCTCGCGAAACACTCGTTTTTATCGTTGTATCTGAAAAACAGTGCTTTCTAGATCCTCATTTTTGGAACGACTGAAACTCAAAACCGCTTGAAGGCGTGAAGCGCAAGCGAAGGAATTTGGTTGTTGAAAGTGAAAAAATATCACAAAAATTTCTTTGCTTGCGCTCCAGGGGCTCCGGCGACGCGTCGCGTCGCGGCTAGCGACAAACAGAAGCTTGCAACCCTCAAACTTGAATGTCATCGTCTACTAGGACAGCGCGAGGTTGTTGGAAGCGAAAGGGGGCCTGCCGTCGTAGGTTGGACAATCTTGTTTTGTCTAATCTGTGTGCTGGCCGGCTGTGGCGCTAGTTCGGCCAGCGAAGAAGGGCAGGCTGGCTACATGCCCAAGCAGGAAGAGCTTACCGAAATCGAAATCGGACCGTACACGGTTCCGGTTCCCTTCTTGGTGAATCAAGGCGGCGTCACTTACATGGAGAACGTGCAGGTTAGCTTTGAGCTATACGGGCTGGTAACGCCTGATAACGTGAAGAAGTTTACCGAACTGCTCGAAGCTCGCCGCGGACGATTTAATGACGAAGTGATTCGTATCTGCCGGCGGATTGAGCCAGAAGACCTTCGCGATCCATCGAGCCAATTTCTGTCGAAGGCGCTGAAAGAGGCCGGCGACAAAGTCCTCGGACGCCAGGTCATACGCCGTTTTGTTTTGTCTGACTATCAACTCGAATTGCAGTAACCTCGAAGCGTTCCGGCTAGGGCCGCTTCGCCTGGCCGGAACGCGACGCTGAGATCTTTGCCTGATACCTATGAAAAGCGATTTACCCAACCTCCTGCTCTGGCCCCATCGCATGGTCTTCGTGGTGACGGTGTTGTTGAGCACAACTTGGGCTGGTGCCGGCGATCAAACCGCCTTGCGCGATGCCGCGCAGCGTCGCCGCGAAAACCATACGCCCGAGGTCGTAACCGTGTTGCCTGACCACGTCGAGATCGACCTGGGCGAATACGATGTGCCGGTCTATCAGTTGGAAAGCAATACCACGATCACCGTCTATTGCCATCTCTTTTGCACGGTGCGTTCTTCCGACAGCCACCGGTTCAATGGCCAACTGGAACGCTTGGAGCACCGGATGCGCGATCGCCTGATGGTGGCGATTCGCAGCACAACTCGGGAGGAGTTGTATGAAGCCGAACTGACGCGTTTCAAAGCCCGTTTGCTGAAGGCGTTAAGGGCTCGTATTGACGACCCCAAGGTGTTTCAAGTCGGCTTCTTCTCGCTCATGTACAACGAGCAATAACCGCTTCTACCGCAGCGTCATTCGTTTCAGTGTGCGTGGCAAACGATTGAGCCGTTGGTGTCCATCAGCGGTCACCAAAATATCGTCCTCGATCCGCACGCCGCCCAGGCCAGGCAGATAGATGCCCGGCTCGACCGTGACGATCATTCCCTGTCGCAGCCGTTCGGCGCCGTGGCCTGCGAGGCGAGGTTGTTCGTGGATTTCTCGTCCGATTCCATGTCCCAGACCATGCCCAAACGATTCGCCATAGCCTGCTTGGTCGATGATCGCTCGGGCGATCTTGTCGATCGAACTGCAACGCACGCCTGGCCGAATCTCTGCCACCGCCGCGTCGTGGGCTTGCAGCACCACTTGATAGACCTCTCGTAGCCGATCATCCACATGCCCGAGAAACACCACTCTGGTGATGTCGCTTCGATAGCCGTCGACCTCGGCTCCCCAGTCGATTAACAACGCCTCGCCGGAACGCAGCTTGCGATTGCCTGGCCGGTAGTGACACATCGAGCCATTTGGTCCAGCCGCCACGATGGTGTCAAACGCCGGGCGATCGGCGCCAGCTGCTTGCATGTGATGTTCTAGTTCAGCCTGTAATTCACGTTCGCTACGGCCCACCAACCCCGCGCTGCCGGGGGCAATGAGTTGGCGAAAGGCCTTTTCAGCAATCTGCACGGCGCGCCGCGTCAGGCGAATTTCTTCTGTGTCTTTTTGGGCTCGGCCACGGAGCACGATTCCGCTGACCGGTTCGGTTTTGATTCCGTCGACGGCCGCCTGGAGAGCCCGATATTGGGCCACGGTCAAGTGATGTTCTTGAAAGGCCAGAGAACGCACGCTATGCCCTCGGGCCGCCAGACCGGCAGCCGCTTCCAGCGACTGGGAACGCTCGCGCAACAGGATCTCGACGCCAGGGCATTCGCCAGCGGCCTGTTCCTGAAATCGAAAATCGGTGATCAGCACGGCCCAGTCGCGGCCGAACAACAAGGCGCTATCTTCCCCGCTGAAACCGGTCAAATAGCTAACGTCGATCGTCGAACTGACGTACATGGCGTCTGGCTGGCATTTGCGAGCGGCCTGGCGAAATGCTTGGCTTCGGCGGGTTTTCCAGCGATTGGCAGCAGAATTGCGAGTCGGCATCGGTGAGTTTGAACTCCTCAACAAGGTACTTTTGTGCTTCGTTCTGTGACATCTCGCGGGAGGATTGCAAAGTCCTAGAGCGAGTCGCTCTTTACCGTAGCGGGCGCGACCTAGTTTTGGCCAGGATTTTCCGACGAAACATGACTACGAATGATCCGAAATTGCTCTAGTTGGAGAGTAACAGCGACCGGTGGTCAAAGCGCGAAACAGAAGAAATAGGCCGTTTCGCGCTTTGGCCACCGGCCGCTGCTCTTTTCCGAGCATCACTTTGCAGTCTTCCTGGCGCCATTTCACAGGATAACTGCAAAGTCGAAAAGCAGCGACCGGTGGCCAAAGCGCGAAACGGCCTATTTCTTCTGTTTCGCGCTTTGACCACCGGTCGCTGTTACTCTCCAACTA
>JANQPJ010000384.1 GCA_028289525.1 Pirellulales bacterium
ACCAATTCTGGAAAAACCGCCAACACCGGCTGTCGGCCAACCGACGCTATCAGTCCGCCCAAACCGCCGCCTAAAAACAAACCGCAGGCTGCACCCAACAAAGGGGAGAAAAACAGGCGGCGGTGCCGCCTCGCGAAACAGCAACTGGAACGGCCACCGGCATGCAGGCGGCCTGCTTTAGGCCAAAAAACGACATTTTCAACGTTTTTTGACACTTTGTCCACAAACTTCAGGCGACAAACTCAAAGGTGGCCGTTCGCGTCTCCGCAGCCGGTCGGCGATTACCGTATCGGCTAGCAGTTGGGCTACTTGGTAGGCAACCATCGGCAGGATGGCCAAACCGTTAAAAAACTCCAAGCCAACGTCCAGGCCAACCATCAAGGTTTTTTGGCTGCCGCCAAACCCGACCGCAATCCGATCGGCTCGGTGCATTCCGACGCCTGCTGCGATCAAGTGCCCTAGCATCAAGGCCGTTAGATGCAACAGCACCACCAGGCCTAGCATGAGTAGCCAACTCATCAGACCAAAGGCGGTCGAGTCGGCCTGAGCGTTTAGCTCGACGCCTGACCGCACGACGCCCAAGGCAATCATCAACAAGACGCCAACCTGGGCCACCACGCCAAGGGCTAGCTTTCGCGTGGTGGCCCAGGCGGCTGCGGGCCGATACATGCGCAGCAGTTGGGCCGCCAGGATGGGCAGCACCACCAGCAACGCCAGTCGGGTAGCCATAGGAGTCACGTCAATTGCCAGCTCGCGACTGGTGAGCAATCGCACCCAGAACGGCGTGACGAGAAAGCAGGCCAAGTTGGTCAGAATTGTGACGAGAATGGTTACCGCATCATTTCCGCCAGCCCGGCGCGTCCACACCGAAGCGGAGGCCAAGGTACAAGGAATCGCGGCCATCACGATCAAGCCTGTGCCCAACTCGCTGGGCAACAAATCTGCGGCCAACCAGGCCAACGGCGGTAGCACGCCGTAGTTGATGGCCACGCTCAAGAAGACCGGGCCTGGGTAGCGCAACGCTCGCCACATGGTGCTCAAGTCCAACGGCAGCGCCATCACAAACAGTACCCCGGCGACAATTGCCCGGCGAGGCACCAGCTCGGTCCACGGCGACAGCGTCGCGTGGAATCCAAACCCGGCTAGCAAAATCAGCACCAAGGCCACCAGGAACCAATATTGTTTTAAGAACCGCAACATGAAGGCTCACTGCGTGGACGGTCTGATCAAGGGGCGTTGGACGGCGACGGTTGAAGGCGTCGGGCACGCAAACGGTTGCCATGTTGTTGGGCCGACTGGTCGGCTTGGTAGAGTTCGAGTGCCTGTTGCACTGCGCCAGTGGCCTCGAGCGTACGGGCCAGGTTGTAACGGGCTCCGGCGGTCCAGGAGCCTTCGGGAAACGCCTGAAGCGTGCGGTGTTCGAAAAAATCGGCCGCCGAGCCATAATTGCCTTCGTCAAACGCCATCAAGCCAAGCCAGTAACTGGCGTGCATGCGAGCCTGGCGACGGATGGTTTGTTCATAATCACTGCGAGGGCTTTTCTGCGACGAGGGGGCGAGTTGTCGCGCACGACGATAAAGGGTTTTGGCCATCGTCCCTTGCCGAAACTCGCCGGCAAAATGCAATACCCGAGCCTTCCAGAGATAAGGGTCGGTCGCAAACACCAAAAAACGGGCGGCCTCGTTGGCTCGCTGTTGCTGATTGGGTCGCCTGGCGGCTTGTTCTGTTTCCAACGGCAGATCCCAAAATCGCACCTTGGCGATGCCGTCCAGCTTTTGCACCCGATCGGCCAGTTCGGCCGGTGCGGCGGTTAGCACCATTTGTTGCTGGCTCGCGAGCTGCCGTTCGATCGCCTGAGCTCGTCGTGAAAGCTCGAACGGCGAAACGGCTACTAGCGCCACCAGCTGGTTCAAATCGCCTGCCTGGACCGGGTATTTCTCTGCGGACTTGCCCAGGTCGAGCCTGCGTAAGATCTCGGGATCGTTGCGAGTCTCGGCCAGCGTGGCGATCCCTTGGCCATCGGCGGTCGGGATCGGCAACCCTAGCCGGGTGTCCAGCAGGTAGAGCTGCCCTGCGCTCAACAGGGCCGGAAGCCAAAATGTTGGCGGCGCATTGTCTGCACCAGGGAGTGCTAGGATCACAACGTCCAGACCTTGCTGGCGAGCCAATTGCGCAAGCACCCAAGCCCGTTGCTCGGCCGTTCCGACGCCGTAGAGCAAGATTTGCCAAGGCCGATGTAGGGCCAGCTCCGGCTGTTGGCTCAGGTCGTCGACCAGCTGAATGTTGCGCACCGTCCAGTCAAACAATGCTCGGGCGACGGCCAGTTCGTCAAGCCGATCGCCGCCGACCCAGCGGGCAATATCGCGCAGCCAAACCGTCTCTTGCAACCGGCGGGCGTCGCTAGCCTGGTAGTCGGCGGCCGACAGTCGTTTGGAAGCAAATGCTTGACGCCATTCGCTCGGCACTTGGTCCACCATCGGGTCGGCTGTCCATGGGTTAGATGTCGATCGGCGCCGAACCCAACCGTTCAGCCGGTCGACCACTTTTTGCACGGCCACTTCGTCCGGCGTCGGTTCCCAATCGACCATCGGCCCTCGTCCTCGGGTATAGCGAGCCAGGCGGCGAGAAATCTCCTCAACCCGCTCGTCGGCAAATCGCCAAATCTCCATCCGCTGGGGCGAAGCGACCGGAAATGGTAACGACTCGGCCAGCACAAGCGTGTTGTCGTCAATCACCTTGGCCACGGTCAGTTCGATGGGGGCTAGCCGCGATTCGCCAATGCGTTGCAACTCAAGATCGACGAGCCGACGGATCACTTCCTCGTTCAAACCGTCCGGCCCTTGAGCCAATTGGCGAAAACGCGAGCTGCGGACCACGTTGATTTGGGCTACGATGCCTCGATCGGCAATGAAGTAGCGAACCCGATCGCCGGCGCGAATCTTAAGTCGCCCAAAACGGCCGTTGCGGGTTACTACCTGAAGCAGGTCAAAACGGCGGAGCGATTCGTGATGTCTTGCGCCCACGGTGGCCATGACCGTCTTGCCATTTCGGCTGGTTGAAGCATCCAACACCACCGTTGGTGTTCGCAGGCGTAGGTCAACCGCGCTGGGGAGGTCATTCAGTGCCAGAATTGCCGCTTCGAACAATTGTTGGCCTGATTGGGCGGCGCTGGTGGCCGAGGTGCGTGAGCGGGTAGGAGGTGTCCCCTGGTTCAGGCAGCCAGTGAGCAGACTGAGCACCAGTGCCAGTGCCAGGCTAAAAAAACAGCGG
>JANQPJ010000385.1 GCA_028289525.1 Pirellulales bacterium
CCGCTGTTTTTTCGTTTCCAAGAGGTTATTTAGCATTTCTCGTTAGCTGGTATAATTATTCTGATCTAGCGTCTTCGAATCGTTCGATGCTTTTGCCAAGACAAGCTCTTTTCGTATTGCACCAGATGACGGATTCCGACTTTCAGAACGACGAGGGGTATCAGGCCGCTCGCGACGCGCTGCAAAGTGCGATCGACCAGTTTGGAGGATGTAGCGAGGAGGAACGCGAGGCGCTCAAGCAGGATTTGGACCACCTGCACCAGATGGCCCACAAGCTGGAGACTGGTCGGGTTGAGATTGTCGTATTTGGGGAAATCAGCACTGGCAAGTCGGCGGTAATCAACGCCATGGTTGGTCAGTCGGTCACCGAGGTGAACGTCCAAGGCGGCTGGACCAAGGATGTGTGGCATCTGGATTGGGACGGGGCCGGCTATTGTGTGCCGGGGTTTGCCGACTCGCAAGTGGTGTTGGTCGACACGCCGGGACTGAACGAGGTGGACGGCGCAGGCCGCGCTTTAATGGCCCACGAAGCGGCCGCTCGGGCGGATTTGATTCTGTTTGTCACCGATTCGGATTTAAACGAAACGGAATACTCGGCGCTGGTCGAATTGGCGGCCAGTCACAAGCCGATCTTGTTGGTCTTCAATAAGACCGATCTCTACGAACCGCCCCAGCGCGACGCGCTCTACCAGCAGTTCACCGGCCCGCGGCTGGCCGGGCTGGTCGATCCGGAAAACGTGTTACTGGCCTCGGCCGATCCCAAGGAAATTGAGTACATCGTCGAGAGTGCCGACGGGACCACTCGACACGAGTGGCGCAAGCCTGCGCCGGAGATCGAAGCGGTGCGGCTCCGTACGCTTGACGTGCTGGAGAAGGACGGCAAAGCGCTGTTGGCGCTGAGCGCTGCGATGTATGCGGCCGACAAGAGCGATCGGATGGCCGCCACTAGGGTGCGGTTGCGCGAGGGTCGAGCCCAGACGATGATTTGGAGCTATGCGGTGATCAAGTCGGTGGCCGTGGCCGTGAACCCGGTGCCGGCGGCCGATGTCCTCGGAGGTAGCGCGGTCGATGTCACCATGGTGGCCAATTTGGCCAAGGTCTATGGCATCTCGCTCACGACGGCCAATGCCCGCAAGCTCGTGGAGTCGATTCTCAAGGCGGCCGGTTGGGTCATGTTGGGCGAGGCGGTGACCCATTTGGCCTCGAGCTTTTTCAAAGGGCTGACGCTCGGGTATGGAACCGTGTTGACCGCGCTTCCGCAGGGGGCAGCGGCCGGGTATGGCTCGTATATCGTCGGGCAGGCTGCCCGTTATTATTTCGAGCATGGGGCATCCTGGGGTGGCGAAGCGCCCAAGACCGTGGTCACGCGGATTCTCGACGCCACTGACAAGCAGTCGATCTTGGAACGCCTGAAGGACGAGATCAAACAGAAAATCCGCTTGAACCCTTATGCCGAAGGTGGCCCGCGCGAGTTGTGATCGAAACCATCCAAGGCAATTTATACGACTATCCCAAGTACTACGATTTGGTCTTTGGCTCGGATTGGAAGGCCGAATTCGACTTTCTTCAGGCATGTTTTGAAAAACATGCCGAGCGGCCGGTCCGCAGGGTGTTCGAGCCTGCCTGTGGCACGGGTCGTTTGCTGGTCAAGTTGGCCGCTGCGGGGTTCGAGGTCGCTGGGTTGGATCTGAACGAGAAAGCGCTTGCCTATTGCAACGACCGTTTAACCCGATCTGGATTTCCACCGACGGCCATCTGTGCCGACATGGCCGACTTTCAACTCGACCGGCCGGTCGACGTGGCACTGAACATGATTAACAGTTTTCGCCATCTGACGACCGGCGAGCAGGCTTTGGACCATTTAAACTGTGTGGCCCAGGCGTTGGTCCCCGGCGGGCTGTATGTGCTTGGGCTGCATTTGACGCCTACCGTCGGCGAGGCGATGGACGAAGAGAGCTGGCATGCCCAGCGCGGCAACCTGAGCGTGATTTCGCACCTGAAGACTCTGGGCGTCGATCACCGTCGGCGTTTGGAAAAGGTGCGAATGACGCTCGACATCTATACCCCGACGCGCACCTCCAGGCTTGAAGATCGAATCGTATTTCGCACCTACACGGCGGCCCAAATGGAGTCGCTGATTGCCGACGCTCAGGCATTTTCAATCTGTGAAACCTATGATTTTGGCTACCAAATTGATCGGCCGATCACGGTCGGCCCCGAGACGGAAGATGTGGTATATGTATTGCGTAAGGTTTGAGGCTCGGTCAGGATGGTTGACTGGGCTGTTTCAAGATTTTTCGCGGTAAATCGGTCGCACCATGTGAGTCGCGTGGTCGTTTTACCAGCTTTTCTCATGATGCCATCTGAGAGCCGAGTCGATTTTGTCTGCCAAACCAGCCGTTACAACCGAAGCATTCGTCAATTGGGCGATCGCCCAGTTGGAACTCGATTCCCGCTGCGAGGGCGGGGTCTACCATGTGGAAGTGCCCGACGCCCGACGCGACAAGGTCGATTTGCCAGGCAATTGGGCATTCACGTTCGACCCTTTGATGGCCGATGACTCGACGCCGTTGGTCACGGCCGCCAGTCCGTTGGTAGGGCAATTGGCCGGGGCGCTCTGTGCCGATGGCCAAGTGGCTCATGCTCGACCGCGTAGCGGGCCGGTTCAGGTTCACGAAATTACCGAAAGACTCTTTCGTGCCTACACGATCGAGGGTGGCCGAGTCGATTTGGCCGGTTGCAATCTTGAGGAACGCCCCTTCCTGCGACTGACGATCCGCGTGCCTGGGACCGATGGTTCCGACTCGCCTGCCTTGTGGCACACGTTGGTCGATGTCGAGGGAAACGTGGTGCCGGAACCGCTGGCCGTCGGACTGGGACTCACGGAACTCAAGCCGTGTGGAGAGGTGACGCCCCGGTTGCGTGCGGCTGCGATCGACCGGCTGCGTCAGGCGGCTCGAACGGAATTCGCACGTCGCCGCCAACAAGCGTTTGGCGACTCGGGAGTCGAGAGTGAAGGAAT
>JANQPJ010000387.1 GCA_028289525.1 Pirellulales bacterium
CGAGAGAATTCTATGACACGGGCTGAAACGACCACAATCCGTTACTGCACTCTACTAGCCAGGGTGATTCATTTTTTCAATCTAGGAAGTTTTTAAGGGGCCACTAAGAGCGACGCGTAAGCGAGGAAAACAGCCAGAAATGCCTCGCTTACGCTTCGCGCTTAGTGGGCCCTTAAACCTTCACCAATTTGAAAAACTGATTGGCCCTGCTCTACTAGCAGCCAGGATTGAACCACGGGGCTGAATCGGCTATATTCACGGTTCTCTTCATGACATTTTTGGCCCCTAGTGTAATTGGCAGCACGACGGATTCTGGTTCCGTTAGTCGGGGTTCAAGTCCCTGGGGGCCAGCTACTTTCGGACGCTGGCGGACGCTGGCGGAAAATGCACGTTTTTTCTTTCCGCCAGCTTCCGAAAAGTGCTCTGGCGGAAGATCAGCGCGCTTCGCATTGCGCTTCGCGCTAGATTTCGGATTTTCAGCGCGAAGCGCGCTGGCGACCGATGCGGTCGATTGATCTTTGACAACTCGGGAGTAGTGCGTTAGTGCGGTGGCGGCCGAGTGGCCAAGCCATGCCGTGACATCGTCGATCGGGTGTTGTCTGAGCAGATCTCGCTCGCAACTGGCCCGCAAGTTGACGAACATGCGGGGCCAGGTCGGAATGCCCAGTCGATGGCAGAGCCGGTGGATCTTGCCCGTGATCGCGGCATTCGTGCTTTGCTGGTTCGGGAAGATCAGCTTCTGGCCCTTATGGGCAGCTTCCCAGGCAGCATCCAGATGCGGGGCCACCTCAGGGAAAATCGGCACCTGCCGCCATCCCTGCCCGTCGTGGTGCTCGGTCTTGGGTGCCAAGATGCTGATCGTATTGGCGGCCCAGTCGACCCACGACCACTCGAGCGCGTGGATTTCCGAGATGCCTCGCAGGCCAAAATATCGAGCCATCGCCAGCAGCAGGCGAAATTCTGGATCACCGCTGCCGGCGATCAGCTTCTCGATTGTTTTTCCTGAGACGTAGACATCGCGTGACGTGTCGCGAGGCGTCTTCTGAGGCCGTTGGCCGAATGGATTCTCCTCGATCCATTTCTTACGGACCGCAATCTCGAAAATTTCGCGGGCGGTTTTGCAGCGTTTGGTGACGGTGCCCTTGGCGAGCTTGCCGCCGTTGATTCGGCCCCGCTCGGTCAGGTAGAGGCGAAACTCGTCCGCGTCGTCGGGCGTGAGCCGGCGGATGTCTTTCTTCTTAAAGTGCGTTCGCAGGTTCCGCCAGACCGGCTGGTGGGCCTCAAGCGTCGAACGCTTATTGCCCCTGGCCTTCCACTGCTTTTCGTCGGCCGTGATGAGATCTTCGATCGAGCGGCGAATGTTGGCCTCGACCAGGCCAGCGGTGACGAGCGTGCCACGCGGTGGATCACTTAGGCCACGCTCCCAGGCCGACAGCTCGGGGGCCAGCATCTGTGATAGGTTGCGGGTTTTGATGAGCAGGTCAAGCTTCGCGCGAAACTCCTCGGCGTCTGCGACCGACACCAGCCCTAGCCGGCAGGTGTATCTTTTTCCTCGATAGGAGAAAAACACGTGCTGTCGGCCATTGGGCATGGTCGATCGGCTGCTCATTTATTTGGGACGCTTTCTTCTGGCGCTGGCCAGATATTTATCAAGGTCTTTTTTGAGCCACTTGCGACCGCCAATGTCGACGGTTCGCAGATTTAGTTCGTAGAGCGTGGTTTTTGAAACGCTCAGATATTTGCACGCTCCATTCAGGTCGAACGCCTCGGGGCTCACCTCGACAATCGCGGCCCCATTGGCAGCGACCGATTGAACCAATTCCGCAAGCCCTCGGGCAAAATACTCCATCGCACGTTCGTAATTTTCGTTCGCCATCGGTGGCAGCCTTTCTTCTTGACAGGCTCCACGGCAGCCCCCATAATAGCGCGTACCTTCTACGCGGGGGCCAGGTGGTCCCTAATTTCGGTTTTGCCGGCCAGGCTTGCGTCTGAGAAAACTTGGGCCTGACGGCGGATATAAAATTGATTGACGGGGGCCAGTTTCAGCCTGGCCCCCGTCTTTTGATCTGCTAAATCACACGCTCAATAGGCACCTCCTGGCCAGCTCGGCCGGTTGAGACTCTCGCACACAGGCGCGTAACTCGAGCGCCAGAAATACATGTGTACAGATTGCGGCGCAGCGTGCGCCGATAGAAAATATGGCGGTGCCATGGACTCCATTCCTCGGTGTGTTCGGGGATTGGTCGAAGTGGCCGATGGTGCCTCGCTCCAACGAGGCACGCCGCCACCTTTGACTTTGATAGATTGTGCCCATTCTCCGCCTCGTTGTCAATTTGGTTTTCTTCGCCGCAACCTTGCAACCCTAGTATTCGCCTGTGACAGCACACTGTCACAGGCAATGAAGTTCTGGTGAAAAATCATAGTCGGTGATTCGGCGGTGACCAGTATCAATGCTGCGGATTGGCGGATGTCCGCAGTGGCGAGGATTGATCTTTGACGCTCCGAATCCAATGCCCAAAATGCAACGCTGCGATCAAAGCGCCGGACAAGATGGTGGGCCAGTCGGCCGAATGTCCGCGATGCAAAGCGTCGATCACCATCGAATATCCATCCGACGAAGTGACCTTGCAGATAGACCGAACAGATAGCTGCGAACTTCCGACTGCGAAGCGGGTTGGCTTCACGCTGATGATGATTGGCATTACATTCGGAGTAATAGGACTGATTTTACTTCTGTTCGGAATCGTTTCTGCAGTTTTCGGTTTCATTGGATTTGGTTTCGTGCTCATCGCTTTTATTTTCGGTGCCATCGGTTCAGGGATTGCTGGCAGCAATAGACATCATCGAAAAGAATGATAACAACCAGAGCGGCATACGTGGCCAGCTGCGAGATTATGCCACGCGCAAAAAAAGAGCCGAGCAGAATAACCACTCGGCTCAAGGTCGCTCCGTAGAGCGTTGCCTGCGAATTTTGCATCTTGTCGTTTTTACCCGAGAGACTTGCCGTCGCGGGTAAAGCCATCAAATGCACTGTACAGCACGTCCAGATCTTTCAGCGACATCTTGCGCGCGGCAGATCGCAAACTGTGCAGCACCTGTTTCCGCGCCTCCAGCAGATCATCTGTCGGGTTGTCTCGATCCAGGTAATCGAGGTCGCAACCGGTCAGCCTGTATAGACCAGCGACCACAAACTTACCTTCCGCCTGGATGCGTTTGGTTGATTTGGATCTCATTTTCTTTCCTCGTATGGCTCGATCTTTAGTCGCCGTCTCTCCCGGCAGACGAGCACTCGATTGATGCCGAGCTGGTCGGCCAGTGCTTGGTCGGTCATCGTGCCGAGCAGTGCTCGTTGCTGATCTGTCCAGACATGCGCGGGGCGTCGCCCATCACGATAGCCTAGCAGATCGGGCCGCACATGGCGCAAAATCCGAAAGACCTGCTGGGCACGCCATTTTTTGCCGCGTGCGCCGATGCGATATCCGCGACTGCGGGCCGGCGGCTGGACGTTTCGTCGATTCAGTCGATCGGCAATCCTCACAGCGGTTCTGCTGGATGTGATAGTCGCCCAGCGTATAGCCTTGGCGTTCGATTACCACACGGCCACAGCCGGGGCAGTGGGTACTCTGCCTTGCCGGATTCTGGAGATTCCCAGGGTAGACATATTTCAGCCCGGCCTGCTGGGCCAAATCTTGTGCCTGATAGAGTGTCGCGGCCGGGGTGGCCGGACGATCGAGCAATCGAAAGTCGGGATGGAAGGCCGTGAAATGCACTGGCGTTTGATCGCCCAAGGCTTCAAGAATCCAGTCGCACATTCGCCGGAGTTCGTCGCTTGAATCATTTGCCTGGGGGATGATCAGATTGGTGATTTCCAACCACACTTCGGTCTCTTGTTTCAGCCAACGGAGCGTTTCCAGCACTGGTTCAAGATGGGAGAGTGTCAGTTGTTGATAGAACGTTTCAGTAAATGCCTTGAGATCGACGTTCGCGGCATCAAAAAATTCGAAGAATGCCGCACGAGCCAGGGGCGTAATGTAGCCAGCGGTAACCGCCACGGTTTTAATGCCCAGCGCTCGACAGGCACGAGCGGTGTCGATCGCATACTCGGCCCAAATCACCGGATCGTTGTACGTAAATGCCACGCTCCGACAGCCCAACTCGCTGGCCGCTCGGGCAATCGCCTCGGGCGTCGCGGCTTCGCTCAGACGCGCCACCTCGCGCGATTTGGAGATGTCGTGGTTTTGGCAGAACTTGCAGCCCAAGTTGCAACCGGCCGTGCCAAATGACAAAACACTGGTGCCGGGATAGAAATGGTTGAGCGGTTTTTTCTCGATCGGATCGATACAAAACCCGGTGCTGCGACCATAGGTCGACAGCACCATCCGGCCATCTCGGTTTTCACGAACAAAGCAGAACCCTTGATCGCCAGGCCGCAGATGACATGCCCGAGGACAAAGGTCACAGATCATCTCGCCTGCCGTTTCGGTGGCATGCCACCAGCCGCCTAGCTTGGTCCCATCGTCCAACAACGGCTCGTCAGGCGGTTGATCGACGACAGCGGTCATGGCCGTCAGCCTTTCATGCTTGCCAAGGGGACCGATAACAACAACTCCTGGCAATCCAGCGCTGTAGTACTAAGACGCTTCCTGCGCCAATTGTGGTTCGCTGTTATGAGTCATTGCTTGCCGCGCGGGACGCCGCCAGGGCTTGCGTTGCCGATAATGGGCCAACGGTTCTTGCAGCCGTTGACGCTCGTCTGCCGGCGCGCGTTTGATGGCCATTTGTTGGACCTTGATCGCTGGCCGGAACTTGCCTCCCTCGGCCAAGGCCGAGGCATAGGCCGCCAGACAGTACCAATTTTTGCGATCGGTCAAATTGCAAGCCAATTTGCCGTGCTCGATTGCTTTTAGGGGATCGCGGTAAATCCTTTTGGGGGAAGTGGCATAGATGCGCGCCAGATTGAAATGGGCATCGGCCCACTTAGGATTGAGCTTGATTGCCCGTTTCGAATCGTCGATGGCCGCCGCATCGTTCCCCAATTCATAGTAGGCCCATCCACGCCGGCAATAGGCGTCGGCATGTTTCGAATCATACCAAATCGCTTCTTGGAAATCGGTACTCGCTCCGGCATAGTCGCCCTGGGCAAACCGACATAGACCACGCCGGTAATACCCTGCGGCGTTGTCCTTATCCATGCTCACCGCTTGGTTCAGGTCTTCGAGGGCCTGAGCCAGGTCGCCCAACTCAAAACGCGCTCGTCCCAGATACCGATAGGCGTAGGCCGAACGCGGTTGGATTTTCAAGGCGGCCATCATGTTTTCGATCGCCTGTTGGTATTCACCTCGGGTGAAATGCAGCTTGCCGCGACTCAGATAGCCTACGACATACTGAGGGTCGATTTCCACGGATTTGGTATACTCGTCCATGGCTTTATCGAGTTGCCCGGTCTTCTCCAACGCCAGACCGCGGCTGCGATAGGCGTTGACCATCTTCGGGTCAGCCTGAATCGCGGCGGTGAACTTTTGGAATGCCTGCTGATAATCGCGTTTTTTCGCTGCTTGACGCCCTTCAAGGTAGTGGCGCTGGGCGATCTCTTGGGCACTTTCGCCGCAGCCTACGATCAGCGCCAAGGCCAGTACGATCAGAAAACAACGCTGCGCAAAACGAGACATAGATACCCTTGCAAAGAAACCGTCTAGAAGGTTCTATGGTAGTCCGGCCTTTCCACGGTCGTCAAGGATTGCTTGAAATGGCGTAGGAGGCTTGCAAAGTCGTCTTCTTTCGCAAAAACAGCGG
>JANQPJ010000391.1 GCA_028289525.1 Pirellulales bacterium
CCGCTGTTCTTTTTTAAATAGGACTTTGCAATCTTCCTGCGTCATGCGCGTTTCCATTCCTGTTGATTGGCCCACCGACGGTCGGCTTATTTGCCGATACAAAACCGGCTGAAGATCCGATCTAAAATATCATCTGTCGAGACCGCGCCTACCACCAAGCCGATGGCTTCGAGCGCCACCCTGAGCTCGGCCGCCACAAGCTCTTCGCCCTCGTCGGCATTGACCAACTGTTGTGCCCGCTGGAGCGACTCGGCCGCCTGGCGCAAGCTGTCGCGACACCGCAGCCCGGTGCCAGCCACGACGTTCACGTCGCGCAACACCGACTGGCTGGCACGCAAGGCGATCTCATCTCGCAAACGGTCTAGCCCTTGGCCAGTGACGCCGCTCGTTTCGACCGCGCCAGGCAACCGGCCGAGCACCCGCGGCCGGTCGATTTTGGTCAACACCACCAGGGTCTCGTCGGTTTCCTGGGCCAGGTCGATTTGTTCCCGTTCCCAGGCAGTCATCGCACGGCCAGCGTCGATGCACACCAGACGCAGCGTGGCCGTGGCTTGTTGGGCAGCCGTCATTTGCTGGGCCTCTCTGGCAATGCCTGCGGTCGCCGGCTCGACGCCGGCAGTGTCGATCAGTTGACAGGCAATGCCGGCCGTTTCAATGCGAGCGGTCAGGTAGTCGCGAGTCGTGCCGGGCTGGGCAGACACGATTGCCTGGGAGTGGCCGGCCAGGGCATTGAACAGGCTGCTCTTGCCGGCATTGGGCAACCCGGCCAAAACGACCGTCGGCTCTTCTTCCGTGTTGCCGCGAGACTCCATCTTGACGCGTGCCGCCTCGACCGCCGAACGAGCGCCGGCGAGTTGCTGCAACAGCTCTTCGCGCGAGATAAACTCGATGTCCTCATCAACGAAATCGAGCGCGGCCTCTAGTTGGGCCAGCACGTTGATCAGAGTTTCGCGCAAACGGCCAAGCGAATCGGCCATTCCGCCGGCCAACTGCTCCAGCGCTACCTGAAGCGAACGCTCGGTCCGCGCGTCGATCACGCCCAGCACCGCTTCGGCCTGGGTTAAATCGAGCCGACCGGCCAAAAAAGCTCGCAGGGTAAACTCGCCAGGCGCTGCCAGTCGGGCTCCGGCATCGCAGACCGCTTCGAGCAACAACTCCAGACATGCCGGCGAGCCGAACGTATGCAGTTCAGCCACCGGACTTCGAGTATAGCTTCGCTGGCCAGGCCAATACCACAGGTCACACGGCAGCAACCGCCCTGGCTTGCCAATCTCGACCGAACCAGGCAGCACCGCAGATCGCTCGGCCGACGCCAAACGTTGCGGCTCATCGGCATGAAACAGCCGCGTCAGGCATGCCGGCGTCTGGGGGCCGGCAATCCGCACCATACCTCGAGCAGCGCCGCCCGGCGGGGTCGCAATGGCGGCAATCGTGTCATGCGGATCGAGCATGTTTGATGGCTAGCGAGCAGCCTAGTACCTGAGTTCATTTGTTTTTGTGGGGCCCCGGCGACGCGTCGCGTCGCGGCTAGGGGGCAAACAGAAGCTTGCAACCCTCAAATTCGAATGTCATCGTCCACTAGAGC
>JANQPJ010000418.1 GCA_028289525.1 Pirellulales bacterium
GCCAATTCGGTGAGCCACTGCCGTTGTCGTCTCACGGTGGTGACTCGTCCGAATGCGTCTGCCGTTTCCACAACGGTGGTCTCACGAGGACATCACCCCGGGGGCGATGACCGATGAACCAGGAAATGGATATCTCAAGAAAGCCGGAACGGTTGTCATGCGCGCTCCTTTCGCAATGTTTGCCATCAGCTTGATGAGCCTCACCATGCTCTCGGCCGGTTGCCATGAGCGACCTTGGGCGACCGTCGAGCAGAAGCAGCCGTTACGCCGAGTGGTGATCGACGGCGACGAAGCACCGGCCAGCTTGCTCGACGAAGTCAAAGTCCGTCGTGATGCAAACGGCAGTCCGGCCACTTCAAATTCAAAGTCATCTGGCGAGCCACGCCTGGTGCAAGTCGAAAAAACGCTGCTTCGCCGATTGCCAAGAGTCCAGGACCAAGGCAGACAGCGGGAATCACGCCTGGCGCAAGTCGAACAAGCGCTGTTTCAGTCGAGTTCGGCAAAAAACATGCTTCGGAATCCCAAAGTGCTGGCTCCCCCAGCAAAATCGAGCCCCGTGGACAAGCCAACCCCGCTGGCGTCTGTAAAACATCGCTTTCACGAAATCCAGGTTTCCGCCACGCGCACGCTGGCTTCGAGCGATGAGGAAAAGCCGCGACCATCGAAACAAACCGTGAACATTCGCCTCAAAGGCGTCTCGAGCAATGCGAATGGCCAGACGATCGCTCTGCTCGATTTGGGCACAGATGGTTCGATGATGGCTTCTCGTGGAGAGACCATCACCTGGAACGGCGAGTTCGGACCGCAACAAATGGTGGTCACCCAAATTAACTCAACCTCCGTTGAACTTTCCGATTCGGCTACCAACGCACGAATTATCATCCGCTAAAGAAGCTGGTCAAATGCTAAAAACCTTCCAACAATTCGGACCGGGCATCTTGAGCATCGCATTGCTCGGTTGCCAAGTCGCATGGTGTGTTGCGCAAGAGTTGCCTGTGCCCAATAGGCAAGGCAGATCGACCAACCGAGACCACGTTTTGCGTCAGTTCGAGTTGAAACAGAGCACTGTTCAAGAGGGTGCTCGACTGATCGCCGAGCTTTCCGGCTTGAACGTCGTGGCGACTCAAGAGGCCGGCGAACAACAAGTCACGCTCTACCTTCGCAACGTTCGGGCAATCGACGCGATCGAAACCATGTCGCGGATCGCCGGGCTCTGGTATCGCGAAGACCCGAACACCGGCACCGTACGGATTCTCACGACTGAGCAGTACCAGGAAGACCTGATCATCCGCCGCGACGACGTCACGCGAGTGTTCACCCTCATGCATCCCAACGCGTTGAGCATTGCCAACTCGATCGAAGACTTGTACGGAGACCGAGTGATTCTGAATATTCGAGCCGTGGACGACGATATCTTGCTGGCCACCGGCTCTCAAGTTTCCGAACAGTTGCTCGACACTGGCGGAGGGATTGGCAACCGGACGGGCCGCAATTTTGGCGGATTTGGTGGCATCACCGGCTCCGGGGGCGGGTTTGGAACCAGCGGCTTTAGTGGTGGTTTCGGTAGCGGCGGCTTCGGTGGCGGCGGTTTTGGTGGCGGTTCCAATCGATTCGGTCGCGGACTAGGGCAAAACCAGTTCGGCCAACAATCTCCCCTTCGCGACCAAGCTTTGCCAGACGAGGCGCTCTCCTCAGGCCAGATCGCTCAACTCGAACAACGAATCCAAGACGCGGTCCAGCAGCGAACCGGTCGCAACGGCGAGGTTTCCGAAGAGGCGGTGCGCGGCATCACCCAACGCGAACCGTTGATTTACGTTACCTTGAACCGCCAGCACAATCTTGTGATTGTCCGTACAAGTGATACCAATGCGATGGAATCCATCGACCGGCTGGTCCACGAGATTGATCGGCCGACACCTCAGGTGTTGCTCGAAATGAAGATCTTAGAAGTGACGCTCGACGACAGCTTCCGTTCGCTCTTTGATTTGCAATTCAACGACGGCCCGCAGGGCCCAAGCGCCGCCACTCAAAACACGCGCAATCCGTTCTTGAGCAATGCGGCTACGGCGGCCAGAAGCGTATTGGGCGCCGGCAATTTTCCGGTCGAGGCCGGTAGTACATTGGTCTATCAATTCCTTAACGATAGCATTCGCGCCCGAATTGAAATGCTGGAGACAACCGGTCGAGCCGACACGGTCGCCACACCACTTCTGTTGGCCTCGAACAATCGTTTAGCCCGCATCTTTGTTGGCGAAGAACGAGTTTTGACGCGCAGTGTCAGCTCGGGCGTGGTCACCCCGGGCGCCGGAGCGACAACCACCGTCACCACGCCCGACACGGTGGTGGAAGAGATTGGGACCAGCCTGGTATTGATTCCCAAGATCAACGCCGACCGAACGGTAACCCTGGTGATCAACCAAGAAAATTCAACCGTGAACGAAGACGGCGCCGTCATTCCCGTCTCGGGCACGGGAGGCGGAATCACGGAGTTTCCGGTCGACACGGTCGATACAGCAAGTGTGTCAGGGATTGTCGTTGCCAAGGATGGCTACACCGTGGCGATTGGCGGTCTGATTCGCGAAACTGTTTCGCGCAGCCAGACCAAGGTTCCGCTGCTCGGTGATCTCCCGGTGGTTGGTCGAGTGTTCCGTCGAGAGTTTGACCAAGACCTGAAGACGGAGTTGGTGTTGCTGATTACGCCCCATGTCATCACGACCCCGGTCGAAGGCGAAAACAAATCACTGCAACGCGTGGACGATCTTTCCAGTCACTTGTTTAACAAAACGCCGCCTGGACAGCCTGCTTTCGAGCCTGGCCCTCCGTTCCCTTGGGCGCCCAAACGCATACGTGAAGGATATCGCCGAACCGTGGGAGAAGAGACCGGGCATGGGCCTCATTTTTCAGAAGAAGAATGGGTCGAAGAAGTTGCCCCGGAAAGGACAGGTCAGGCAGATCACGCGGCCCATCGGTGATGGGGTTGTGCCCAGGCAACCGTTCGTTGGGTCAAAGCCTGTTTTTCGCATCAACTCTGAAGCCTGAAGCCTGAAGCGAGGGGCGAGGGAATCATTTGCCAAGAACTCCCTCGCTTGCGCGTTTTGAAGTTGCGCGTTTTAGCCACGCAGTGGCAATCGTGAATCGTCCAGGTCGTAATCTCTGGGTATAATACAAGGTGCGACGCGCGAGCGAGGGAATTTGAGTGGAACGTCTTCCCTCCCTTGCTCGCGCGTCGCGCCTTGTATTTCTGGTGATTCGTAAACCCTGTGGCGTTGTCTATCCTAGTCGCCAGGCAACTGATGCCCCATTTTGTCGCGTTTGGTGGCCAGGTAACGGGCATTGTGTTCGTTCATCGGCGGCATGATTGGCACCTGGTCAACCACTTCTAGGTCAAAACCTCCGTAGATAAACGCATCGGTCTTCTTCGGATTGTTGGTCAACAGCCGAACCCGCGTGAGGCCGAGGTCTTTCAGCAATTGCAGCCCGACGCCGTAGTCGCGCGGATCGGCTTTGAAGCCGAGCGCCTCGTTGGCTTCGACCGTGTCGAGCCCCTGGTCTTGCAGCCCATAGGCTTTGATCTTCTCGACCAGCCCGATGCCTCGGCCTTCTTGTGGCAGATAGACAAGCGCTCCGACGCCTTCGTTGCCGATCATTTCGAGCGCCATGTGCAACTGATCGCCACAGTCGCAGCGCAGCGATTCGAGCAGGTCGCCGGTGAAGCAGGATGAGTGCAGACGAACCAACGGTGCATCAACCTTACTCAAGTCGCCCATCACCAACACGACCGGCTGCTGGCTCTCGTACTGCACGCCATAGGCAACGATCGAGCCTTCGCCATACTTGGTTGGCATTCGGGCTTCGGCCAGCCGATAGACTAATTTTTCGCGCACCCGACGATGGGCGATGAGCTGTTCGATCGAGATGATTTGGAGTTGCTCGGTACGGGCCAGCTCGAGCAATTCATCGCGCGTAGCCCGATCTCCGGCTTGGTCGAGAATTTCGCACAACACGCCACACGGCCTGAGCCCTGCCATGCGGGTCAGGTCGACCGCCGCTTCGGTGTGGCCAGCCCGCCGCAACACGCCGCCTTCCTTGGCAACCAAGGGAAAGAGGTGGCCCGGCCGGACAAAATCGGTCGGCTTGCTGGCCAGGTCGCAGAGTGCCTGAATCGTTTTGGCCCGCTCGGCCGCTGTGATCCCGGTACGCGTACTGCGATGGTCGACTGGAACCGTGTAGGCGGTGCCTAGTGGCGCCGTGTTCTGATCGACCATTTGCCCCAGCTTCAAGCGTTCGCTATCTTCCGGCAAGATAGGCATGCAAAGCTGGCCACGGCCCCGCGAGATCATAAAATTGACAATCTCAGGCGTCACTTTTTCCGCGGCACAGATAAAATCGCCTTCGTTTTCGCGATCTTCGGCGTCTACGACAATGATGACTTCGCCGCGAGCAATGGCTTCAACGGCCGATTCGACGGATGAGAAGAGTTTCGACATGGGAGCTCAAATGGCTAGAACGCCAGGGGGGAGTATTTTTGTGGAGGGAATCTTTTTATTTTCAAGGCAAACGAACCACACGATATTATAGTGTGGTCGATCGTGCTTTTCCAATGAGTCGGACTTTCAGGCAGGGCAACTGCAAAGTCATGCTCAGGAAAGAACAGCGGCCGGTGGCCGCTCGCGAAACGGCTGGATTTTTCTGTTTCGCGCTTTGACCACCGGTCGCTGCTTTTCTCCAAAAGATGCCAGAGTCCTACTCCAAGCTTGAAAGCCAATAAGCGATGCCACTTCTCGAACGGGAGGAATATATCGAGCAGAGCTATCTGTTTCGTATGCTCGGCCAACGGCTGCAAGGCCAAGAGGCTGCCCAAGATCTCCTGGCAGCGATCCGCGAAGAGATTCTGGCCACAACGAAGCTGCCGATGGCGATCGACTTCATGCTATCGGAACTCAAGCATCAAGGCGCATTTGCTCCGGCGATGCGGCGTCTGGATCACTATTTTACCCCCTTCCAGACCTATGTGATTGAAGAAGCCGAAAACGAACTCGGCCGATTTGACCTCCGCGTGGCGCTCCAAATCCTCGAGCGGCAGGCCGACTATCTGGCTGCCGAAGCGCCCCCTCAAGGAATGTTTCTCTACGCGCTCGAGGCGATCTGCCGCAACCGTTTGCGATACGACCGTGGCCTGCAGGCACTGGCTCTGGACCCCCTGTTTGACGAACCCTGGCAGTCGTGGATTCGCGTGGTCCGCCGTCAGGTCGGCATGGTCGAGCTGGCCGACCTGATCTACCTGAGGAGCGAATATGGCCTCCAGCAGCAAGGCCGCCGTGCAGCCGACAAACCCCGAGAGCCCCCGCTGTTTGGCATCCGTGAGGGACGAATCGCGGCCGCCAATCGCCATAAAGATCCTTTGCTGTTGTTCTCCGCGCTCCATCGGCAGCTTGGCTATCCGGCCGTGCCGGCGCCAAAACCGGTGGCCGAGGATCAGTTGCAGCTACCCCAGCTAGCCCGACGACTCGAACAGATGGAACGCCGGCTCAAATTGCTCGAAGAGGAGGAGCAGGGGGGGATCGATTTGCAGCCATTTTACCGACCACCTGATCAAGGGGACGAGAGGTGAGGAAAATCTCTCGATTGCCCTTCAAAAGCAGATAGTGTCGTGGTAGATTTCCGAAGGACGCTTGATCCCTTGGGTAGGATAGGGTGGCCAATGAGTCTGGGTGTACCCTACTGAGATGGTGTTGCTTTCCGGGTTTGGTGTCTGCACTGGTCGACGGTGCGACTGGCCATGCAAAGTTAAGATGCAAATAGGTTTTGTCGGCGACTGCGGTGTGTCGTCGGAGTGCAGAGCCCTGTTGCCACGAGTTTGGGCTTGGTTTGTCATGATGTGTGGCCGATCGTTTCATTTGCGCCAGCGCGAGCTGTCCCTCCCGAATCCTTCCGCAAAACCAACGCCCACCCAAAAGCATGCACAAGGTTGGTCGGCACGCATGGCGTCGCGCGATAGGTTGCTCAATGCTGCTTGGGCATCTGAACGGTTTTAGCTCTCTTGTTGATTGATACCAAAGGTTCCAGAACGTGGCATTCGAATTAAACTTGCAAAGTGAAACGGTGGCCGACGCCGCGCCAGTCGATCCCTTGATGGTCCAGGTTGGCGCCACTGTGGGCGAAGTGTTGGCGTTGCTCAAGGCCCAGAACACCGGCAGCGTGCTCGTCTGCCGGGATGGCAAACTGGCCGGCATTTTCACGGAACGCGACGCGCTGAGTTTCATGACCTCTGGGCGTGATTTAACCACGCCGATCGAAGACCTCATGGTGTCCGACCCGGCCACGATTGGCGTCGACGACACGGTTGGCCAAGCGATCAAAAAAATGGCCGCCGGAGGCTATCGACGTTTGCCGATTATCGACCAAGATCGCCGCCCTTCAGGAATTTTGAAAGTCTCTGGCATTGTCCGTTATCTGGTCGAGCACTTTCCCCAATCAGTCTATAACTTGCCTCCCAGTCCTAACCAGCCGATGGAGACCCGAGAAGGGGCCTAACCCGCTGGGAACCGGCTTGACTTCCGATCGTCGTGTGGTTGGTCTACTCGCTCGATCCTTGGCAGCACCTACGCTCGCTCATTCAGACAGCTTGAAGAGGATTTGCTTACTCTCATGGTTACTTCGACCCAGTCGGACAAATTGATCGTCGATCTCGACTCGGCAACCGTGCGTTTTTGCGGCGACTCCGGCGACGGGATGCAACTCGCCGGTACGCAGCTTTCCAACACCTCGGCCTTGGCCGGCAACGATGTGGCTACGTTTCCCGATTTTCCGGCCGAAATCCGTGCTCCCCGAGGCACCAAGGCCGGGGTCAGCGGTTTCCAAATCCATTTTGCCAGCAAAGAAATTTACACGCCGGGCGACACGGTCGATGCCCTCGTGGCCATGAACCCGGCGGCCCTGGTCACCAACCTGGCCGACCTCAAACAAGGCGGCATTCTGATCGTCAATCGCGACGCGTTCGACAAAAAGAGCCTGGGCCAGGCTGGCTACGAGGAAAACCCTCTGGATAACGATAGCCTGAAAGAGTATCAGGTGTTTGAAGTTCAGATGACCAAGCTCACCCGAGGGGCCGTCGAAGGGCTGGGCCTGAGCCAGAAGGAGGCCGACCGGTGCCGCAACTTCCTGGCCATGGGCTTGGTGTTCTGGCTTTACGATCGTTCGCTCGACCCGACGCTTCGCTACATCGAGGAAAAATTTGGCAAACGGCCTGAAATTGCCGAAGCCAACCGCAAGGCGCTCAACGCCGGCTTCCACTATGGCGAAACGACCGAGGCGATCGGCAACCAATACAAGGTCGACAAGGCCGAGCTGTCGCCAGGAACCTATCGTAGCATCATGGGCAACACGGCGCTTGCCTGGGGCCTGATCGCGGCGGCCCACTGTAGCAACAAGCGGTTGTTCCTCGGGGCATACCCGATCACCCCGGCCAGCGACATTCTGCACGAGTTGGGCAAGCACAAGCAGTTTGACGTGATGACCTTTCAGGCAGAAGACGAGATTGCCGCTGTGTGCGCCACGGTTGGCGCCGCGTTTGCCGGCGAGATGGCCGTGACGGCCTCGAGCGGTCCTGGCATCGCTTTGAAAGGCGAGGCCATGGGATTGGCCGTCATGGCTGAATTGCCGATGGTGATTGTGAATGTGCAACGCGGTGGACCCTCGACCGGGCTACCGACCAAGACCGAACAGGCTGACCTGATGCAAGCACTTCACGGTCGCAACGGCGAATGCCCTATGCCGATCTTGGCTGCCCGTAGTCCGGCCGATTGCTTCGACACGGCGCAGGAAGCCTGGCGAATTGCCCAGCGTTTCATGACCCCGGTGGTGGTGCTGACCGACGGTTACATTGCCAACGGCTCAGAGCCTTGGCGGATTCCCGAGATAGAAAGCTTGAATCAAATTGAAATCCAGCATCCCGGCCCGACCGAAAACGGCGACACGTTTTTGCCCTACGCGCGTGATGAACGCCTGGCCCGCCCTTGGGCGGTCCCGGGAACCAAGGGCTTGGAACATCGAATCGGCGGTCTGGAAAAACAGGATTTGACCGGCAACGTCAGCTACGATCCCGAAAATCACCAGCACATGGTCGACTTGCGGGCTAACAAGGTGGCCGGCGTGGCAGACGACATTCCGCTTCAAGAGGTCGATGGCCCCGAGTCGGGCGAACTGCTGGTGGTCAGCTGGGGCGGAACCTATGGATCGTGTGCGACGGCCGTCCGGCAGTGCCAGGCCACGGGGCACTCGGTGGCCCATTGCCATCTCCGCTATCTGGACCCGTTCCCGCGCAATTTGGGCGAGCTGCTGTCGCGCTATCAAAAAATTCTCGTGCCCGAGCTAAACATGGGCCAATTGCGTGCCGTGTTGCGGTCGACCTTCCTGATCGACGCAAGCGGTTTAAACAAAGTTCAAGGAAAGCCTTTCTCGGTTGGAGAGGTC
>JANQPJ010000402.1 GCA_028289525.1 Pirellulales bacterium
CCAGCGGAATAGACCGCCTCATGGAATCCACCCTTCGCGTGGAAATCCGTCGTCGCGAACCGCCAACTGCTGATAGGTGACATGGTCGATCGTCTCAGAGACAAAATGGACGCTGCCGTCGCAGAAGACAAAATGACAGCCGCCTGGATGATGGCTGCCAAACGCGGCCGAAGCGGAGTTGTATCCCGCCCGAAGCGTCCCATCGGGGTTAGGCGGCACCCCGTTGATCGGCAGCCAAGCAGCGGACAGCATAAACGGGACTGCCCAGTTCGTGACCTTGTGGCTGCTGGCCCAAGTCATATCGTGAGGAGACTCGGAGGCCTGATAAATCGTCTCCCCAACCAGGAAAATGTTCGACATGCCATCCCGCAGAGCAGACGGTCTATGCTGGGAATTGTGGTGGAGCGGACCGTTCAGGTAATACCCACGCCAATTGCGAGTTGCAGAACAGGCAGGCGTGTCGCCGCCGCCTTGCACGCCGACATAGTTCGAGATGCTGCTACCGGCTGAGTTCGAGTCGGAGGGACAGTGATAGGATTCCAGCGGTCTTTGCGACAGAGTTTTGTTGGGCTCAGACGGCAAAGCCGCGTTGCCCCGCGCCGCAAAATGCTGACTTAAATCAAACTTGTCGTAGATCACCGTCTGTTCGAGAAACGGCAAGATCGACACAGACCAAGGTGCTCCGTAATGTGAGACCGTGCCCGAACCTGCGCGACACCAAGTGCCACCGCCGCTCGCCTGCAGGCTCGACCAATGCCCGGCCGGCAGCACCTCATTCGCGACGGCATACGCATTGATCGCCAGACCGATCTGTTTGAGATGGTTCGCGCACTCCAAACGCCGGGCCGTCTCGCGGGCACTCTGCACGGCCGGCACCAACAGCGCCACCAGGATGCCGATGATGGCGATTACGACCAACAGTTCGACCAAAGTAAAACCAGGTTGAGATTTGTTCGATCGCATGGGGAGCCTGAGGAGTTAAATTCGAAATCCGAAGCACGAAATCCGAAACAAATTCGAAATTCGAAATTTCAATGTTCAAAACAAGGAATGCTGAGTTGTGAACGATGTGCTCTTGTGCTCTAGCCGCGACGCAACGCGTCGCCGGACACGCGCGAATCAAGTGAAACCCCCGGAGTTCACATGTCTCTCAGATGCGTTGCTCTGTCCAGCGATGTGTTACATCGCGGCTAAGGGGCAAAAGTACATCGTTTACAGTTTACAACTCGCAATTCTTTTTTCTGTTTTTTAGAATCTCTCAGAGACACGGAAAGGAGTTGTTCGTTGTTGGTTTTTAGTTGTTAGTACGCGTTACTCGCGTCAAATCCTAAATTCCAAATCAGAAATCAGAAATTCAAAGGCCCTATCCTCTCGACCGCGTCTTGCGTCGCATCATCAGGCCGAACAGACCGAAGCTTAAGAGCAGGCCAGTCGACGGCTCCGGCACAAAGTTGGCCACGAACGCCACTTCAGCTTCTGAGAGAACGGCGCCAAAGATTTGCAGTTCGTCGTAATCGCCGAAGATCGGGTTGATTCCTCCGCCCGCCGCTCCAAAGGTCAAGACTTCAGGGCTGCCGGAGTCCAAAAATTGCAAGCTCTCAGCCGAGGGAAGGGCAACCGTGTCTTCCAGAACTCCATCCAGATAAATCTTGAATTCGACGCCACTTTCCCAGGTAACGGCCAGATGATGCCACTCGCCATCGGCAATGCGGCTGGTTTCCAGAGTTGTCTCGTGGGTCACAAAGCCGTTGACACCTCGTTGAGTTCCCAGCGAGACGAAGCCTGGATTGATAACATCAAAGTCGATGAGCCAACGAAATTGTTGGGGGACGCCAAGGTTTCTGCCATATTCCAAGAAGCGGCCAGTGGTGTCGGTGCCACGGTAGAACCCGGCAACCGTGAAATCGGGACTGCTGTTAACCGAATCGCCAACCTGGACTCCTGAGGCCGAATTTCTCTGGTTTAGAAACCCATGCCCTCCTGGGCCAGGTCCGCCAGTTGAAACCACCGTGCCGTTAAAGAACCCAGGATCGTCATCACCACTGACGCCTTGATTGTCGACCGACTGATTGCCAGGCCGCAGGGTGTCGGTTTCGAAAGTGTAGTGAATCACCGGAACGTTTCCGCCTGGAAACGGCACTGCCAGGGCAGGCGACGAAGCGATCAGAACCACGCATCCCACCAGCAAGGCCATCGCCAAGGCATTGGTGTGTGCCTTGACAGCGTTGCTAAAAACCGGCTTGCGACGGTTGCGGCGACGCCGCATCACGATGCCGACGAGTCCCATTCCGATGAGCAAACCGGTCGACGGTTCGGGAATGCCAACGTTGATGATAAAGCTGGCGGGTCCAACAGTAGCTCCAGTAGTACGAATGGATAGGCGGTCGGCGGTTGCCAGTGTCGCGGCCGTGACGTTGTTGAGTACTGCGTCATTTAGAATATTCTCGCCGTCCAAGATCAGATCGGCCGTACCAGCGACCAGATCGGCTTCGACGGTCAACGTGACCAGCTGATCACCGATGGCATTCCCAGGATTCGTTTGAGTCTCCTGCAACCGTGTATTGCCATCGAAAATATGGAATCGGTTGGTGCCATCGTTATCGGCTCCAAGGCCAAAGAGGAAGTTGGTTCCGTTGCTGATGCCTACCTGCCACAATTGGCTGACTCCAGCCCGGACCACCAACGAGAGACTAACGAACGTCTCATTCTCCGAAATATTAAAGGAGAATCCCGCGTCGTTCGGCCGCGTGATCGTATTGTCGCCGCCGTTGTCGTTGCGAGCATAGGTGTCGCCGCTAAAGTCCGAAGTAATCCAGTTCGGAAGATCAGCCCCTATCCAACCGTCGTTTGAAAGCTGAGTGCCAGCAGCCCCAACTTGGTCTCCAAAGTCATAGGTGAACGTCGTTGCGTGCAGCGTGCTGCTCGTTGTGAACGTCACAACGCAAGCGAAAAACAGAGCCATCAGGCTAAATCGAGTCTTCATGTGAGTCTCCCCAAGAGAAAATAGAGTCGAGATTGTTCTTAAAATTGATTCCTAAAATCGTGATCGTGCATTCCAGGGCTTTTCATTTTTTCAATCTAGGAAGTTTTAAGGGCCTACTAAGTGCGACGCGTAAGCGAGGCATTTCTGGTTATTTTCCTCGCTTACGCGTCGGGTTAGTCAACCATCAAACCCTCCCAATTTGAAAAAATGAATCACCGCGATCGTGCATTCGCCCAAGCTTGACGGGGCTCCGGTTCCGTGGAACCGGACAGGGCTTCACCAAAAAATCGTTGTTTTGTCCTTTGCCTAAAAAGCTATATTTAAAGTGGCATTTATAAACGCCACTCCTTCGCAAACCGAACAGCCTTCCTCATCTCATTTTTCCGTGGCTGCAATTACCCTCGTTTTTTCAAGGCCGCAATTGACCGCTTTTACCGCAAGCCGTTCACAACCCTGCTGGGTAACTCCTCTTTTTTAGCACCACCCCTGACCGCCCTTACATGAGCAACCAGAAACACTAGCGCATAAAAATAGGCGCAACCCTGCGCTCGCCGCACCCAACGCGCGACGAAAGCAGGGCAACGCCCATCCAACACAACCGCCCTCTTTTAGTGATCATTGGCCACGCACCCGATTGATTACCGAACCTTGGCCAGAAAGCCAATCCGCGCATCGCTCCACAAAGGAGCCGGGAAATCAGGGCAAACCCCGATCTCACGCAACGCTTCCGCTTTCAAGCCAACGATAGATCAACGCCCCGTCAAGAGCATCTACGCAAGAAGAGCCGAAACCCTTCTATTTCACTTTACCAGTCGGCTGGTGAATCTTACGCATGTTTTTTCAAATTGTCGGAAAACCGCCAAAACCGGCTGGAAAACAGCAGCGGCCGGTGGTAAAGCGCGAAACACTCGATTTTGCTTCAAAGCCAATACAAGCCCGACGCGCAAGCGAGGGAATCCTGGATTACACGATCAACTCGCAGCACTCCCTCGCTTGCGCGTCGGGCTTGTATTTCTCATTTGGCTTGTTTTGAGACAAAGTCTTAGATTCGATCTGTTTCTCGTTTTGGCCGCTGGCCGTTGGTTTTTGCGAAATCGTCGCGTTCCTACTGCTCGGCCTCGACCACCGCCAGCGTCCACCTTGCCGGGCCGCCAAAACGGCTGGCCGACCGCACGACCAACCCATCGGCCGTGGCCAGCGAAGCGGCCGTCGGCTTCGATAACGCCACGTCGTTGATCAGCCGTTTTCCATCTAGCCGCAGGTCGGCCGTGCCGGTCGTCAGGTTCACATCAACCTGCACCAGGTGCACCGCGTCCTGGACCGCATGAGCCCCAGGCTCATACACCCGATCGCTGCTGGCGTTGCCAGTTTTGATAAAATACTTGTTCCGGCCCGAAATATCGGCCCCCACGCCGAGCAACACCGTGCTGCCGCGACAGATCCCTGCTTCCCAGAACCCTACGCCCGATCGGGCGACGATCTCTAGGCTGAATTGTTGGGCACGCGGGGAAATCGCATAGGAGAAACCGGCGTCGTTCTGCCTACGAATCGTGTTATCGCCATCATTGGCATTTCGGGCATAGGCGGTGACATCGGTCGCCAGACCAGGGTTTCCGCCGCCAAAATTGCGGCCAACCCAGCGGTCGCGCCGAGCCAGCCCTTGGATCGACTTGACTTTCCAATTAGCCAGATCGTCGCCTGCCCAACCATCGGCCGACAACGAGGCGCCAGAGCCTCCAACGCGCTCGGCGACATCGTAAACGGCAATCACCTGAGGCCTCGAGCCGGGCGGCAAACGCCGTCGCACCATCGCCCTGGCAGTCGCCGCGTCAATTCGCACCTGGCCGCCGACGGCCACTACGCCATGGTGTCCGGCCGTGAGCGTTTGGGCTGATACGGTGCGGCCATTCTGGTCCCGAGCAGCCAGCCGAACCGATCCGTCGAATACCTGAACGCGCAGTTCGCCGTCCGCCTGTATGATCGCGCCAAACTCCGTGCCCAAATCGGTGACCTGACCACGCGGCGTATCGAGCACAAACCCTTGGGCCTGCTGGTGCACAATCCGAGCATTTAGCTTGCCAGCGCCCAGAACCCCGCGATTCTCTTCGGCCACGGCAAACGTCGCCGGCCCTTCCAGAATGACCTCGGTGCCTCGCTGAAAACGGACCTTGGCCATTCCGGCCTGTAACCGCAACGTCTCGCCCGCCCGCAAAAACATGCCATCGAAGCGGTCGGCGGTCGGCGCTTGCCACTGAG
>JANQPJ010000420.1 GCA_028289525.1 Pirellulales bacterium
CACCAAAGCAGCGGCCGGCGGCCAAAGCGCGAAACAGAAAAATTCAGCCGTTTCGCGAGCGGTCACCGACCGCTGTTTTTTCAAAAAAACGACTTTGCAATTCTCCTGGAATTACTGGGTTTAATCGCCCTCTCCTTGCGATCTGCTGAGGGGCTGACTACGATAGAGCTTTACCTACCTTACGTTCCTTTCGTCCGAAAGGTCGTTTCTCCCCACGTAATGGTTGAATTTGAGTTTGGTGGCCCAAATTCCGTTGTGCGGAGTTCATGGTTTCATGGAGAACGTTTCGATGCGTAAACTTCGTCGTTCGGTTCGCTCTAGTTTGGTTTGGTCTCTGGTCGTATTGATGACAATCGATTCGGCATCGGCGTGCCGTTGGTTCGGTTATCGGGCCTGTTATCGCGTCTGCCGGCCGGTTTGCTGTGTGCCGTGCGACCCTTGCGTGCCGTGCGACTCGTTGTGCACGCCTTGCGAAGTGGACTCAGCTTGTGACGAGGTCGCAGGCGAGGTGCCGCTCGAACAAGCGCCTGAAGCGCCGGAAGCGAGCGACGAACACACCACGCAAAAGCCGCCCATGGAATCGCCGGAACCGGCGCTCGAGTTGCCGTTGCCGAGTGAAGAACCGACGCCGCAACCAGAGTTGAAAGCTGAGCCAGAAGCAGCGGCTGAACCAGAAGTCGCCCCTGAACCTGCACCGGCTCCTGAGTCGGAAGTGATCCCCGAGCCTGAAGCGGCCGATCCGCTCGAGGGCTTGGAAGACGAACCGGCTGCCGAGCAACCTGTGGCGGAAGAACCTGCCGTGGAGCAGCCTGTTGAAGAGCCAGCCCCCGCTGAAGAACCGGCCCCGGCCGAACAGCCAGCCGATGAGTTGGACGACTTGCTCGGTGGCGATGAACCACCGGCCGTTGAAGAGCCGGCTGCCGATGAACCGGCCGATGCTGGCCAGCAGAACGAGCTAGACGATTTGTTCGACGACGGTGGCGATGAGCAGCCAGCGCCGGCCGAACAACCAGAGTCGGATGACCTGGACGACTTGTTCGGTGACGACCAGGCTGCTGAGCAGCCAATTGATGCGGCCACGCAAGATCCTGAGCCGGCCGCTGAGCCTGCTGTCGAGGAAACTCCCGTGGTCGAGGACACACCGGCCGCCGAGCCGGAAGACGACTTGTTCGGTGAACCGGCGTTGGAAGAAGAGAAACAGGCTCCCCAAGAAGAGCCCAAGACCGATGAATCGGAAGACGATCTGTTCGACGACACCGACGAGGATGCGTTGTTTGGTGCTCGAGACCGTGCTGTGAAAACAGCCCGCTTGGCCGCTGGTGGACTGGAGAGCACCGAGATGCGGCTCTGGGTCGATAACACCGGCTTATATCAGGTACGTGGTCGACTGGTGCGTGTTCTGGATGGCAAAATTCAGATCCTCAAGGCATCAGGCCGAACGACCACGGTTTCGTTTGTCCGTTTGAGTGACCGGGATCGGGCTTTCGTGGTTGCCCAACAGGCTCCGCTGGCTCCTCAGACCCAACTTGCTGGCAATCTTCGTTAACATGCGAAGAGCACTAGCAACGAAGCGATAGCACAAGCGGTTGGCCTGCGTGCGTAGGCCAACCGTTTTTTTTGCGCGCTGGGCACTGTTTTAAAACCGTAGAAGCCTGAAGCAAGTTGCTTTTTACCGTGGCGGGCGCGACCTAGTTTTCACCGGGATTTCTCGACGAAACATCGGCACGCATTTTGGTAATTTGCTCTAGCCTGCAAAACATCTCAAGCATGGGAGTTCTACAACCGATAATGGCGGCAGCGACCACTTGTTTTCCTACTTTCGCTAACCGGAAGTGTCAGCCAAACATGAGCCTTGCCCCCTTGATTCCGGGAGTCGCTGGAGCCGTGGTTGGTTTGGCGCGCCCCTTGCAACATGCCGCCTTGGAAGTGGTCGATTCTTTTGCCACGGTGTTGCAAGCAGCCCATGAGCATGATGGTCCGGCAGCCGGCGATTCGACGAATCAGCCGGCTTCGGTTCGTTTGACTGCTCAACGTCAATTGCTACAGTTGACTGACGGGCTACGGTCGGGGGAACGGTTAGCGCCACTCGAGTTGTCCGATCTACGGCAAGCGGCTGAAAGTGCTTTGCAATCGTTTCACGACCAGCTGCAAGCCCGACTGGAACATCTCGGCTTTCGGCCAGGCGACGAAGTTGCGATTACCGGCCCTGATGCCGAGGGGCAGCTTCGCTTCACTGGCGATGTGCAACTCACGGTTGCCATTGAGCAGTTGCTGGCCGATGATCCGAGTTTGCGTCAGACGCTTCAGCAAGTCATTGCGTTGCACGACCGGTTGCAGGCGGCGTCGACTCATACAGAGTTTGCCGCCGACTATGCCCGAGATCCACGCCAGGCCTTGGAAACCTATGCCCACCTGTTCGACCAACAGGCAGCCGGCCGGCCGGTGATTCAGCTGGACGAAACACTCGCCCGCGTCCAATTCGACTCGGTCGGATAGGGCAATTCAACGCAATTAGTTGCAGGGCCAGGAATTCGTGAGGGTTTTCAAGGCCGTGCGCGTCGAGTATTCTAGAGCCAGTTTTAGTTGTTCCAAATTTCTCATGTTGAGCGATAGCAGCGGTCGGTGACCGCTCGCGAAACGTCTGTTTTTATACGTCTCCCGAAAAAACGGTGATTTCTGGACTCTCATTTTTGGAACGACTGAGTTTCAAATACCTAGAGCAATTTCGGATAATTCGTAGTCGTATTTCGTCCGAAAACCTCGGCGAAAATAGGTGTCGTCCGCTACGGTAAAGAGCGACTCGCTCTAGATTTGATTGTGAAGTTCCGCGGTCCTGCGTTACTTTTACTGGTTTTGAAATGCGCTCTAGGGAGCATCCCAGGGCCCAGCAGTTTTTGCCAATTCTTCGAGGGAATATGGAACATCGCGGCACCTCGAAACTTGGCATGGTTTTGTTCAGCATCTATCTGGTGCTTTACATCGGCTTTGTGTTGCTCAACGCGTTCTATGCCGAGAGCATGGAGTTGAAGCCAATCGCCGGAGTCAATCTGGCGATTCTCTATGGTTTTGGTCTGATCATCGCCGCCCTGATCCTGGCGCTCACCTACGGTTTCTTTAGCAAGACCGATGAGTCGACCACGGATCGAAGTGAGGACCGGCCATGATTTACGCTCCGTCGCCGGTGGCCGTGGTCGTGTTCTTTGTGTTCGTGGGGCTGACGCTCGGCTTGAGTTTCTACCTGGGCCGTCGGGCTAAATCGTCGCAAGGTTATTTCGCGGCCCACGGTCAGATTCCCTGGTTTGTCAACGGCGTGGCATTCGCCGGCGACTACCTGTCGGCCGCTTCGTTCCTCGGCATCTGCGGCATGATTGCCTTTTACGGATACGACGGCTTTCTCTATTCGATCGGCTACTTGGCCGGTTGGATCGTGGCCCTGTTTGTGGTGGCCGAACCGATGAAACGGCTTGGCAAGTTCACGTTTGCCGATGCCTTGGACGCCAAGTTTCAATCGCGCGGCATCAAGCTGGCCGCCGGGATTAGTACGCTGGCCGTGAGCATCTTCTACCTGATTCCGCAAATGGTCGGAGCCGGGGTACTTGTGCAACCGTTGCTCGGTTTTCCGCATTGGGTCGGCGTGGTGTTGGTCGGGGCAACGGTCACGGTGATTGTGGTCACGGCTGGGATGGTTTCCACGACTTGGGTGCAGTTTCTCAAAGGCTCGCTGCTGGTGCTGTTTAGCGCCATCCTGACCGTTTTGATCTTGATGCGAGGGCTGGAAACCGGTGTGGGCGGCGAAGACGGTTATGCGTTTCGCACCTTGGGACCGTTCGAGGCGGCAAAACTCGACACAGCACTGACCCAATTGCCAGAGCTGGCCGGTATGACCATGTTACCGGCGACTGGTGCGTGGCAAAAACTCACGCCCCAAGCGTTCCTTCGCACCCAGGACCAACAGTCAGGCATCGTCACCGTTTGGAAAGTTGACCAAGCTGGTCCAGGCAAGGTGGTGTTGCGCGAATCGCAAACGGTAACCACCACGGTTGACGGCCAGACGCTGGTCAACAGTCAACCGTTGGGGACCGTCCAAGGCGAGCCGGAGCTTCATCCCGTGGGTTACATTAGCCGGCTGCCTGACGGCCAGCAACAAACTGGCTCGTTAGGACCGCTCGAATTTTTCAGTACGTTGGACCGTAGCCAAGTGGTGCTCTGGGGAAGCCAAACGGTCACCGAAGCCGATGGGACGGTGACCAAGATTTATTACCCGAAACCGACGCCGGGCAGTCGGGTATTGCGGCCGGGTGAGCATCCTCGTTTCCAGGGGATTCGTAGCGAGCGGTGGCTCGACAAGTTGAATTTTTTATCGCTCATGCTGGCGCTGTTTTGCGGCACGGCGTCGTTGCCCCATATTTTGATTCGCTATTACACGGTCAAAGACGAGGTGAGTGCCCGCAAAAGTACGATCGTAGGCATCGCCAGCATCGGGTTTTTCTATGTGCTAACGCTCTACATGGGCTTAGGGGCAATGACCAGCGGCGCGATGGACGTGACCAATAGTAACATGGCGGCGCCGCTCTTGGCCCGCAGCGTGAACGAATGGTTGTTCGCCGCGATTTCGGCCATCGCGTTCACGACCGTGTTGGGAACGGTCAGCGGTTTGATTCTGGCCTCGGCCGGCGCGGTGACGCATGACCTGTTGGCCAGCGTGTTCAAGGTCGAAATGACCGATCACGAGATGGTTCGGGTAGCCAAGATTGCCTCGGTCGTGGTGGGAACGATTTCGATTGTGCTGGGCATCTTGTTTCGTGAGTTGAATGTCAGCTATCTGGTCGGTTGGGCGTTCAGCGTGGCGGCCTCGGCCAATTTGCCGTCGCTGGTGATGTTGTTGTTCTGGCGAGGAGTTACCCGACAGGGAATTATTGCCGCCGTGGTGGTAGGCATGGTCAGCTCGCTCACCTGGATTCTGTTGAGCGGCGACACGTTTGCCAAGGTCTATGGCCTGCCGGCCGAGTCAGCCCTCGTCCCCTTTAGCCAGCCAGGCATTGTGACGATTCCACTCGGGTTTTTGACACTGATTGTCGTTTCATGGTTGACGCGCGAGTCGTGTGGGTTTTGCCAACCACAGGAGGACTGCAAAGTCAACGATTCTACAAAAACAGCGGTCGGCGACGAAGCGCGAAACAGGAAAACCTAGCCGTTTCACGCTTCGACCACCGGTGGTTCGTGAAGCTGGGGCGTTGGCCGACGAAGAAATGTCTGCCCGGGTTCAGACGGCCATCGAGTCGCTGGTGCGAACCACCAGCCATCTTCAGGCCTGAGTTGGCGTTTTTACTTTCTTGGTGTTTGGGTAGGTTTTCACAGCGCCCCGGCGACGCGTCGCGATCGCGGCTATGGCACCCAAGCACCTCGGATAAGACTCGCAAGCACGCTGTTTTTCCCGTTCTCAGGCAAAATCTTCGGCACAATCGTCACGAGCTGGCCAAGTGATGATTTTTTCCCGACCTGCGCGTTTTCTGTGAGCTATAGTTTCTCGTCGAGTTGTGCGCTCCGTGCGATCAAGACCAGCCTGACGAAGCGTGTTAGAGCAATTTCGGATAATTCGTAGTCATGTTTCGTCGGGAAATCTCGGCAAAAGCTAAGTTGCGTCCGCTACGGTAAAGAGCGACTCGCTCTAGTGAGTGAATGACTTTTGATTTTGTGGGACCATTGTCCGGCGATGCATTGCATCGCGGCTAGGGATTGCGAACAGGCTGAATCACTGCGCATTCCCCAGACAGAAAGCACCGCTACCAAGCCAACTAGGAAGATGCTCAAGGATGAGGCATACGCGTGAGCGCGTCCTCTCCACCCTCCACCCTAAACCCTCCACCGCTTCCATGACTCAGCTTCGCATGACGACCGACCCCGAGACCCAGGCTCCGATCCCCTCGGTTTCGCCCACCTCAGCGCGTCGCCCTACCCGGCCTGAGTATTTGGATCGAGTGGAGCAGATGCTCGACGCCACCGAGCTGGCGATCTCATTGGCCGAGGAGAGCTACACGGAGTCGGAGCCAACGCTCGCTACCAAGTTGTCGGTGGTCATGCCGGTCTACAACGAAGCGGCGACCGTGCAAGAGATTGTCCGCCGAGTCCAGGCAGTGCCAGTGGAGAAGGAAATTCTGATTGTTGACGATTGCAGCACCGACGGCACCCGAGAGATTCTCCGTTCGCTAGAATCGGAGCCGGGGATTCGAGTGTTTTATCACGAGTTCAACCATGGCAAGGGGGCGGCGCTGCGAACCGCACTGCTCGAAGCGACCGGCGACTATGTGATTGTGCAGGATGCCGACCTGGAATACGACCCGAACGACTACCAGCGTTTGCTGGAACCGTTGTTGGCCGATGAGGCCGACGTGGTTTACGGTTCGCGGTTTTTGGAGTCTGGACCAGCTGGCTCGTCGCTCGTCCATTGGCTAGGCAACCGGCTGTTGACCGGTGCGTCCAATCTGTTGACCGGCCAGCGACTGACCGATATGGAAACCTGCTATAAAGTCTTCCGGCGCTCGGCGCTCGAGGGCATCGACATCGCCCAAGACCGTTTTGGATTTGAACCGGAAATCACCGCCAAGCTGGCTCGTCGTCAGGTGTGCATTCGCGAAGTGCCGATCGCCTACACAGCCCGCGGCTATCGCGATGGCAAAAAGATTGGCCTGCGAGACGCGTTCAACGCGCTGTATTGTATCGTGCGTTATGCGGTTGTTGAGTGATGGGTGTTCATGACCAGGAGGATTGCAAAGTCAACGGTTCTATAAAAACAGCGGTCGGTGACGAAGCGCGAAACAGGAAAACCTCGCTGTTTCGCGCTTCGACCACCGGTCGCTGATTCTTCCCAAGCATGACTTTGCAGATTTCCTGTGTTCATGACACCGGCTCACGGCGCTTGGCCTGACTGTGCAGCGGTGCCCAAGTATTTAGGCCAGCCGTCGGTCGCCAGACGGCAATCGCCAACGGCCAAGCCGACCAACGTGCCATCGTCCAGGCCATAGACGAGCTGGCCAGCCAGGGTTAAGGCTCCAGCCGAGCGCACGGCCGAACCGACTGGAGTCGACCAACGCTTGTTGCCTGTCGGATCGACCGAGTACACGGTTCCTTGGTTATCGCCGAAGTAGAGATTCCCCTCGGCGTCGATGACCGGCGTTGATTCGACCGGCCCGTCGGCTTGTACCTGCCAGCGCACGCGATGAGAATTGCCGTCGATCGAAACGAGCCGGCCTTCACTCGCGGTGTCTACCTTGGCCAGGGTGAGCGTGACGTAGACATGGCCCTGGGCGTCGACGACTGGCGAACCGAGCATTTGGCCACGAAGGTGAACTTTCCACAGCTCTTGGCCAGCAGTCGAAAAACCATACAGATATTCGTCTCGTCCGGCCACGATCAGTTCGTTTTGGGGACTGAGCGCGATTGCCGAATTGATGAACCAATCGGTCAAGCCGGCCCCGGCCAGGTGGTCGATGCCGTTTTTGCCAGACGCGCGGCCACTGGTGGCAAGGCCATAAATAAAACCGTCTTCGGCGCCGATGAAGAGAGTGTCTTCCACGATCAAGCCAGTCGAGTCGAACCGCTGCCGGGAGCGAAACCAAGGTCGGCTCTGGCGGCTGCCGGCGCTGTCGATCTGGAGCAGACCACCGGAGAAGCTGGAGAGATACGTGTTGTTGTTCGAGTCGACCAAGGGAGCTGACCAGCCGAGTGGTTCGCCTACTTCGACCGGCGCCCAGGCTTGCTCGCCAGCGGGCGTGACACAATGCAATTGGCCGTCGCCGCTGTGCACGCGCAGGCGGCCATCCAGGCCCAACGTGGGCGAGCCGGGAATCGAGGCCCCGGTTTCATAACGCCAGGCTTCTTGTACCTGATCGCCCTGGCACTCGAGCGCCACTAGATTAGCGCCCACGCAGGCATAAATTTTGCCTGAGCTGTCGACTGCTGGACAGTTTCTCAGTGGCGATAAGGCCAAGTCTTGGCCAGGTACCAGGATCGGATAGCGCCACACGATTTCGCCAGGCTGGGCAATTTTGGGCGCTGGCGGCTTGGATTCGGGCTGGGGTGCCGGTGGGGCGACGGGTGCTGGTGCGGTCGGTGTCGGTGGTGGTGGACTGGCTGTTGGCGGAGGAGCTGTTTCAACAGGAGGGGCCGTCGGTGGAGTTTGGGGCGGGTGCGCGGGGCCAGCCGTTGGGGGAGGCGGAGGTGGTGCTGGCGCGGCGGGAGCAGGCGGCGGAGGAGGGGCCGGAGTGCTGGCCTTGGGACTGTCGGGCGCGGTAGCTACCTTGAACAGGCCAATCCGTTGCTGGCCACATGCTTCACAACGCAACGGAGCGGTGGGACGGCGCACCTGAACGCCACAATGAGTACAAACGAAGCTCTTCATCAGATCTCTTGTGGTTTGAACGCACGGGGTCGGTCGACGATGGGAACACCCGTTGCGAGTTTACCTGAGGGTTACGCTGGCCTTGGTGTAGACCTTGCCATTGTCGCGAAGCACGATCCAGCCAAACACTTGCTCGACTTCGATGCCTCGTTCTCGGGCATGATGTTGTTTGGAGTCGTAACGATCGCCTGGCGTGACCAGTTGAATGGTGTTGCCAACCCCGGCTGCCTGACAGCGTCCGAGAAGCCACTGGACCAGTGCGTCGCGCATCGCATCGTCGCCAGCGCCTGAATGAGGGTGCCAGGCATAATAGGCTTCGCCGACATCCTTCAACAGTCCCGGCATCGACTCGACCGTTGCGGCTTGAAACACCAGCATCTGGCCCACCAAGGCTGTGGCGGCCGCTTCACGGTTGTAAAACCCGGCAATCAAGGCCGCTCGGGCGGACGCAACCGGCCCATGCTCGGCAAAGTCTGGACCAAACACCAACTGGTCCAAGTCGCCGTCTGGCGGTGGACCGACGGTCGGCGGAACCTGGACGGCGACCGGTTGTGGAGCGGCCGGCGCGGCTACGCTACCGACAATCGTCTCGGCCAGCGTAGTTAAATCGAGCCGTAGTTGTTCCATTCGGGCTCCGAGCGACGCTTCTTGCTGACGCAAGTCGGCTGTCAGACCGGCCAGCGACTCGCGCACCAATGCGTCGATCGCCGTCGACGGACCGGGGTCCACGTTTTCCTGCCAGGGCGAGTTCATGGTTTAATGCCCTTCGATTTCGATATTATCAAGTCCGCCGGTGTCGAGGAAAAATCGCTCATCGGCCAGGGTGCGCCACGTGAAGTGGACGTTCTCGCCTTGCACGGCCGGTTCGCCAGCCACGGTCCCGCTGACCGAGTCGAATTCTAAATATTCTTCGACGTCGCCTTCGGCCGGTACCCGACGGACGCGGATGGTCACTTCCGTCTCACCAATCCGGTTGCCGGCATCCATCCGGATCGCATAGATCGGTGTCGCCTGAGCTGATTCGTCGTAGGCCATCTTGCGCCCCAAAACAACCCGTTGAGCAATGGTGGTGAACTCGGTCCATTCGTCTTTCGTGTTTTCATCGACCGGATGAAACAGAATCCGCTCCTCGCGAATGGTCGACGAGGTTTCGGTCACCACGCCCCAATAATAGGTGTTTTCCGATTGCTTGCCTTGCATGCCAAACTTGAACTGAGGCAGCAGGCCGTTGCGAGCCAGAAATTCGATCGCGGCTCCCACCACCACGGCGCTTTTCGGATCGACGATCAAGCCTGGGGCATGGCCTTTGGCGTCTTGATACGGATACCAGTTGCCGGCGTAGTGGTTAAACATCGGAATGATCCGCGAAGCCGGCAACGGCACATAGCGGCGCACCAGTTCTTGGATGTAATTTAGTTTGGTCGGCTGTCCGGCCAGTAGAATCACATCGACATCGTGTTCCACGATGCGAGTACAGAAGTCGAACAATAGCTCGTCGAACACTTCGTGCACAATGTCTTCAAACGATTCTTGTTCATATTCCAGGTTCAACTCTTGCTGGATGTTGTAGTAACCGATGCCACGCAGCTTGTTACAAGCCTGTTCGAGCGATTCCAAGACGGTCGGGTCGACCACCTCGGGATCGGTATGGGTGATCGGTTCATCGTTCACGTCGTCGACCGCCATCTGCAAATACGCTTCGGCCAAGGGGACGAACAGCCGATTGACCCAGTCGACCCGTTGCGAGGCAAACCCGCGGTTCTTAGGCACCTCGGGGCCGAACAGCAATTGGACATCTTCGTCTTCCAGGCCAATCGCATCGGCAAAGGCCGGCACGACGATCTTTTCCAGCAGCCGCTTGACTAACTGGTCGCCGGCCGTGGAAATGCCGTCCTGGTGCATCACCTGACCTTGGATCGAATCGTCGATGCCTGGCTGGTATTCGTATCGAGCGATCATTAGATCGGACGTGCCGCCACCGATGTCGATGCAGGCGATCCGCAACTCGCGACGAGCATTGTCCTCAGCGGCCGGCGTTTCGCGTCCGGCACGCATCGCGCCGGGGCGCTGGATACGGCCCCGATTGCGCCGGCGACCGGCCGGCACACTACCAACCGAGTCGGCCTCGGCCGTGGGCTCGCTGGTTTCGCTCTCGGATGTGGCCGTCGTGTCGTGTTCGCGGCTCAAGGCCAGGAACCAGAGACGCGGGTCTTGGCCGAGCATCCGCAGTTCGCTCCAAATGTAAGTCAGGTGGACGGCGCTCGCTTCGTCGATGCTAAACGTAACGGTTGGTTTTATCTGTTGATGTTTGCCGACTGTGTGGTGAAAAATTTCGACCGCTTTGTGCACTTGGCTTTCGAACCGTTGCCGTTCAGGCTGGAACATGCCGCTTGGATACGTCATCGTCAGGCTACGAATCTCGCGCGACCGGGCCGGGTCGCTGGTGCGGCTGCGATAGCCGGCCGAATTGATCTGCATATACACTTGGCACAACAGCTCATACATGGCCAGCACCATCATCACGCGCGGGGCATGACGCGGCTTGATCGGCACTTCGGTCGCGAAGTCGGCGTCGGTCGGTTCCTGGTCGTCGAGCAGAAAGTCGCGGTCGTCTTCATGCAAAAATCGCAACAACGGGCCCTGGACCTTGGCCGAAAAGGTGTCGGTGCCACACCGGTCGTGCGGATCGGCCATGTACCAAAACGCGCCTTCCAGCCAGGTCTCGTCATCGGCCCAAAGATAGCGTTTGGGCGAACTGACCGTGGTGCGAAAATCGCCCTTGGCGTGCATCACCTGACAAACATCGTCCACCTCGCGCCCTAGCCGGCCCATCGACAAGTCGTCAAATAGGTTGGGCCGCACGGTTCGTTCCCGCTGGCGGTTTACCTGTTTCTTGCCCAACAGGCCTTTGACCGTTTCGCGATAGTATTCTTTTTTGACCGTTTCGGCCGCTGGGAGGTTGGGACTGTTGCACCAGCAGGTTTTGGACGAAAACCAGCGATTGGCCGGCTTGCTGATCGACTGGCCCTGGTCGTCCACCGCATCATGCGTATACCGGTCCAACAGTTCAAAGGGCATCATCTCGGCGGTTTGCGACACTTCGCCAGTTACTTCTAGCAGCAGCCCGCCGGTGCGACTGTTGCCAAAGTCGACGACCAAGTGGACCGGCTTTGCCTCGCCGGCCGTGGCCGTGGCTGCCCTCAGGCAGAGTTCGACAGGCGGAACGCCCTGCAACGGAGTTCCGGTTCGATCGAGAACCTTGTCGAGCGTGATTTTGAAATCACCGGCCAGAGTGGTCGGATCGCAGGCGAACCCCAATTCTGGATCGCCCAGGCTAGTGTCGAAGGCCAAAAAAAGCTTGCTGACGTTGCCTTGGATGATCTGCCATTGAATGAACGGATAACGGATTGGCTCGTCGTTGTCCGGCTCGTCTTCGTTTTGGTTTTCGCACTGGCAGTGTTGCCAGCCGTAGCCGATTTGTGCGGTCGTGAACCGTTTGCCTGACGGCAAAGGGACACAAACGGTCTGTACGCCTGTATTGGCGAAAAGAATATGCATTCCGGTGCCTAATCCTGCTGGTAGGGTTCCAACACTTCATAAAGTTCGGCGTTGCCTGGCGGGATGCGCACTTCCGAGCCCGCCCCGGCAGCCAACACTTTTTCCAAACGACCTTGCCATCGCCCGACGAAGGGGGCCATGAGGCCGAACTCTTCGATGCTCGCTTCATCGAGCGCGGCTTGATGCTTGGCATCGAGCCCAGGGTTCATCACCAGGTCGTTCAGCATGATCCGCACATACTTGCGACGGGCTCGCCGCTTAGCCGCCTCGTCCTTGAGCTTCAAGTTCACGACCTTGAGCAGTTGGTTTTTTAGCGACTCGCCAACTTCGCTAGAGAAGAAATAGTCGCGCAGATAACGGGCCATCGCCCCGATGTCTTCCACCCCGAGCCATGGCCCGCCTTCGGGATGAGCCTTGGTGTATTCATCCCAAGCCTGGGGAACGCTTGAGGTGGCCCACTGGTGGAAAAACTCTTCCATCTGCTTGGGAAATCGTTTTTCTAGCGAATCGGGCCGACCGACACCAGTCCGGGCCGGAATGTCGGCAAAATCAGAGAGCTGCCACTGGTCGCCTTCGTCGAACGTGAGCGCTTGCTCCAAAGCCTGAACGCGTTGGTAAACCGCTTGTCCATCAGAGCCGAGCCATTCGACGATTTTTTGGGCCAACGACGAGCGGCGATCGCGGTCGACGTTCGAGTTCGGGTCGACCAGCCAGCCTCGGGCTAATTCAAGCAGCCGGCGATAGACCTCTTTGATGTTCTCTTCGAGTTGATCTTGTTTCTTGTCGGCAGTGGTCACTTCGCGCCAGGCGGCGGCAATCAACGACATGCCGCCGTCGCCGTCACGGATGGCCGCTTGCCATTTGGCGTCGGCCTGGGCCACGTAGGTTTGGACCAGATCGGATTTCACAAAGGCCTCGCCGGCCTTGTCCCACTTTTCGGCACCCTCCTTTTCTCGCTGGGCCTGGTCGGCATCCCAGGTGCCAGGATAGCGGAGCGGATAGACGTTGGAAAAGCTGCGACCAGGGCCGCCGAAATCGGTCATCACTCCGCCCAGGGCATCGGCCAACTGGGCCAGCCGGGCTTCGTACAACATCGGATCGGCGTATTCATCCCGATTGCGAAACTCCTCGTCGATGCCGGTGATGCCGAGAAACAGGGCCGGCAGCTCGTCACGCACCTTAGCAGGCCAAATCTCTTCGCCATAGCGAGCTTTGCCCCATTTGTCGATGTGGTGCTTCATCTGGGCGGTGACTTCTAGGTTGCCGCCTCGGGCTAGTAGCAACAAGGTTTGAATTTGCAGTTCGTCGGTGTACCGTTCGAACAGATAGGCGACCTTGCCGCGCTTCACAATTTCCATCTGTTCGTCGAGCGTATCGGCCGAGGTGCGTTTGCCTTCTTCGGCGCCTTGACGCCCGGCGCGCATACCGGGGATATCGAGAATGTCGATCTGTTCGATCGACTTGCGCCAATCTTCGCTAATCCGATGGGGCAGGATTGGAATCACCAGCTCCAGCATCGAAGCCTGAATGGTTTCGAGCTGTTCGTTGCCGCCGCCTTGACCTTGGAAATACTCCAGGGCGTGCCAACCGTTTTTACTGCCCAGTCGGAAGTCGGACCAGTCAACCCGATTGAAGCAGCGGGAATTGCGCCGCTCGTGAATTTTGGCCCGTTGGCTGTCGAGCAAGAATCGCACGCCGGCCCAATGGGTCAGAATCGCCGGGTCGCGACCGTCGACATTGATCTTTTCGAGAAACTCGTTGATCCGCATGAAGAGTTGGGTCAGCGACGCCCAATTGTCCCAAAACAGGTTGGCCGCCACGGCGATGTAGCCCTCTTCAGACAACGGATAGCGAGTGAGCATGCCGTTGACGACCGCCTCTTTCGACTGAAATCCGCGACGGTCGCAGGTACGCATATAGGCATAAGCGTCCAGCAGATCCATCCGCCAACTGCGATCGACTTCGGTCGCGCCGTGACGTCGGCTGACCGACTCGAACAGTTCTTCCAGCTCGCCTTGAACCCAATTGCGTTCTGGCGTGGCGCATTCGACGGCAAACCCACGGGCTAACACCCGAAGCCATTGAGCTCGAGTTAACGCGCGGACCATCACCGGATATTCGGTCGGCGTATCGGCAGCGATACGGTCTTTGGTGGTAAAGCGGGTGACTAGCGCGGTCGCTTCGTTCGAGCCGCTTTGTGGATTCAAGTCGGTGTCAAACGAAAGATGCTGAAAGTAGGCCGGCTCGCCGTTTTGCTCATCGCGGCCCAGCGGGCTGTAATCTTCGCTGTTAGGCACTAATACCCGCCCGACAAACAGGCTTTTGCCCACCTGCGACGGACCATAGACGGCCGCCGCCACTGGCACTTTGGCCGAACTATAAAGGTTCGAGGCCATCCGCCGCAGCCTGGTCAGCTCGAACTCGTCGCTTACGGCGATCGGGGCCAGGTCTTTTTCAATTCGCGGCGGATTGTATTCGGCCACCCAATTTGCCAGATCGGTGGCCAGTTGTTCGGTCCGATCCGCCAGGCGAATCAAGCGTCGATCACGATCGTCAGGAAAACCCACTTGAACTCCCTGGCACAGAACGTGCTACGTATTGAATTTGAAAAACGGAAACACTCGATCCAAATGAAGGAGGGTTTACCCCTGGGACACGTCTCCATCGAAGAAACTGGAGTTCGAGCCACGGATTGACACGGATTGACACGGATGAAACACGGATAAGCGATCACGCGGACAAAAAATCCGTGTTTCATCCGTGTCAATCTGTGGCTTTTTTCCTCCTGGTCTACTACAGACGGTCAACGTGTTTGCAAAAAGCGATGATGTCTTGTTTACGCTACGGGCCGTCAGTCTCAAGTTTAAAGGTGATTTGGAATTTTTTGATCGTCTCGCCAATCTGGCGTTCAACCCAAACGTCGTATTCCCGATCAGCCGAACGCGGCAAGCTGGTCGTGAGCATGGTGGCCGTGACCAGCGGGCCCAGGTGTTGACGTTCCGACAACGGTTTGCCTTGGCCGTCGACGAGCCGGTATTCGCCTTCTTCTCGGAGTTCGAGCGTTAACTCAGCACTGAACTCGGTGGCCGAAACATTTCGGGCACGCACCTCGACCAGCCGCACCGGCGACACGCCGCGGGCCTCGTTCAGCTGAACGATGTGCAACTCGTCATCGCCAGGCAACCGGTATTGAAGCACCGTGCCTGGGCCAATCGGATTGCCGGCCAAGTATTCCTTCAGCTGGGCAACCGGAGAGCCTTCGAAACGAATGCCATCGGCCCCGGTGATGATCGCTCCAGAGGGAATGCCGGCCACGGCCAGCGGGGTGCCAGCGAGCACATCGCCGACGACCAAGCCGCCGCCAGAGGAGAAAGTTAGCCCATCGCCCAGGTAGGTTGGGCCCACGACTGTGCCGCCGCCGATCGGCGGGTAGACCAGAAATTCGTCGTCGAGCGTCACGACGGTCGTTGTCGGGGGGCCGACCACTTCGACCGTTGCTTCGGCCACTAGATTTTCACCGAATTTGACTGCCAGGGTATGTGGGTTGTCGGTGGTTTGGATGCCAAAGAGCTGCAAGGTGTCACGATTCAAGTCGGCATCGGTCGCCAACGGTTGTTTGACCCATTCGATCCGACTCGGGGCGAGGTCGATTTGCTGGCCGTCGGGGCCGGTGCCGACAATTCGAAACGATTCGATCTGGCCCACCGGGACGCGGATCTGAGCAGGAACAATGGCCAACCGTTCGATCTCAAGCGGGGTCACCTCGACCGCCACTTGCCGTTCTTGGCCGTCTTGCCGCAAGGTGACCACGGCTGCCCCGGGCCCTCGGCCGACAATGGCCCGATCGCTCATCACTTCGACCACTTGTGGGTCGGAACTAACGGTTTCAATCGCGGCATCGCTGGCGGCAAGCACATCGAGCGTGTAGTATTCGTCGACCGCCAGGTTAAGCTGGCTAGGAGTGACCAGGAAAGTGCCGTCGGCCAACAACGAACCGGCCGACACCATGAATTGAAACGCCTGGTTCAGCTCGCCCACCTGGGCCGTCAAGGTGGCTGGTCCTTCGGCCTGGGCCAGCAGGTGATCGGCCTGAAGATCGGCTGCCGTTTCCGGTTCGACACGCAGCTTGAGCAGCGACGACCCGAGCATCGAATACCGATTGCCATTGGCATCCAGGGCGTTGACTGTTAGCGCGGCCTGCTGACCCCGTTTGAGCGACAGCGGCCGTAGTTCGACTTCCAGTGATTTGAAATCCGCCCGGGCAACGGCCACTTCGGTTTGGGCTTCGACCGCCGGGGAGTCGACACCAGCCTGGAAGCGTGCGGTTACCTTGGTTTGGCCCTCGGCCACCCCTTCCAAGCGTCCTCGGCCGGCAACGGCAATTGCCCGATCCGCAACCTCGAGCGTGACCATCTCGGTCAAATCGTTTGGCTTGCCGTCTGAGTAGTTGCCCCAAACGGTCAGGTCGACGGTCGAACCGATGGCGATTTGCGCCTTGGCCGGTTCAATGGTCATCGAGTCGGGCTGCTCTGGTGGTCCAACTTCGATCGGCACATCGAGCACCCGATCGTGGTACCGGAGCGAAACCTGAGTGCGGCCTGGCCGTCGGGCGACGGCTTCTGGCCGCGACGAACGAAACTCGACGACTCGCCGGTCGTGCGACTGGGCCACCACCTGAGCGGTCACGTCTTGATCAAAAAACAGCCAGCGACGATTCATCACTTGAAACGCAACCTGACTCCCGGCCCGACCTTGCCAAGCGGCAGGCGACGCCTCCAGGCGGGGACGATAGAAATAACCAAACAGGCCCAAGCCCAACAGCAGCAAGATCCACACCGATGTCGGAATGCGCGGCAACCGGCCGGCGGTGCTTCGTTTGCGGGTTGGCTTTTGACAGCCTGGGCAGACCGGCTTCGATTTTTCGCGGTGGACATAAAGCTGTTGGCACTTCTGGTCGTCGCAAAGCAAAGCCCTGCCTGGTTGCAGATCGGCCCGTTGGTAGCCCCAACAAAACAACAGCTTCCAGGGCTCGCGCCCTTCACGATATTTGAAGAAGTAGGAGTCGTAGTCGCTCGCGTCGAGATCCGAGGTGAGCGAACGCATCATCTCGCTGACGATTCGATGGAGCGTCTGCTCGGTGGTCGAGCCTGGCTTCACACGCCGAATTTTAGTGGCGATTTCCTCGAATGGTTCTTTGAGATGGCCTTGCAGATCCCAACGGTTGACCGGTTCGCACTCGACCTGATCCAGCCGCCCACGGGTTTCTTCGCGGACGTAGAAATGGACAACCTCGTTGCTTTCCCACTCTGGTTCGGCAACCACGTCGCCTAGCCACTGACGGAGAATCGTGTAGTTGGCGCCCGTTCGGTCGAGCATCGCCAAGCCAGGTTCGGTCGCCTTGGGCTGGTAGTCGGGCGCACCGTTTGAAAGATCGACGCGGAAGAGTTGGGTAGCCATTAGTTTGTTTGTCTAACTCCCGTTCCTGACCCAAGTTGCGGCTAAATGCCTGCGATCCCATTCTAGCCCGGCCCTAGTGTGCCATCAAGAGTGTGGCTGTCGCAGAACGACTGCAAAGTTGCCTCTTTCAAAAAATCAGCGACCACCGGTCGCTGATTTTTCAAAAACGACTTCGATGTTCGTCTGCCGCAGTTTGCACCACGATAGATCGCAGCTATTTAAGTTCGGACGATCCGGCAAAGATTATTCATTCCGCCCAAACCACCGGTTCCCTCGCGGATGGAGGAGCTTTTCTTTCCACCCAACGATCTGACCGGACAGAGTTTCAAGCATCGGAGTTTCACGGTCGGCGATTTTCAGCATCACGAGCGTGGCATCGTCGTAACGCATGGCGTGTTGCTGACGCAATTGTTGGATGGTCTGACGCCAGGCGGATTCGCCTCGGTTCCAGTCGGCCAGGAAGTCGGGCGTATGGCCTTGCTCCAAGCAACCCAAGATCCAGGCAGCCACGGCGTCGGTGGCCAGCACCAGCAGATCGTCTGCCTGGCAAAACTCGTCCAACGTGTCGAAGTGGATAGTCGCGTCGCGCGGATGGGCCACGCTGCCGAGTACCTGAGGGTTGTCGTCGAACTGTTGGCTAGTTTCAATCGGAAACGCTTTTAATACTCGGCCTGCCCGAACGTGGAACAGGCAACCGTCTCCGATGGAGTAGCCACGAAGCCGGTAGCCGGGGCTTTCGGGATCGGTCGTCAGTTCGATCCACAGCAACGTCGAGAGGGCCCCGGTGGCCAGCTTGGCCTTTTGGTGCCAGGCGAGCGATTCTATGTCGATGCCGGCTTGCCAGTGCTGGCGAACCGCGGTCAGCCAGGCTGCGAAGTGGTCAGCCTGTTCGATGTTGGCCGTTTGACGAATGGTCTGTTCGGCCAGCAGTTTTGCCCAGCGGCCAGAGAACAACCCGGAGGAGGCACCGTCGCAAATCGCCGCAATCCCTTGCGCCGGGTCAACGGCAAACGCATCTTGATATCCGTCTGGATGGTCGACGTCTTTGGGCAGCCAGAACGCCTGATGTTCAAAAACCATGGCTCTCTCACCAGAGATCGGCCTGAGCGGGGCCTGCGTGCGATGGTGGAATCTGAGCCACGAACGTTCCGCCGGCGCTGATGCCGGTTTAGCGCAACTGCACCGCAGCCCGGGTACCCATATCGAGGAAATTGATTAGTACGACCATGTCGGCATTAAACACCATGCCCCGAGCCCCTGGCGACAGCGACATGCCTTCGGCCACCGCCCCTTGATAAAACGGCTCCGGCAGTGGGCTCGACATGGCGAACAACACGCGGGCCAAGTCGTCGGGCAACACCTCGTCGGTCGCCGGGAAAACGATGGAGTCCGAGGCAGTCATGGACAAATGGCAATTGAACAACAGCACGTTGCCATCGCTGGTGGCCAGGGCGCGGATCGCATCCGCATAGGGCACCGGGTCGCCATCTTGCGACTCGCCATCGGAAATGTGAATCACGATCGGCGGGAAGCTGTCCGGATGTTGGGCGATCCACGGCTCCAGCAGGCTATGGGCGTAGTGCAACACGTGGCACATCGGCGTGCTGCCTTCGGCCACCGGGTCGACCCAGACTGGGCTGTCTGTTGGAACTTCGACCGTTTCGCCAGTCTCCTCATCGTGAAAACTTTGCGTCGTGGTGTCGATGCGGGCTGGATGGTTGCCAATTTCGGTGATCGAGACCAACGGCTGCCCGGCCAACGGGCCAGTGAGCGTCGGTTCGATGACCGGGTTGGCCGATTGGTCGGTCCGATAGCCGATCACGCCAACGTCCATCCAATCGCGAATGCCGGCGTCGCCCGAGGCGCGAATCGCCATGTTGTGCAGCCAGGCATTTACGGCCGCGGCCAATTGGTCACATTTGCGCTGGTCTGAATTTCCCAGCGGCTCTTCCATCGAGAACGACTGGTCGAGCAGAAACAGGATGCATGCCTTGCGTTCGCTGCTAATTTCACGCTGATAAGCCGCCACGAAGCTCTCTCCTCAGAAATGGCCACTTCTCGATTCGAACTGGACCATTATCGGTCCACGTGGAATCGGCTGCAAGGGGCGCAGACCTCTAGGCTTTGTCCCAAAACCACTTAAAGCCTGAAGCGCAAGCGAAGGAATTGGCTGCTGAAAGTGGAAAAGGATTGCAAAAATTCCTTCGCTTGCGCTTCAGGCTTTAAATTCACGTAATGGCGAGTTTTGAAACAAAGCCTAGCTGGACGACGCCACTTTCGAGGAAAATACAAGCCCGACGCGCAAGCGAGGGAAGACGTTCCAATCAAATTCCCTCGCTTGCGCGTCGGGCTTGTATGGTCGTTTTTCTACACCAAAGTGGCGCTGTCCAACTAAATATCTGAGCGCTGGAAGAGTGAGTAATTCGTCTTGATAAAAAGCAGCGGTCGGTGACCAAAGCGCAAAACCTGATGAATCGCTCACTCTTCCGACGAGCGGAACAAGCCCCAACGGCTTTTGCGCCCAGTTCCCAGACTTCCTAGTTCCAGTGGTTCGCTCAGAAAACGTTGAAAGCCCAGGTCGACCACGGCCCAAACGACCACCAGGCACGGTCCCCACGCTTCTTGATAGACAAGCGTGTGCGATTGCTTGGCGTCTTCCCAGGCGTTGCGATCGATCGTGGCCGAGTAGTGCGATTCAATCTCGGCCGGTTCGCTGTCTGGCGGGGGAAGCTGCTCGACCACGGCCAATTCACAACGGTGACACACGCGAGGCGAAGGCCAAGTCCAGCGTATAGTCCAGGTGTTCTCCTCCTCAGAGTGCCGCTCAAGCCCGTTTTCGGCAACCGTTTCTAACCCTAAACGCGCCAGCGGCATCAGATCCTCTTCGACCCATTGGCTTACCAACTTCTGGTGATGGGGCGCGTGTTCGCAAATATCGGCCGCCAACACTGTATCGAACTGCTGTAGAAATTGAGCCCGATTGCCGGTGAGCAAGGCATCGAGCATCGCTTGCCGGCGAGTCAGTTCGGCCTGTTGCTGCTGGTTCTGGAATGCCACGACTTGCTGTTTGATGTCAGCAGGCAGTGGGTGCGAGGCCAACGCTTTACCGGCCAGCAAGGTTTTGACCTCGCGGGCATCGTCGTTGCTCATCGCCTGAGCCAACTCAGCAAGGGCTTGTTGGCGCGCTTCGGCTTCCTGAACTTCAATGAACAGCGGACGTGCGTCTTCACAAGCGTCAAGCAGTGCATGGTCCCAGCGATCGAGCAATTGTTCGTTGCGTTGATCGTGTGTGAGGTTGTCTGGAAGATCGCGCAGGGTGCGCAGCTTGGCCAGTCGGCGTTTGGCCAGCTTGATGCGTGTCTGCTGCGGTTCGTTGAGTATTGGCAGGCCGGTTGCTTGCTCTAACTGTTTCCAGGCTTTGAGAATTTGGATGTCTGACTTCGTCACTTTGATCGCTTCGCGCAATTCCGCGCAAGCGGCCAGCCGGGCCTTGGCCTGATTGATGCGCGGCGCTAGTTTGGGATGGTAACTAGTCGGCAGGTCTTGGGAGGCGTTGGCAAATGCCTGTTCGCTTTCCAAACTGCACTCACTCGTCAATTCGCCTAGCCGTTTTAGTTGTTTAAGTCGTCGTCGGGCGGCCATCACATGTTCGCGCAGTGCGGCAAACTCGATCGAGCTGCCGAACAGTTTCGGGCGCCAGGCGGCGATCAATTGTTGGTCATGTGCCGGGGTGGCCGGAGCGGGAGCCTGTTTCACCAAATCACGCAGTTGGGCGGCTGCTTGTTGGCGTTTGAGACGCGCTTCGACTCTGGTGCGACAAGGCTCGCCCAGCGGATGGCCGCCGAATGACTCGAGTTTGCGCCAAGCATCAAGCACCTTCTGATCGCTGGCGTTGTGATCGCCGGCCAAGCGAACCAAGGTTTCGGCGACCAACAGCTTTTCGTACTCTTGCGACAACGTTTGAGCACTAGGACGGCCGGCTAGCAACTTCTGGTTGGCCTGCCAGGTGTCGCGAAACAGATCCCAACGGGAGAAACGAATCTGTGCCTGCATGGTCTCCAGCAGTCCACGAACTTGGCCGGCTTGACTGGCAAGCGTGGCCAGTTCGACGGCTGCCGGATAGTCGTCCAGCAGCTCTGGGTCGTAACGAGCAGCCAGCTCGGCTTCGTCACCTTGGTCGTAAGCGTCTTGCAGTGCTTGGCGGGCAGCCACGCGACGATAAGCCTCTTCGATTTGAGGACGCAGCTCGGCCGCGAGCGGTTCGGCGTCGCTGAGCCGCTCGACTAATTGAGTAGCCCGATCCCAATCGCTGGCGCCGAGCAACTCCTCGACCGAATGACACCACAGAATCACTTCGTCAACCGTGGGAACCGCCTGCAGATCGTAGCGGTAGAGTTCAAACAGATAGTGAGCCAGATCGCGTACCTGAGGGTCGGGCGAATGACACAATTCATGGTACAGCGACGAAGTGCCAGGCGACAGAAAATCGTCTTTGCGAAATAGCATCCGGTCGTAGTCGAGTTGGTCGACGTACGTCGTCCAGAGATGGGGCGCGGCGGCCAAGGCTCGTAGGGCGACGTAAATCACCAGGGCCGAAAAATGGTCCAGCTCGGGCGTCATCAAGGTTTCCGCATCCCGGCCCGGATGTTGATACGGCTCCAGCCCGATTTCGACGTTCCGCTGGCCAAGCAGCTCTGGCACGCACATACAGTCGTAGTCGACCAGCTTGAAATAGCCTTCACTCGAGACCATCACGTTGCCGTGTTGCAGGTCGCCGTGAACGATGTCGGCGGTCGCCAATTCGCGCACCAGGCAGAGCCACGCTTCGGCGCCCAGGGCGAGCGCCTCCTGATACCCTTCGCGAGACCGATCGCGGGCCCACTCAAACAGTGTGACGCCTGGAACCCAGTCCATCGTCAACAACGGGTACATTTGGCCGTCGGAAGCCGAGCGGATGCCCTTTTCATCATACGAGAAGTCGACCAGACAAGGCGCGCGGTGCGACGCCAAATACTCGCTCACGGCCTGATACCGACTGCGGCGCGTATCCGAACGCCGGTTGAAAACGCGAATGGCAAATTCGCTGCCATCGGGCCGGTAAGCTCGATAGACGGTAGCAAAATTGCCAGACCGCGCCTTGGGTTGCCCAAACTGGTCCATTTCGATGGTGCATTCGCGAACCGTTGGATCGCGGAAGGCCACCTTGGGCGTTTGCAGCATCTTGCTGAAGTCGGAAATCAGCGGCCAGGCCATTCTACGCGACACGCTCGACAGGATTTGAAAG
>JANQPJ010000424.1 GCA_028289525.1 Pirellulales bacterium
GAAAAACGGGTTGTTTTCTGGAAATCGGTAAAACCACTTGTTTCGCGAGCGGTCACCGACCGCTGCTACTGACCACGCACCAAATTTGGAACTACTGAATATGCTAAACAGCCACCGTAGACGAAGCTTTGATCCGCTGGCGATGCTTAGCATTCTTATATTTCCCTAAAGCAAGTTGCTTTTTACCGTGGCGGGCGCGACCTAGTTTTTGCCGGCATCTTCTGACGAAACACGACTACGAATGATCCGAAATTGCTCTAGGGCAGCTGGGCCGGTTCGTTGCCAGCCCGCGTGCCAAGGTTGTTATACAGACGATAGTCGATCAACTCGGTGATAAAATGGACGCTGCCGTCGCCCATGCAGAAATGAGCCCCGCCTGGGTGACGGCTTTTGAATCCGCCCGTTAACCACCACACGTCTCCGTTTTGTGGATTCGGCACTGGAAGATCCTCGTCCGATTCGAATGTGTTGATTGGAATATTGGTTGGCGAAACGTTGAAGTTGGGGGCAAATGCCGAGATGAAACGACAGTGCCGGGGCAAGGTTTCGCCTAGCATGATCGTGTTGGACAGGCCATCGCTAACCATCGCTACCCGAATCAGAGTCGTGTGGCGCATAAACATCCCGACCCCGCTTCCCACGGGATAGCCATGCCCAGCCTTCGTGCCGTAGTTATTGCCTTGGCAGCAATAGTTAACCGGATTGGCGCTGGCATTCCCCGTACTTCCTTCCGGGCAAAAGGAACAAAGATCTGGCTCGGTGGGGCCCATCGAAGCGGTGTACCAAAGTCCCATCGCCTGCGGCGGGTTATAGCGTGCCACGCGCAAATCTAACACCGCTTCACTGGCGCCGGCGTCCGTCGGGCAGATATAGACACCGATCACCGTGGTCAGCAAGTCGACCGGCAGATTTTTCACGTGCAAGTTAAAGTCGATCGCATCGTACAAATTCTGTTCGTCAACAAACGGCAAAATCATGGTGGTCCACACTCCGCCGCTGTTTGCAGACGAAGCCGGGAAACCGTTGGCCGCAGCATACGGAAACGACTCATGCGCCAAATGGTAATTTTGGATTGCCAAGCCGATTTGCTTCAGGTTGTTTTTACACTCCACTGCCCGGGCTGCTTCACGGGCTGCCTGAACCGCCGGCAACAGCAGCGCCACCAGGATGCCGATGATGGCGATTACGACCAGGAGTTCGACGAGGGTGAAGCCGTGATGAGATTTGCGCGATTGCATGGGGAGGAGTTGTTGGTTTTTAGTGATTAGTTTTTAGTACGGGCTCACGCGTTTTCTAGGTTCTTTCAATATTGAAGCAGGATTGTTGAATGCTGAGTTGTGGATGATGTACTAGACGACCCTAGCCGCGACGCGACGCGTCGCCGGGGCGCCAGAGAGAAGTTTATCGTCATCGGGTTTACTGCACTCCAGCGCCCCGGCGACGAAGTCTCGTCGCGGCTAGGGGGCAAGAGTACATCGCTTACAACGCGTGACTTATTTTCTGTTTTGTTTTGCGATTCGTGATGGTTCGTACGCGCGAGCGCGTCTCCCTCAACCCTACACCCTCAACCCTCGACCGCGTTTCATCACCAATCCGAACAGTCCGAAGCCCAATAGCAAGCCGGTCGACGGCTCGGGAACCAGTTGGGCTAGCTCTGCAATGTCGAAATCGGTCAACACTCGATTGTAGACTCGCAGATCGTCATAATCGCCAGCCAGGATACCTGCCCCAGCGTTGGCGCCTCCGAAGAAGAGCATTGCGTTACCAGGGCCACCGTTGAGTATGCTGCGATTCGGAACACCCGCCAGCGTATCTCTCAGTTGTCCATCGAAATACAGCTGGGCTTCCGCCGTGATCGAGTCGTAGGTAAGAGCCAGGTGATGCCACTCTCCGTCGGCAAACTCAGCTACAGGCAACGCAGTTTCCCGAAGGTCGTTGCCACTCTGAACGACCACCCCATCAAACGCTGCCGTGTTCACGGCAATCGTAAAGATTTCACCAAATTGGCCAAAATTCCGGATATAATTCACAAAACGCCCAACAGTATCGGTACCACGATACCAGCCGGCAACGGTAAAACGGGCGCCAGCGGTAACCGAGTTACCCGCCTGCACCGAATTCAAGGTCGCACGCAGAAATGATCCCTGTGGGTCGGGACGAGCGTCGCCGGTGATCACCGTACCTCCGAAGAAATTACCGTCATCGTCCTCACCAGGATCGCTGGTCCCTTGGTTGAACACCGTGCTTCCGGCAACCGTGTCTCCATCAAACGAGTAATGAACGAGCAACGTTGCGTTAGCAAAACCAGGAGCCAGCGTCAGCCAACCTAAAGCCATGAGACAGGCCATCAGCTTCTTAGTCGTCGTTTGATGCTTGTAGGTGCTCATCGTTTTACTCGTTTCCAGCGAAAGTCTGGTCCCATTCCCAATTCCATTTGACGCGCCAGCGCGTCTCCCTCCACCCTCAACCCTACACCCTCGACCGCGTCTTGCGTCGCATCACCAATCCGAACAGCCCGAAGCCCAGCAGCAAGCCGGTCGACGGCTCGGGGATCGCATCCAAAATCAATGCGGGGCCATCAAAGGTCAAGTTTCCACCCGGCCCGCCAACCCGAGCATTGACGATAAAGGTAAGGTCTTGCCCAATCGTTGGCTCGGTGAGCGGGATGTCGTAAACCACGGTCCAAGTCTCATATGTCCCCGGCGCCGGTATCGGAGTCGAAGAAGAGATGATGTGCGCGTCCAATGCGCCAAGATTGAAACTATTCGTCGGGCCTGGATACAGCTCGAATGCAAAGTTCGTCGGAAATGACGAGTTGTTTGGATTTCCGATTTGGGCCCTGACCACGAAGCGTCCTGCCTGAACCGTGAGGCCCGAGTCGGCCGGCAGAAGCCGGCTAAATTGGTTCAGGCTACCGCCACCGCTCAACAGAATGGCCTCGTTGCCTGTCCTTACTCCAGAAGGAGAATCGAAGAAGGGATCGAGAAAGGCAGCGTTTTCGAAAGAAGCGCCGCCGCCGTTGCCCTCGGTCGTAAAAACACTGCCGCTATCGACGGTCGCATCGCCCCCTAGCACAATGGCCTGAGAAGTTTGGCCAAGGCTCATCAAAACTACGGTGGCGAGAGCAGTCAAAACAATCTGGGTACGTTGGGTTCTCATCAGAACTCTCCTAGAAAAAATGGGTGACAATGTTTCGTAATTCAGGATTTAGTGTGCCGATCTGTGGTGAACGCAAGTTTTCAATTCGATCGCATCGCGCTTGATCGTTGAGACGCAGGGCGGAGGCCCGGCCCCGCTAGCATTCAAGGCGATGTGTCGTTCCAAGAAAAATGAGATTCGTTGTCTACGCATGAGAAAGATCCTCGTTTGAAATACGCTCTAAAAATTGAATACCGTTTTTGAGACTTCAGGATTTGAGGGGCAAAATCACGAGATTATTCCCGCACACGAATTTCTAGTTGGATTGAATAGCGACGATTGCTTTGGGTACGGTCGTTGTTCAGGTGCCAAATCGGCCGTGACGTCTCCACTGGCTGGCCATCCTCTGAAAAAGCCAACACCTGACCGAGTGGGAGTGCCGTTGCCTGCTCCTTCTCGGTCACCAGACAGAACGTCCAGTGACCTTGTCCAGCGTCATAAGGCACGCCACCCTGGCTCGTCTGGGCAATGACGGCCTGCTCCTGGCCATCGGCAACCGGCTCGACCGCTCCGGTGAAAAAGCCCCAAACATGCTTGCCTGCTTCTACACGATTCGAACCAACCAACGGTTGCCAAGCGTGACGCTGAACTCCGGTATCATGGGTTTGGACACTACGACCGATGCCGCTGATGCGATAGCCGCCGTGGCTGGGGTCGAGGGCCAACAGCAACGGCGTAATCCAACGACCGGCCTCTTCGCTAAATAAATTCAGGCTTTCTACCGTGCCGGTGTGCTCAACGGCCGTCTGACGCAACATCAATACCCCTTTGCTGCTGTCATACTTCAAGCGTGGTTGAAGTGGGTCGCCGACGGCAACCATCGTTGGCAAGCTGCGGACAAACCGCGGTCGCTGGCCTTGGCCGAGCGCCACAAACCCCTGCTGGGCCGACAGCTCGAACGCTTCCCCGGCCCGTACGGTACGCATGGCTAATAACCCGCTGGCTTCGGTCTCTGCGGCCGGCTCCACTCGCACGCTACCCTCCAGCACGTCTAACCGAGTCGAGTCGAGCGAGGCGACTTCCACGCCAAACTCGGTGCCCAGGTCGACGATACGCGCCAAGGGCGTGTTGACGGCAAACCGTGCCGGCTGGGCGTCGTCGATTCGGGCTACCAGCTTGCCGTGCTCGAGCGTCACGGTCGAAACATCCTCGACCGTCAAGGCGGCCGGTCCTTCGACCAAGACCATCGTGCCGTCCTTCAAGCAAACTCGCACCAGCCCGGACGCCAGGCGAATCGTTTGGCCTTGTTGCAAATGGGCTCCTGGAAAGACCGGACTGCTACCGGACTGCTCAACGATATCCCGACTGTCGACCACCCTAGCTACCACGACCGGCTTGCCGTCGGATGTCGCCAGCGGCTGAACACCAAGTCCTTGCTCTCTCGGCTGGGTTCCAATCCAAATCAGAAAGACCGCGACAAACAACAAGGTCAGAGCCGCCACGGTTCCCAAGAACCGCACCGGATGGTAACGCCAGTCAATCGCCTTGCCTGTTGGCAAAGCAATCCGGTCGGTCTCGGGCGGGTTGACGTTGTCTGCTGCTTCGGCCTGTCCTTCGGTAAAAGCTTGCTCCAGGTCGATCAAACAAGTTGATTTAGCATTTCGGTCTGCCTGTTGAGTGTAAACGGCCAGGCGAGCCTCGGCGGCCATGAACTCCAGGTATAACGTTTGCTCACGTCCTGGCTTGGCCACGGCGCTGTCCAGCCAAGTGATTTCCTCAGCCGTGGCATGCTCATCGCACAGTCGGGCAAGCAATTGCTGGAGATCGCGTTCAGTTTTCGGGGGCTTCATGCTTCTTCCCCCCATTCCGCGATCTGCAATTCGACACACTCACGCAGCAAATGCCGAATCGCTTGGAGCCGGCGATAGATCTGGTGTTCGGAAAGCCCTTGCGAGGCGGCCAAGTTCCGAAGATTCGAATCCTTCCAATACCGGTGGTGCAGCAACTCGTACTCCGCCTCGGTGAGCTTTTCCAAGCAGTTGGCGAGCGCGTCGTCGTAGAGCCCGAGCACTCCGCCGTGCTGTTGATGGGCTGTGGCCAAGACTTCGATGGTTTGCTCGTCGAATGGATTGAGCATCCAACTGCGATACCGCTCCGATTTGCGATACTTGAGCACCTGAATGTGAGCGTACTTCCGAGCCCAAAACACAAAGGCACAACGCGGCTCGTAGTCGGCATAGTTTGCCCACATCGCGGCCGCCGATTCTTGGAGCAAGTCCAAGGCGTCGGCATAGCGCGGCACCATCGTGAGGATATAGGCCAGCAACTCGTGCTGACACTCCTCGAACGAGCGTGCAAATTCGCGTTGTAGGTGTAAATCGCTCATCGCTTCCTATAAACCCTTATATTTCCGTCGCGCATTCCACCACGAATAACAGCCACCACAAAGATGGCAATTCAGCCCGATCCCCTTACCCGGCCACTTTCGACTGGCCTCCACCCGAGAGGCCATGGAACATCATGACAAACCACATGGCCGCAGACTTACTTAGCTGGCGTTATCGCACCTTGCTTCCCAGCCCTACATAACGGCCTTCCTCACTCACCTCACTGAACTAGACCCCAGCCCAGCTCGGACCAAACTTCATTGCAGCGCCTTGATTTCCGAAGTTTCACGACGAAACAACGCTACACTTACGCTCGCACGCACTCCAATCCAGTCCGGTTGCCAAAGACAAAAACGCAGACTGCCCCACTACGATTAAGCAATCGCGTAAGCAACTTGCGCTCTTCTCCTCGACCGTGATTCCTTGAAATTCATGGGCTTTACTCCCAACCTAGATATAGACTCCACCTATATAATAGGCTCAACGGCTCAGTTCTGCGGTAAAGTTCAAAAATCTTCCACGATTTTTTGCCCTGGACGATTGGGCGGCAGGCCAGGTGGCGGATTCCCGCCAGGCAGCGTGTCGTTTGAACGGTGTTTGACAGGCGTTTTGCGACTGAACGGGCGGGATACCGCCTGTGCGAATCGCGCTGGCTCGCAGAACAGACGAGCGGCGATGCTCAAGCACTGTGTGCAAAAAAGCCTGGACAGTTGAGTGAGATGCTCGCGCGTTTCCGATCAGCGTAGAGAAGTTGTTCGCATCCCCCTAAAGCAAGTTGCTTTAGGACTGGCTGAAGCGTTGAGCGCCAGAGATTTGTTTCGCAGCCCAGACGGCCAGTTGTTCGCGACGGATTTTGGCATTGTGACGAATATCGACCGGCAACGAGCGATGGATTAGGAAATCGTCGATGCCGGCCGTATGGTCGTAGGCAGCTCCCAACTCGCGCAGTTCGGCCACCAATCGGGCACGCACACTGGCCGACCGGGGCACTCGACCGGCATGCGGTTCGGCCACGATCACCGGCCGCTGGGCCCCAGGCGTCCCGACGCCGACCAAGGCCGAGCGATTCACGTCGGGATGCTCGTTGAAAATCGCCTCGCAAGGGACCGTATACAAGGTGCCCTGCGCGGTTTGTACGCGATGCGCCACACGGCCACAAAACCAAAATCGCCCTTGCTGGTCGAAATAGCCAACATCGCCGATCCGGTGCCACACGGTTTCGCCGTCGTGAATCTTGGCCAAGTGGTTCCAATCGGTCCGCGTCACGTACTCCCAGGTTACCTGAGGCCCGCGGACAATCAACTCACCAGGCTCGCCGGCAGGCAACGGCTCAACCTCCTCCAGCGAACCGATCGGCCCATCCACGATCCGGATGACCTGCCACTGGATGTCAGAAAATTTGTGGCCCACGCAGACCCCGGCCCCACGTCGGGTCTCGGCGGCCGTTTCGCTCAACACTTCACTGGCCGAGATGGTGGCCACAGGCAGCGATTCGGTGGCGCCATAGGGCGTATGCACGTCGCCTTCGGGATGGATACTGGCCTTCATCCGCTTGAGCACATGGGCTGGCACCGGAGCCCCGGCCGAAAGGACTCGCCGCAAGGTCGGCAAGCGAGCCCCGGTCTCTTCGCAATACCGGCCGACACGGTTCCAGATAGCCGGCGAACCAAAGGCTTGGGTAATCTTCCAATCGGCCACGGTTTCGACCACCTTGGCCGGGTCGATTCGAGCCGGACGACTTGGGTCCATGTCGGGAATCACCGTGGTGACGCCCATGGCTCCGTTGAACAGCCCAAACAATGGAAAGCCTGGCAGGTCGACCTCGCCAGGAGCGATTTGGTAGGTATCACGGATCTGTTCAACCTGGGCATCGAACATACCATGGCGATAAAGCACCCCCTTGGGCGGACCGGTGCTGCCGGTGGTGAAGATGATCGCCGCCGGATCATCCGCCGCAACCGTGGGCCAGGCGGTGTCTGAATCGCTGGCCAGACGCAACAGCTCATCCAGATTGACGCCTCCCCAACCCCAACGGCGGCCGACCGTCACGTTGAAACGCGCCTTAGCGAACCGCCGTCCAAGCAGCGTTCGCACCGCGTGAACAGCCGGAATGGCGACAAACCCTTCTGGCTCCACCGCATCGAGACAGGCCAACAAGTTGCGGCGGCCCATGCCGGGGTCGATCAGAATGGTCACCGCACCCGAGCGAAACAGAGCAAAGACCAAGGCAATGAAGTCGATGCTGGGACGAACAAACAGAGCCATCCGGGTGCCTGGCCGGACGCCCAAGGCAACCAGCCCTCGCGCCAAACGCTGGCAGCGCGCTTCGAGTTCGCCAAAGGTGATCTGTTCATACCGACGACGACCGTCGGGCCCATAGCGGCCAGGCACGGCGATCGCCACGGCTTCGGGACGCTCGGCCGCCGCGCAGGTAAGCCGCTCGGCAATGTTATGGCACAACTCGGGCGATGGCGACGAAGTAGTCACTTGGCACCGGTCTCCTGCAACTGATGTTCGACGAACTCTAATACCCGCCGGGCGATGTCGACGCCGGTGGCCCGAGCAACCGCCCGCCACCCCGGTACGGCGTTGACCTCGATGGCATACAACGTGCCATCGACCGCTGGCAACAGATCGACTCCAGCCAACGGAGCCCCGACCGCCTGGGCCGCGCGTTGGGCCATCTCGGCCAGTTCGGCGGTTAGCTCGATCGGCTCTGCCTGGGCCCCACGGCTTACATTGGTCCGCCAATCCAAGGCGTTACGCCGGCGAATGGCAAAGACCTGGGGGCCGATGACCAGCAACCGAATATCAAACCCTTGGTGCTCGATAAACGGCTGTAGATAGATGACTGCCCCAAGTTGGGCCAGCATTTTGGCCGCTCGGAGCATGAGGGCCTCGTCCTGGCAACGGGTAATTCCCCGGCCCTCGGAACCAAACAACGGCTTCACCACCACGTCGCCTCCCAAGGCATGAAAGGCGGCCAGCGTTTCGTCGACCGTCTGACAGGCCACGGTCACCGGCACGCGAAACCCGGCTTGTTGCAGCCGAGCGGTGGCCAGATATTTGTCAATCGCCACCTCCATCGAACGAGCCGGATTGAGCACACAAGTGCCGGAGGCCTCGAGTTCGGCCAAGGCATTCATACGAAACACGACTTGTTCGAGTGAACCAGGCGGCATCGTGCGCACCAGCACCGCGTCGGCATCGCCGAGCGGCAACGGTCCGGAGTGAACCTGAATGCCCGAGCCGTCTACCTGAGAGGTCAACTCAGAAAACCCCGCCTGGGTCACCTGATGGTCGGCCCCGGCAGCGCGCACCAGATCGCGCAAATACCAACTCGACGCCGAGGCGAGAACAACCAGCCGCATGATGCTCGTTCTGTCCTTTACTTGGTGCCAAACGACTCGTGGATCACCCGGGGCAACGTATGCCCAAACCGCCAAGAGTTGCCGGTGTCGAGGTTCATCAATGTGACCACCGCTGGGCTGAAAAGTCCGCCGTCGATTTTGTAAAAATCGCGATCGTATTTGTCGAAAATCGTGGCAAAGGGCAAGCCGTGGTCGCTGGAAGCACAGCTAGGAATTTTAGGGCCCAATTCGGTTAAGCGATCATCATCGCCACGCACAAACAGCGTGACTTCGCCACCGTACAAAATGGCGTCGTTGGTCCGCCCAATCCCCGCCAAGTCGTCGGCCGCCATCGGAGGCAACGGGGCCGTGCCGATGCCGCTCGACACGCAGGCTAAATCAAACCCTAGTTCGTCGAGCTTGTGCAACGAGGTCTCGATCGAGCGAGCAACCACCTGAACCGTGCCGGCCAAGCTACGAGTCGGCGCGACCAACAACACCAAGGCGGCCGGCTCAACCTGACACTTCTCGGCCAATTGATTGCAGACCGCTTCGTCTGGCAATGTTCCGGTTTCGAGCACCCCGACCGCAACGTCTGGACGTTCAGTGTGGCCGATCCGCGTGAACAGCTCTTCCTGAGCCGCCGCCGCTCGCATCGGACCAGATCCCATGGCAAAGAACCCCTCGCCTGCGACTTCCCAGCCGGCATACTGCGACGCCATGCAGGCGGCCACCGGATGGTCGGTCGTGACCATCACGCCTGAGCCTGACCAAAGCTCGGCAGGCATCGGCACAAAACTCACCTCGGCCAGGCCAGCCAAGCAGATTTCGGCCAGCAGCCGGCCTGCCTCCAGACCACCGGCCGCGTCGATACCACAATCAATCAACCGGGTGCCCTGGGGCAACTCGTGTACCACCACACGGTAAATTTCCGGCGACTCAAACAATTCGTCACAGACATCTAGACTAGAGAGATTCAGATCCATCGGCAGGGGGCTTTCTGGTTCACACGGTGGCAAAAATATGGAGCCACCGATCCCCCGGCAGCACAGCGACATGAACGCTTCAGAATAGACGTTCGCCTTCAAGTGTCAAACCCTGTACCACGCTTCGCCTGGAGGACTATTCCACCAAAACAGCGGTCGGTGACCGCTCGCGAAACACTCAATTTTGCCTGTTTCGCGAGCGGCCACCGGCCGCTGCTATTCCCGAACGACGACTTTGAAGCCGTCCTGCAAGCTTCGCCTGGCAAACGAGAGTCATGCCCGACCCGATTACTCAATGAATACCATTCCAGATTTTGTGTGCATATCGTCGCAAAACACATCCTACAAGCAACTTACGTGCCTTCAGGAGGTCTGTCCAATCTGACGCAAACCTCGTTTCTCAAAACAATTTATGTTCAGAAACAAGGGCAAAACCACGATGAAATCAAAATGGGAATTTGACATCATTTTTAGTCGTGATAAAATAATGATTGAAAGGAGTGAAACATGGCAGCCGCGAAAGACCAAGTGCAGTATCCGTTGCGGATGAATCGCGAGCTTTACGACGAAGTCAAAACGATCAGTGAACTCTCTAACTCCACGATGAGCAAGTTCATTTTGACTGCGATTCGCGCGTATGCTGCTCGTAAACGTAGAAAGCTTCAACGCAGTCTTACGGAGAGCCTTCGCATACTTCAGGAATACTCTCAGAAAGATCCGGAGCTCAAAGAGGCAATCGAAAGCTTTGCTGCTGCGGAAACGAGTGGGGACGCTAGTCCAATTGAGGGCAAATTCTTTGATGTTCGAGAACGCAAAAACAGCCAGTCTGTCGATTCCGAATTGCTCGAAGAGTTTTTAGAAAATGCCTGATTGGGACGAGAATAGTCGGGAATTACAGACAAACATCTCGGCCGCCTTGGACATGGCTCGTCAGAGCGCTACGTCCTTCCAAGAGCCAACGCTGGAACTGCCCAGAACATGGCAGTCTCGAATCATGCAAGGACTTACTCCGGGAACAGGGGCTCATACTTCCTGGTATGGTAAATACCGAGGCGAGGAAGGCCAAGAGTACATTGGCGTGAGCATCGGGCTCAGCGAAGGCACGCCACCTGAACTCGTGGAACAAGAGTTGGATCACTTCATCCAGCGCGTTCGAAAAATTGTCGCTGAATTCGATGAAAAGATCCTCATCACCGACAAAAGTGGCAACCTGGTTGTTCGAGAATTAGACGACAATGCCATTCGCGCGATTATCGGATTCATGGCTCTTGTTCATGGAGAGTGGATTCGAATCCATCCTTTCGCGAACGGAAACGGAAGATCTGCTCGTCTGTGGGCTAATTGGGTAGCGATGCGTTACGGCCTAACTCCGTTCGTCTCTCTCCGTCCACGGCCTGAGTACCGCTACGAATGGGCTGCTTTCATGGCAATGCAAGGGAATTGGCAAGCAATGCGCCCTGTATTTGAAGAGATGTTCGACGAAATGGCGAGCGAAGCAGAGTCGAAGAGTTAACGTTCAGGCAAGGCTTTGGGCATCGGTTCGCAAACTTTGGTGTACCGCAGCATTGAATTGGGAGCATCGGAACCTTGGCCAGCTTGACCGTCGAGAACTATATTAAGGCGATTTATCAAATTTCGCTCGACCACGATGGGTCGGCCGCCACGGGCCAAATTGCCCAAACCCTCGAGGTTTCGCCAGGCACCGTCACCAGTATGCTGAAGACGCTCCAAGCATCGCAGTTGGTAACCTATGCACCGTACGAAGGCGTCTCCTTGACTCCTTCGGGAACCGCTCTGGCACTGCGGGTTGTCAGACGCCACCGGCTGATCGAACTCTTTTTGGTCCGCACGTTAGACCTTACCTGGGACGAGGTGCATGAAGAGGCCGAACACATGGAACACGCGGTGAGCGATCTGTTGGTCGATCGGATCGATGCCTATCTCGGCTCGCCTGAGTTCGATCCACACGGCGACCCGATCCCTCGGGCAGACGGGTCGATCCAACAGGCATCAGCCCGCTCGCTAGTCGACTGTGCCGAGGGTGACACGTTTCAGCTCGCCAGGGTGCTCGATCAATCTCCAGAGTTCTTGCGATTTCTAGCCTCGTCGGGTCTGCCGCTAGGGGCCAAAGGCAAAGTGCTCGCCAACCGCGCAGAAGCAGGCGTGGTGACCGTGCAGACCGGGACCGAGCCGACCACCTTGGGACACGACGCCGCGGCAAAAATTTTAGTGCGGTGAATCGCCTGTTTTTAGGCGAACTGGCAAACTCAGGCGTTCCAAAAATGAGAATCCAGAAATGACCAAAACATGCTGGCAACGCATCGGTTTAGAGCATTCGTGCTTTGGGCCTTCTGATTTGTTTCGGATTTCGTGCTTCGAATTTCTCCCAAGACGCCCGTGGTCTACTCCACTCGGCTGAAAGGTTACGTATAATATTGTTTGATGTACCGCCACGTTCTCCCCTGTAGTCGCTCCCAATGAAACCACTGCTGCTATTGCTACTGCTGCTTGTCGCACCTGGCGTTGTCGGCTGTGGTGAAAGTGAAGAAGAGGCTCCAGTACTGACTCCGGTCGACCTCGATTTAGACGAAAACGAGTTTGACGAGCCAACCAAGATGCTGGAGACCTCGCTCGAAATCAAAGAGACGGATGACGAGATTACCAACCGGCAACTCAATGCCCCGGAGGCCAAGCAAGACACGACTGAAAGCGGCAAGAATCAACCACAGCGGGAAACCAAGAAAGGCGTGACGAAGACGCTCTCGTTGCGCATCGCCGCAGCCCCGGCCACGGTGCTGGAAACTTATTTCACGGCACTCAGCAAAGGCAAATTACGCGAGGCAGCTAAAGAAGTGGTCGTGCCGGAAAAGCCTGAGCTACGCAGCGCACTACGCAAACGACTTAACACACTGGCCAGCCTGACTCAATCGGGCCAGCTCGAAGTCATTCCCTTAGAAAGCCGCATCAGTTCGAATTGGTCGCTGGTAGTAACGCACATTCGCATGCGGCAGCAGGGAAAAGTCCGTCGCGGGCTCCAAGAACATTATCTGCTCCACATCAATAACCGCTGGAAGCTGGTCCCCAAAGCAATCCAAACCGATGCTGCGGTGCAAGCACAAAACGGAATCGGCTACAAAAAACTGGCCACCTGGTACAAGGCGCACAAAGCCCGGCTGCAAACCAAGTACCGCGAACTGCCGAGCGACGCATCATGAATTCAGGCACGACGTATCCCGCTCTCTGAAGACGTCCTAGTGGAGGATGACGTTCGATTTTATGGGGAACTGTCCGGCGATGCGTTGCATCGCGGCTAGGGATTGCGAACCTGTCAAATCAACTCCACTACTAAAATCAAAAGTCATCGTCCACTAGTACCTGAGTTCATTTGTTTTTGTGAGACCCCGGCGACACGTCGCGGCTAGGGGGCTTACAACCCCTATCAATCCAAGTGAATGAAGGTGCTAGGGACACTTTTTGAGAACTTCGAAGATCACCCGAGGCGAAAAACGAGCCTGTTGGAGACCGCTATCAGGGTCATTCACATCGAGCGTGTACATCGGGCTATCGCTAACCCAACCCGCCCTTGCATCGCGAAACGGAACCTCGGGGTTGTACATCATAATCAGCTTGTTCCCGGCAGGAGCAGTTTGAATGGCGATGAGTTCAAGTCGTTCGGTGCCGGCGCGGGTAATCCACAACACTTCATCGCTTTCCGGCCGATCAATGGTGGCCAGATCGAGTGCTTGCTTTTTGTGCGGCGGAACAAAACGGACCTTCAGCCAACCGTCATCAACAATCACGCAATAAACACGGCCCAGACGATCTTGAACCGCCAAGCCTGTCTTTTCCACAGGAACCCCTGGCAATAGCTGTACGGCAGGAACCGCCGGGGTAATCTTGTCGACGATCTGCAACCGCCGGTCACCGCCGAGCTGTTCGCCTAACTTGGCCAGTTGGTCGTCCAACTGTTGCTTGATCTGTTGATACTTCGGGTCGTCTCTCAAATCTCCTAGGACATACCCTCGCAATTCTTCCCAGTCGGGATGGCTGCGAATGCGATTCTTCAAAAGCTGAATGCGTTTTTTGATCTTGGCGACATCTGGATACGCCGTTTCGATCAGACCATCATCGGCCGCAGACCAATCATTCCTAATAAACGCATTGAGCCCATGGTCGCGCACCACGCGTTCCGGCTCGCGCTCTAACAGAAAGTGAAGTTTGCGAGCATTTAGATTCAGCCGCAAAAACTCCTGCTGCAACTGGGTTCGCACCACCGACTCCAGATGGGGGCGGTTTTGCTTGACAAGCATCGCAACTTGCTCTTGAAATCGCTTTTGTGCCCGCTCATAGCCTTGCCACACGGGGTCGTAAAACTCGATGTTTCCACCAGCGGCCTCCGCAACTCGGTTAACCTCTGACTCAATCGCCTGAATCGTTTCGGTTTTTCCTCGAGCCTGCTGCTTTTGCTTGGTGGTCGCTTCGAACCAGGCATCATAGTTTTCGTAGACGCTGTAAATGGCAAACAAAAAACAAATCAAAAATAAGAGCGACAGTGTCTTGAGTTTGCTCATCGTCTTCGTCTACCAAACAGTGGACCAACCGGCACGCGATGCGTGAATAGAGATATCTGCCCTGGTTCGTCGCACATGAGACAAGCGTTGGCAGGCAAACAGCCGCTGAGGTTGCGAGCCACGCCTGCCAATGGCGACGACACGATTCTTCTTTGAAAAGTGGGCGATACTGGATTCGAACCAGTGACCTCCGCCGTGTGAAGACGGCGCTCTAAACCAACTGAGCTAATCGCCCTGAACCAAAAACCACACTATAAATAAAGGAGATTTTTTGGCAACACTTCAGCCGATTGAAGTGAAAGATTTTGGCCGAAGGCCTGTTTCACCGTAGCCTAGGGCAAGCGCAGCGTGCTAGACGTCCTTGGGCTCGGCCGTGGGGGGCTCGAACTTGGGCGCGGTCGAGGCTTCGCTGCCGCTGGGCGCCGAAGGCTCGGACTCCGGAGAAGGCGTTGCCGCATTCGAGACATGCATCTCATGCTCGATTCCCTGCATCCCCTTTTTAAACTCGACTAAACTTTGCCCCATCGACCGGGCTACCGAAGGCAACCGACTGCCGAATAGCAAGACGGCGATGACCCCGACAATCATCAACTCAACTGGACCTAGGCCAAACATCAGTGATTTCCTCTCGGTATCCGACGACGCAAGCCGGACGCCCTAGACTTCGTTCTTTTTGTGAGAGTTTTCCGAGTCGTCCTCGATGCCCTCGGCTCCTTTTTTGAATTCGACGACTCCACGCCCTAACGAACGCATTACCCCAGGCAACCGATGACCAAACAACAACAACAGGATGGCCAGAACAATGATCAGTTCCCAGGGCCCACCAAAACCGATAAAGCCGAACGGCAAAACCATCGTTTCTCTCATGTGGGGGGGGCGAACGCGAGGCGGGAAGTTGCTCAACCACAAACGGCCATGAGCAAGCGTAAATGCTGCCTGCACTTACTCTTAATCTATTTTAACGGCAGCCTCTAGGATGTCAATGTTTGGCTGGTTGGGTGCAGGAGAACTGCAAAGTCGTTTTTTTTGAAAAAACAGCGGTCGGTGACCGCTCGCGAAACGGCTGAATTTTTCTGTTTCGCGAGCGGCCGCCGGCCCCTGTTTTTGCGACTTCAATAGCGATCAACTGGTCGTTCTGGCCGCCGGGCCACGTTGGCATAGGTGGGCAAATAGCGGTAATACACCTCTAGACACATG
>JANQPJ010000425.1 GCA_028289525.1 Pirellulales bacterium
CATGTGTCTAGAGGTGTATTACCGCTATTTGCCCACCTATGCCAACGTGGCCCGGCGGCCAGAACGACCAGTTGATCGCTATTGAAGTCGCAAAAACAGCGGCCGGCGGCCGCTCGCGAAACAGAAAAATTCAGCCGTTTCGCGAGCGGTCACCGACCGCTGTTTTTTCAAAAAAAACGACTTTGCAGTTCTCCTGGCTGTTTTTGCGGAATCGTTGACTTTGCAGTTCTCCAGTTTGCCTAACCGGACGAATGCTCAAGATCGGCCTAACCAGAACCGATAAGAGATTAGGCGATCTTGGTCGATGTCCTTGTTCTCCTATCTTCTATACGAGCCGGTCTCATGCAAACGGATCTTCCCACAGGCAACCCGATCCCGGTGCTGCTTCGCATTCCCGACCTGGACGCCCCTCCCCCCATTCACACAACCGAACCACTTGTCGAAGAGCCTGTAGCACCGGTCGTCGCGAACGTGGCGTCTGAGCCCCAGGAAGATGCAGCCGAGTCCCCCGCACCGGCTCGTCAACCGCTCAAGCTAGAGCCGATCCTCCAATCGGTCGCCCGTCGTCGGCTCTCCCCATCATGGACGCTTGCCGCGATCGCCTTGTTGGCCAGTTTTTTGGTCTGGACGCTGATTCGAAGCTCCGGTCAGCCGGACGCTGTCGACTCGTCTGACCCCGCGCCACCGGCAATGCACTTGGCCCAAGAACAAGTCGCCGGTGCCCCAGCAGCGACGCCCGATGAGCCGGCAACCAACCCAACACCTGAGAACAAGCCCTCGCCGGCATCTTTGGCAACCGCTGAACCGGCCACCACTTCCAAGCCAACCCATCAGGCAAACAGTTCGCCCTATTCGACTTGGCCGCGCACTGGAAAAACCAAGTCGATTCCAGTGGCCCAATTCGAGGGCATCATCACCAAACCAAACTTTAGGGCACGCGATGAGCGGAACCGATCGAGCATTTATTAAAGCCTATCAGGCAGTCGACGCAGACATCAGCTATCCGGCATGGCCTCAAGCCACGGAACCGACACCGGCGGTTGAACCGGTCACGGCCAGTCCGCCGCCTGAGCGTCTACCGCCGGTTGCTGAGCCTCAGACTCCAGCCGCCGGTCGCTGGAGACCAGTGCCGCCGATTGCCGACGACCATCTGACGTTGCAAGAACGCGCGATGCAGATCGCCTCGCAGCCGTTGTCAACCTTTTCGACTCCAGCCCCCGACCCTACCATAGTCGACTTTCAGCCGGCGCTCGAAGTGGATGCTTTCCGTTGGCCGGAGACGTGCGATTCGTTGCTGAGCCGTGCGGACCAAGAGTTTAGCAACCTGGCCACGCAGTTGCTAGAAGACCCTGCTATGCAGCGTCAGGTGATCGCGGTGGCCGGCATGCGGCGTGGCGAAGGCCGCACCACTGCCCTACTCTGCCTGGCCAAGCAATTGACCCAACGTGGGATCAAAACGGTCTTGGTCGACGGCGACTTCGTCAGCCCGGCCTTGGGCAACCTGCTAGGGCTAGCGGTTGAAATTGGCTGGGAAGCCGTCCTCGCAGGCTCGCTGCCCTTGGCCGAGTCGTTGATCGAGTCCCAACAGGATGGGCTGGCTTTGCTGCCTTTGGCCGGCTCGCTGCCGAGTGCCCAAACGGCCGCAGGCAGTCTTCAAGTCGCTGTTTCCATTGGCATGCTACAACAACATTACGATCGGGTTCTGCTCGACGTCGGCCCGGTGCTCGAATCGAACTCCACCGCGCTCTCGCTTCTGGAGCATCTCGGCAACTGTGGCACCTTGCTGCTGCGTCACGTTCAAAAATCGCGTGAAGACGAAGTGGCCGAAGTGGCTCAACGTTTGAGTTCCGTTGGCGCCGTGCTGCTGGGCGTGGCCGAGAATTTTGTTCGTCCATCCGCGTCCGAATTGGCTCGTTCGGCTTAACGCTTTTTCGCTTTCAGAGCAGTCCCTAGCCGCGCTCACGACGCGTTGCCGGGATGCTACCAACCACACTACAGTAGTTCCAAATTCTCCGTATTGATCGAGTAGCAGCGGTCGGTGACCGCTCGCGAAACACTTGTCTTTTACATTTTCTTGAAAAATCGTGATTTCCAGATTCCCGTTTTTGGAACACGATTGACATTGCTCTCGCTACCTTGATTACCACCCTAAGGCCCACCCCATGTACGAATCTTACTGGCATCTCGACCGGCGACCATTCGATGTAAACATCGACCCCACGTTCCACTACCCGAGTCAGGCTCAGCAAGGCACGCTGCTTAAGCTGCGATATACGATCGAAAACCATCGCGGCGCAGCCCTGTTAGCAGGCACACCAGGCACTGGCAAGACGCATCTAGTGCGGATGCTCGAACATCAACTCGACGCGACGAACTACACGTTCTTGCACATGGTGTTCCCTCAAATGACGCCTGGCGAACTACTGGCCTACGTGGCCGACGAACTCGGCGCGCCGGCCGCCGACTCCGCTCAACGGTCAGTTGACCAGTCGATCCGTCGCATCGAGCACCAGTTGGCCGCCAACCTAGCGGATGCCCGGCACACCGTGCTGGCGATCGACGAAGCCCATCTACTGGCCGACTGCGAAACCTTGGAAACCATCCGGCTCTTGCTGAACTTTGATGCCGCGAACCAGTCTTGCTTGACGCTCTTGCTCGTCGGTCAGGTGGCGCTCTTGCCAGCCGTCGAGCGTCTACCAGCCCTTGGCCAACGGTTTGCCATCCAGACCTTGGTCGAACCGTTCTCGCTCGAAGAGACGGCAGCCTACGTCAACCACCGGCTGGCAGTCGCTGGCGCTCCGACCTCGATCTTCACAGCAGAAGCGATCGAAGCGATTCACACGTTGACCCAGGGCACCCCTCGGGCAATCAACCATTTGGGCGATCTGGCACTGCTCGTCGGGTTTGCCGAACAGATGACCACCCTGGATCGCGAACACATCGAACAGGTAAACGGCGAGCTAAGCACTGTGGTCGCCTAGTCCGGTTTCTTCCTTTGCCTGAAGTGCGCGTTTTGAAACTGTGCATTTCCTAGTTGGCCTGCGTCATTTTGTGGTGAATTCCTAGAAATACAAGCCCGACGCGCGAGCGAGGGAATTTGAGTGGAACGTCTTCCCTCGCTCGCGCGTCGGGCTTGTATTACCCAGAGATTGCGACCAAGACGATTCACGATTGCCACTGCGTGGCTAAAATGCGCAACTTCAAAAAGCGCCAGCGAAGGAATTTTTGAGATGCTCATACGCTCTCAGCCGCCAATTCCTTCGCTGGCGCTTCAGGCTTTAAATCGACATGGCTTGACGGCGAGTTTTGAGACCAAGCCTAACGCGTGGCGTTCCGGCGTGGGTCGGCTAAGGTCGAGAGCCGCACGATCAAGCGTTCCAACACCAAACGGGCTCGCCCTGGCGATGAGCTTTCGCCTTTCATGGCCACGTCGGCTTCGAGCAGCCAGCGATAAAGCTGTTGCCCTCGGGCACGCCCGATCTGGCGAAGTTGGCGTTCCGCCTTGTCGATCACAAAGCGTTTGAAACCGGCCTGTTCAAGCACCGCTCGCAAACCGGCCCGACGGCCAGTCTGTTCTTGCTGGTCGACCAGGCGCGTGGCCTTGGCAAAACGTCGCAGGGTCGAGGCCATTTGCCCCAAGATGGCAATTGGATGTTCGCCTGCCAGAATTAGCCGATCGAGCTGATCGAGAGCGTCGCGGGCATTTCCAGCGGCCGCGGCATCAATCAGCTCCCAGGTGGTTTGGGTTCGCCAACTCCCCACGTTCTCAGACACCAACTGCGATGTGATTTCGCCATCGGGGCCGGCCAACAGCGCCAGCCGGGCTAGCTCCTGGTCCAATAGGCCCACTTCCGGTTCCACCAAATCGACCAACAAGTCGGCCGCCGCTGGATCGAGCTTGGCGCGATGAACCTTGCGGGCACGCGCGGTCAGATACTTGAGCAATTGGGCCGGCGAAGGCGTTTTGCATTGGATTTGAAGGCCCTCGGCCGCGACCGCTTTGTAGAGCCGGGTATTGCTAGCCCAGGCAGTCACTTCGAGCACTAGCACCCCGGTTCGTTTCGGCTGGGCAACGTAGTCTTCAAGCGTGCTGCGAAAGCGGCTGACAAACGGATCGGCCTGGTCGATCACCACCATCCGGCGGTCCGCGCCAAACATCGACACGGTAGCCAACTGGTCGAACACATCGCGCGGCTCGGCGTCGCGGCCCGAGAGGGTGACGAGCGAAAAGTCGCCGTCGTCGCCGTCCAAAACTTGTTCGCGCAGCGTACGAATCACTTCGCGTTTGAAGAACGATTCGTCACCAAAGGCCACACACACCGGTGGAACGGGATGTTTCGCCGGTTGGTTCAAATAGTCGATTGCCGGCAACGGTTTGCTCATAACCGCCCAGTATACCCGATCTGTCGAGATCGGAAACTGGTTCCAAGGTCCAGTCAGGGCCTTTCATTTTTTCAAATTGGTGAGGTTTGGTGGCCTACCAACCCGACGCGTAAGCGAGGAAAACAACCAGAAGTACCTCGCTTACGCGTCGCGCTTAGTACACCTTTAAGAACTTCCTAGATTGAAAAAACGAATCCAGGACGATTGCAAAGTCGTCTATCTCGCAAAAAACAGCGGCCGGTGGTCGAAGCGCGAAGCCAATGGAATCCAACGTTTCGCGAGCGGTCACCGACCGCTGTTTGGATTCTCGTCATTCTGCGCCAAAGTCGCGCCGTCCAGCTAGAAATACGAGCCGAGCGTACGTCGGGCTTGCGAGCCAACCGGTTGGGCGCCGTGAATGTGGCCGGTCGGCATTGGCGGTCGAACCACGACAGGCCGTGGCGTCTCGACCGACGATACGTTGCCAGCCCGATCACGGGCTTCCAGTCGCAAATAAACCCGACTGGGCAACTCGCCAGACGGTTGCCATTGGTAAGAACCGGTGTTCTCCAGGCGGCTGGCGATCAAAATGCCAGGATCGCCAGGTCGCGCCGCGTAGTAGAGCGAAATTCCCCGTGGATCGATCTGCTGGTCGCGTGCTTCCCAGCGGATCAAATGGCTGCCGCCCTGCCCTGCCCCGGGTGCCTGGGCCGTTACGCCCAACAGTGTGAGCTGTGGCCGCACGGTGTCGACTACGATCCATTGTTCCGGCGGAACGCCAGAGTTGGGCGGCCAACCACGGAAACCGCTCGCGTTGCGGATTACGATGCGATAGCCATAGGTGCCGTCCTGATCAACCCGAACGCGAAACGGGCTTTGGCGATCGGCATCAAAACCTTCGTTCCGCCAACTGCGCCCCCTATCCAGGGTCGCCCACAGTTCTACCGAGCTGACTTCACTGGCTGCGGGGGCCTTGATCTCGTATTGCAGGTCGAACGTATGCGAGTTGACCAAACTGACGTTTTGGCCCGGGACTGGCGGCTTGCCAGAGTTGATCGGCTGTTGAGTCGGTGGAGCGAGCGGACTCGCGCCGGCTGGTTCCGAGGTTGTCAGCGAACGAGACATCGACACAAAGCTGCCAGGCGACTGGCTCTGGGGCGGTTGGCCAACCGCAGGAGCCTGGTTCGCCATGTCGGTCAACAGCGGCTGTTGGGCAACTTGGTCAGGCAGCCAGGCGCTACGGGCAGCGACCACCGCAGGCGTGGTGTCTGGAAGGGCAGGCGTCACTGGCGATTCGGTCGCCGGAGCACCAGCCCGCCAGCCAACAGCGTCTTGCTGGGCAGCGGCCATCGCCGGCTGGGCTCGCAATGCGACTTGAGCCTGGCTGACCGTTTGGTTGCCGGCCCGATCGTCAATTTGAGCCCGGAATAACACGCTACGAGTCCCTTGCTCAGGCCACATCGAGGCGGTGCCTTGGCGTTGTTGAGCGGTGCCTTGGGCAGTGCCCGGCGGCAAGGCCAATGCTTGCCAAGGGCCGTTCGCCTGGGATTGGTATTCAATCTTCAGGCTTCCTGGCATCAGGTGGGCATCTTCCGATTCCCAGCGCAGTTGAATCTCTCCGGCCGGGCCTTGCTGCCCTGATAGAGTGAGTTGAGGCGCGATCGTGTCGACGGTAACCTTCAGGTCGCCTTGGTGAGGGCCAGCTGGCAGCAACTGGCCCGACCGATTCACCGTACGCAACGAAAACCAATAGGTTCCATCGCTCGGCGCGCGATACATAAAGTTGCCGACGCCCGGCTCGACACGCTGGTCGAGCCGCCAAGTTTTGCCGAAATCGTCGGAAACGAACAGACGAGCTTCGCGAGGCGATTCGGGATGATAGGGGGCGCGGTTGACACGAAAAGGAATCGCAAACACGTTTTGCCGCCAAGCGAGCGTTTGCGGTTTGGCGTCCGACACAGGCGGAGCGGCTTCGGCCGGCTGGCCTCCACCGATCAGTAGCCAAGCCAAACTTCCTAAGGCAACGGCACTCAGCCGCATGACAGAACTCCTTCCCAACCCCATGGTGCTAGCAACGATTGCCGGCCACTCAAATGCAACGTCCCCACGCCGAGCAAGACGCTCGCACTTCCTGGACGTAAATATCGGTATCAGAGACCCTACGGCTTGAGTCGAGCGTGCTAAACGGATGAGCTTGGAGGAATGGAGGAACTGAGCAAATTTCGCAAAACAGCAGCCGGCGGCCGAAGCGCGAAACAGAGAACTTGGCCGTTTCGCGCTTCGACCACCGGTCGCTGTTTTGCGTCCTAAAGCGAATTCCAGCCTGCTGGACGTCAATTTAGGGAAAGGGCATAATAGATAACGCTGGTTATGTGTTTGGCGATCTGCTGGCAAGCGAGGTTTTTCTGACCCCGATGACTGGAAATCCGCGCACCGACCTGGTGATTTGGGGAACTGTGCTGCTGGCCGCGCTGGGAGCGTTGACCGTGCTGGTGGGAAAATTGCGCGATCGTAACAGCGACGAGGAGCCCCAGGCCAGCGAACTGCTAACGAAGTTCAAAGAAATCTATGCCCAAGGTGGGCTAAGCTCGAAGGAATACCGAACTATAAAGACAAAGCTAGCTGACGAGCTTCAAGACGAGTTAAGGGATAGCGACGAAACGGGTTAGCAGCGGACGTACCGGCTCGGGCGGTTTGCCCACCTGAACTGGTTATGCCCGGCGGCCAGTAAACACTCAGCATCGGAAGTTGAGTTAGTCGATGAACGAACCTCATTGAGCTTGCGTAGTTAGAATTGCTCGCCAAAGAGTGTGGACAAGGAAGCCCCGCCTGAGACCAAGTGACTATCGTTGGTGCGAAGTCACTCGAGCGACACCAGTTGAGCATTTTGTGGCACCACGACTGTTCTTGGCGCACGTAGTTTGGCGTCCGACGGTCTGTCACCGAAAGGAGTGATGGGGAATGCCCTCAGGTCGGGAAATTACCGGAACGCGCCGCGGCGGAGGCACCAACAAGAAGAACGCCTTC
>JANQPJ010000017.1 GCA_028289525.1 Pirellulales bacterium
CGGCCGGTGGCCGCTCGCGAAACAGTCGAAGTCGCTAACGTTTCGCGAGCGGCCACCGGCCGCTGTTTTTTCAGTTTCTACTCATCCAGCCGCTCCTCAAGCACCTTTAAAACAGTCGCCGCCGGCACCGCATAGCTGGTCGTCCGATCGGTTCGAGCGATATTCACTCCCACGGCCCGGCCCTCGAGATCCAAGACCGGTCCGCCACAGTCGCGTGGACGCAACATCGTGTCGTGGACAAAGACCTCGGGAAAGCTGCCTCGTCGGTTGCTCAGTGCGAGTTGCTCGCCGCGTGGCAGCGCACGCCCTACGCCGGCCAACGGATCGACACGCGGATTGGCCACGAGCGTGGCGGTTACTTTCACCGGTCGCTCATCACGGGCAAGATGGATTCGAAACGCCCGACCTGGCGGAAATGACCGCACAGCCTCGACCAACGCCCGACACGAGGCGATCGGTTGGCCATCCAAATGCGTTATCAAGTCGCCTACCTGGACCCCGGCCCGTTCGGCCACGCTCTCTGGCATCACCTGAGTTACCTGCGGACCTGCCCGATGTCGATGCACCACGAGCCCCAACACGCCCGGCGTCGGCGGAACCGTTTGCCGACCGCCGCTCACTACACCAATGGCCAACGGTTCGTCGCCCCGGCCAGGCGTGGCCAACAGACTCCCTAGCGCGGGAATGCCCTGCTGGCGAAACTCGATCGGCGGCAACCCCTGGGCTTTCACTTTGAGCAACATCAGATCGTGCCGACGGTTCACCCCGATCACTTCGCCTGGCAAGAAACGCCCATCGTCCAGCAACACCTCAGGCTGGCTTGTAACTTCGCTCGCTTTGGTCAAAATAAGGCCATCGGCACGCACGATCGCGCCCAAGGCCACGTCTTCGGAACCGCCAGCGGCAAACACTCGAACACAACTCGGCTTGGCGCGCACGACCAACGAACGAAAAGCCTGCCGGACCGTTTCGTGGTTTTTGCCCACCTGGGTTGGTATCTGGGCCATCCCCTGACCGACACCATCAAAAACGCTGGCAACCCAGACGGCTGCTAGAACTGCACCAACTCGACCCATCAAATGTTCTCCTTTACGCTAGTTTTATGATATCGACGATGACCATAGAAAATCAAATCGCCAAAACTGTCCTACTCACTGGCGCAAGTTCCGGCCTTGGGCACGCCTTTGCTCAGACCTATTTGGCGGCCGGGTGGAATGTTTATGCCGTGAGTCGACGCCCTCCGGCCGATTTGCTTGACCACACCCGATTGATATTCCAACCGCTCGATCTGTCCACCGACGACGAGATTGCCGACTCGATCGACCGTCTGTTGGCCAACATCCAACAGGTCGATTTGGCAATTCTTAACGCCGGAGTGTTAGGCCGCTTCGGCGACCTGACAGAGATTCCGGTGGCCGAGATGAAGCAAACGATGGACGTCAACCTGTGGGCGAACAAATTGGTGCTAGACGGTCTATTCGCCAGAGGACGGAACGTCACGCAAGTCGTCATGATTTCATCCGGCGCGTCGGTCAACGGCAACCGCGGCTGGAACGGCTACGCACTTTCCAAAGCGGCACTCAACATGCTCACCAAGCTGGCGGCCGCCGAACGACCGCATACTCACTTCACGGCATTCTCCCCGGGCCTGGTCGATACGGCCATGCAAGACACGCTCTGTACGCAACCGGCCGATCCGCGGTTTCCGTCGCTCGAGGTGTTGCGCAGCAAACGGGGAACGCCAGAGATGTCGATGCCTGAGGAGGCCGCCCGGCGGATGGTGCCGCTCTTTGCCGAGCTGCCAAGTCGCACGGACAGCGGCGCATTTGTCGATGTGCGCCGGTTGCCGTTTGAGGAATGACGCGAAACGTTTTTGCTCGCACCCCGGCGACGAAGTCTCGTCGCGGCTAGGGATTTCTCAAGCTTGCGATTTCCCCGGAGTATGAGATGCCATGACGTTTGTCCCTAGCCGCGACGAGACTTCGTCGCCGGGGCGCCAGAGAAGCGCTGAAACCCATTCTCCCTGAAGTGTTTTAAAGCGTCGATGAGCGACACACTTCGGCACATCCAGGAGATGGACGACGAGCGTCGTCGTTGGGTCGAAGCCCAATACTACAAAGACCCCGACTTCGCCCATTTCTACGATTTGATTCTCAACACGGCCCGCATTCCGCGGACGACGTGCATCGAGTTGATTTTGGCCGGTCTAGCAGCCCATCAGGCGACAGAGCAACGCCAGCCGCATTGACTGGCTGCTAGGCTCTGTCTCAAAACCATATAAAGCCTAAGGCTAATTATTGACGTTCCAGCGCGTTACCAAACTATCGGCGCGAGCCGCCATGCGATAGACAACCGCCATGTCCATGTCGTTTAAAAAAAAGTGCACAGAACCGTCGGCTAGACAAATCAGCGCACCGTTTGGATGGGCCGAATGAATCCCGTTGTTTGCGCCCCCATCTTCGTTAATCCCAGGCAAAGTAGCGTCCGTTTCACCAATCCGATAGCGAACCGCCGTTGACGCATATAAAGGGATCGCGCTTCCACCGGCTGTCGGAGCAGCGGCCTCTGAAGTGCCGGCAAACGCTCCATATCTGCCTGCCGCCACGCAAACCAAGAGCGTCGCTCCATTGCGTATCTCGCCACTTTGTTCAGCGACTAAAAACGTGTTGGTTTGACCATCGCGAATGTCGGCGAATCGAATACGGCTATGCGGATAGAGCACCCCGGCATGGCTGGCCATGCCGTACGTTGCGTCGTCGGCTGTCGAATAATTCGAGGCCGGATGGAAAAAGTTGAGTTCCGAAGTAGCTCCCGTCGTCACGACCCCAGAATAAGCAGGATCGACTCCCACACCTGCGACTCCTGTATAATTAGCAATCACATGTCGATAGGCTGTTCCTCCGGTGCCGCCCAACTCGTGCACCTCGGCAAATTCTGGCAAAGGCGTCGACGGACAACGCATCGTATTCGCGAGTAAATCGTGAACAATGGGAATATTGTCGCTATGACTCCATGCTTGCTGATTATTCCACGCGGCATTAATCGCTCCCTGATCAAGTTCCGGAGCAATGGCCAACCACCACGAAGCGCCGGCCGGCCCGCTAGTTACAGCCGTCGTCGCAATATTCGTGCTGCCTGCAGGCAGCTGTCGAAATTTCGTTTCATACTCATGCAATGTCAGGCCAATTTGCTTAAGATTGTTCTTGCACTCAGCCAGCCGCGCCGCTTCGCGGGCTGACTGCACCGCCGGCAACAACAGCCCAACCAGCGTTCCAATAATCGCGATCACGACCAGCAACTCGATTAATGTAAACGCAGGCCAAGCACATCGTGAGCAACAACGCGACATTTCAAATCGCAACTCCAGATCGTTACGGCGGCGCATGGCAAGCTCCTCTGGGGTGCCAATAAAAGAACAAACGCGCGACCGGCCTCTTCATGACGTGGTCGACTGTGAACGTACGACTCGATACGTTTCTCAAGCTTCCGGGAGTAAAACGCTTTTCAAGCTCCGAAATCAGCAGTCATAATTATACCCGAATCCGCATGGATGTCGAACCCCCTGGTATCGGGGAAACGGCACCCCGGCGACGCGTCGCGTCGCGGCTAGGGACTTCTGTTAAAGTGACTCCTGCTGGCGGTTCACTATTCGTTTGAAAATAGCCGCGATGCAACGCATCGCCGGAATGTCCCGAGAAAAATCGCAACACAAACACGACCCTCGAATTCACTCAAGGGCGAACCCCGCCATCATGACTGGTAATCCGCCACCGGCCTCCCTCTGGTGGAGCCAGCATCCGCCGCTCTAACCCCAGGCGAACAAAAAACGTCGTCGTCTGACCAGCCTGTTGATAACTCACCGCATAAATCTGCTGGACCTGATCCTTCGGTTCGGGAACGTTGTCAGGCACCACCGACTCGGTGCTCCAATAGCGTACCTGGGCTCGGTCGCCAAGGGCGAGCAATGTGCGAATCAACGGCTCATTGGCAAACTGCTCGACGAGCGTATCGTCGTCGGGCGGCGCCGCGCCAGTCGGCAACAAGTCGGCCATGCTCGCCTGGTCGAGCGGTCGCGCAAGGCCCATTGCGTGTGCCTGTCGCGGCTGATCGGCAGCGAGCAATTCGAACCAGTGAAGCGCCACCGGCTGGGCCTCGCGTTCGAGCCACCACCGATAGCTGACCGTGGCGGCAGGCGCGGCGGCGGCAAACGTGATCGACAACGCCAGTCCCACCATGGCGGCACCGCGGCCGACCAAATTTTCTTCCTCGTTTCTCAGCCGATAAAGCGCAAAACCAGCAAACGTCAAACCGGCCACCGGAACCATCCAAAGCAACGGATTGAGCATCGCCAAAGGCGAGAGCCCTCCCAGTCCCAGACCGACCAACGCGCTAGCGCTAAGCGAGCGATAGCGAAATTCGTTTGCCGGTTCAGTCGGCGGTGAGGCGGAGTTGGTGTCTTGGCTCAACATCGTGGTTCGCTTGGCTTCCGCTCAATCTCGCCGCACGCGAAGTTCTGGCTGCTGCTCTAACATGGCCCGACGCTGAGAATATTTTAAAATATACTCGCCGTCGGGGTCGAACACATTCAGTCCCTCTTCACCTTGGCCTGGCGGCGCGCTGACGGCCAGCGACCCGGCCGAGAGCGACTGGACCAGCCCGAGCCACTGCCGGTCGGGGGCGGTGCCGAGAAAAATGTTGTCGGTCGGGGTTTCGTAAAAGCCTAAGAAATGTCGCGCCAGCGGGGCCGTGTGCAGCGTCATGGCCGTGAAGCCAACCATCACCCAACCGATCCACAGAGCCAGCAACACTCCACCGACCGAGTCGATGACCGCTTTGAACTTTACCCGAGTCTTGGAAAGCTGATCGGTCACGACCCGCATGACGATGACTGCCACGGCAAACGCGATCCATAGGGCTAGAAAATCGCACACATAGGTATACGTCGGCATCTGCGATTCGAGCCAAGTGGCCAGCGGCTCAAAATAGTTGACCGCCAGCACTCCAGCGGTCAACGTGTTGAGCAACGTGATCAGATTCGACCAAATGCCTTCGCGCACAAGCATCGCGAGACAAACGAAGAAGACCAGCATCAGCAGTATGGTAAGCATTTTAAGTTGGTTGTTGGTGAGTGGTGAGTGGTGAGTGGTGAGTGGTGAGTGGTACGCGCTCGCGCGTACTAAATACCAAAAACTAAAAACCAACAACCTCTCCTTACGTTTTCAAAACTCGCATCAACTCGACAATCGAGGTTTCGCCTTTGGCCACCAGCAGAATCCCTTCTCCCTGCAACGTATGGGCACCGGCCGCCTTGGCCGCCGCTCGCAGGGTCGGCAGCTCTGGTTTTTGCACCAAGGCTTGCCGAATTTGATCGTTCACCAGCAGCACCTCAAAAATCGAAGTACGGCCCAGGTAGCCAACTCCCTGGCACTTGAGGCACGGTTTTTCAATCTCTTCCGGCTTGGGTTCGCGATACAACGCGGCGACTTTTCCGGCTGGTAGGCCAAGTTTTTTCAGCACCTCAGGCGTCGGCTGATAGCCGATCTTACAGTCGGGACACAGCCGGCGAATCAAACGCTGGTTGACGACCGCCTTGACCGCTGGCGCGAATTTTTTAGCCGGCGTTTTCATCATCAAGACGCGCAGCAGGGCCTCGACCGCCTCTTTCGCTCGTACGGTGGCCACCACCATCCGCTGCTCGCTGGTCGCCTGATCGCATAAGATGTCGACCGTTTCGGCGTTTACCAAATCGCGGACCACGAACACGTCGGGATAGGCTCGAATCAGCTTGGGCAACACCGTCGCCGGTGACTCGCCAGCGGCGGCGTGGTAGGTGGTGACTTCGACGTTCTCTAGCTCATGCTCGCGTCGGGCAAGGTCTTCCACCGCGACGAAACCACGCACCAAGCGGTCGGCATTCAACAAAGCTGCGTCAACCGTCGAGGTCAGCCCGCCGCCTGGCAGTGAACAGAACAACACGATCCCGCCAGGCGAATTCAACTGTTCGAGCAGCGCCTCGCGCAGTTTGGGACGCATCCCGAGAGCTTCGAGCGTCTTGAACTGAACCGCCTGCGGAATGGGTCGCAAAATGACCCGCTCGCCGGTTTGCGTGCCCTGACTCAAAATCCGTAGCGCATGGGTTTGCCCCTGATACTCGGCCAAAATTTGCCCGGCTTGCTTGGCTTGTCGCTCGTCGGGATTCAAAGCGGCCAGTTTTTTGAACACGGCCAACAACGGATCGCCGGTCTCACGCTCCAACGACTCAACGGCGTGCATCACACCATCAATTTGGTACTGCACGGCCACGTTGCTCGACGAATAGTCAAGCACCGCTGCTTCGCCACGCCGGCCAATCAGATCGGCGACCAGTTCTTTGGCGCTCACAAACCCTGGCGACTGTCGGGCTAGAATCAGATTTGCCTGATTCTCTTGTTCGCTAGCTCCGCCGCGCGGCTTGAACTCGACCGGCGCTCCTTGGTCGTAACTCGCCTGCTTCTCGGCGGCAACCTTGATTCCCACGCGGCCCAGCCTTTCGGCCAGCACATGCCGCAGATGGTCGGGCGTAAAGACCCGCTGATGCGGCTGGACCGCCTGATTGCGCAGAACAACATAGGTCACCAATGGCCCGAAATACCCCAGTAACAACAGGATCACTCCCAGCACGAACACCGGGATCATCCACACCAGCAAATAGGCCAAGGCAAACGAGCCGCACAACACCGGGTTCCACAGCACATGGTTCTGGCCTACCGTCTGACAATCGCGGCTAACCCAATCGGTCGTCGCGACCCAGGCGGCTAACAGCAACCAACAAAAGACGATTTTTCCGGTGCTCAGATACCGGCCTGGCCCACGCTCAATCTGGTGCGAGTCGTTCCCCTGCGGATGGAGTTGATAGGCCGGCCAATTGGAATCGGCCGTTTGAGCCTGGACCGTTTTCACGCTCGTAATCCCAGCAATCAGCGCCGCCAACAGCAACCCGACGATGAGCCGGCGCCGTCGGGCCAGAGAGTCTGGCTGAAATTCGACAAGCGTGATTGACGACATTTAGTAATTCCAAATTGATTCGTTGCTGTTAGTAACAGCGGTCGGTGACCGCTCGCGAAACACTTGTTTCGCGCACTTTCTTGAAAAATCGTCGCTTTTCCGTCGTCGTTCTTGGAACGACTGACGTTACAGGATTCCCGGCTGCATGACGTCGATGCCCTTGAGCGCCATCTTGAGTAGTTCTTGGTTCGGAGCAACTTCGAGCGCCACCGCGCGGTCGATCAGTTCTTCGTCGACCAGATGTTTCAAACTCATCGTGAAATCTTGCATGCCATCTTCCTTGCCAATCCGAATTACATCGCCCAGTTTTTGATCTTCTTCTTCCAAAATAATTTTGCGAACCGTGGGCGTGAAACGCATGACCTCGACCGTTGGCACTCGCCCAACCCCCTCCTTGATCGACGGGAGCAGTTTTTGGGCCACGATGCCTTTCATGTTCATCGCGATCGCGCTCCGCAGTGCCGAGTGCATGCCTTGTGGAAACAGATCAAGAATCCGGCCAATCGTACTAGGCGCGGTCGAGGCATGAATCGTGCCAAAGACCAGATGACCGGTTTCGGCGGCGTGGATCGCGGTCATGAACGTTTCTCGATCGCGCATTTCGCCCAGCAGAATGATGTCGGGATCTTCACGCACGGCATGCTTCATGCCAATTTCAAAATCGACCACGTCCAGGCCGATTTCACGT
>JANQPJ010000057.1 GCA_028289525.1 Pirellulales bacterium
GCAAGCGAGGGAAGAGGTTCCACTCAAGTTCCCTCGCTTGCGCGTCGGGCTTGTATTTGAGTGGTTTTCAAAACACCAGAAATATTTGCCGCACACTGATCGGCCGGGTGCGGTAACGGATTGTGGTCGTTTCAGCCCGTGTCATAGAATTCTCTCGTTCCCAAGCAGAGCTTGGAAACCAGTTTACCGCCAGTGTGCCCCCCAAAAGAAAACACACGAGAAAGCCGCCACCAAAAATTACTGCGCCCGATCGGCCCTGGATCGGGAGCCAGTACTGTATATTCTGCTGGAAACCTGTGACGGAAACCCGCCATCCGGTAAAAGAGATTTCTGATTTAGGATTTGGGATTTAGGATTTGACGTACTGATACGTTACGCTATGTTTTGCGGCATTACACCGCGCGAGCGCGTAAATCTGAAATCCCAAATTCCAAATCAGAAATCCAAAGATGCGATATCAGAACGTTTGTTTCGAAGCGATCAGCGCGACCTTGCCGGAAGAGATTGTTACGTCGAGCGAACTCGAAGCGCGGTTGGCCCCGTTGTACCAGCGGCTCCGGCTGCCGGAAGGGCGATTAGAGCTGATGACCGGCATTCGCCAGCGGCGGTTTTGGGCTCCTGGCACGTTGCCGAGTAGTAAAAGTATCGAAAGCGGCCAAAAAGCCATCGCGGCTGCCGGCATCGACCGCTCGCAAATCGGCGCACTGGTCCACGGCTCCGTGTGCCGCGATCACCTCGAACCGGCGACCGCCTGCCGCGTTCACCATGGCCTGGGGCTAGCCCGACGTTGTCAGATTTACGATGTGTCGAATGCCTGCCTGGGCTTGTTAAACGGCATGGTTCAAGTGGCCAACATGATCGAACTGGGGCAAATCGAAGCCGGGCTGGTCGTCGGCAGCGAAGGGAGCCGTCAACTGGTCGAAGCCACGATCGAGCAACTCAACTCCGACGCCAGCTTGTCGCGCGAAGCGATCAAGAGCTCGGTTGCCTCGCTGACGATCGGTTCTGGCAGTTGCGCCATCGTGTTGACCCATCGCCGCATCAGCCAAACTGGCCACGTCCTGCTAGGCGGCGCGTCGGACGCGAACACCGTGCATCACCGGCTTTGCCACAGCGGTGCCGACGAAGCGGTAGCCGATGGGATGCATCCGTTAATGCAAACTGACAGCGAAGCCTTGATGCGCGAAGGCATCAAGACCGGCGGCCAGGCGTTTCCCCGGTTTCTTGACGCGGTCGCTTGGAGCCGCGAGCAAATTGACAAAACGTTCTGCCACCAAGTGGGCTCGACTCATCGAAAGCTGATGTTGGCCGAGTTGGGCATCGACCCTGCGAAAGACTTCGCCACCCTCGAGACGCTCGGCAACACCGGTTCGGTGGCTCTGCCGATCTCGCTAGCCCAGGGAATCGAAGCCGGGCATCTCGACTCCGGCGATCATGTAGCCCTCTTGGGCATCGGCTCTGGCATCAATTGCCTGATGCTGGCCCTCCGCTGGTGAATTTGGGATTTCTGATTTGGAATTTAGGATTTGACGCGCTGACGCGTTGCTGTTCATCTTTTTCAAGCATGCCATACGCATCAGCGCGTAAAATTCCAAATTCCAAATTCCAAATCAGAAATTCGAGCGTGTTGCTTTGGCGACCAAGTTACGATCAAAATAGTTGATCGCCATGCCGGCGTCGACCACGACATTTTGCGCGTTGATGCCGCTCGAGCGTGGGCTTAGCAAAAACGCCGCTACGTTGGCCGCCTCGGCTGTTTCGACCGCTCGCTTGCGAGGGATGACCTGTTCGGCGTAAAGGTAGGAGTCGACGTAGCCTGGAATGCCTGCCGAGGCCGAGGTTTTCAAAAGGCTCGGAGCCACTCCATTAAATCGCACCTCGGAAAACTGGCTGAACGATTTGGCCAGAAAGACCAACGACGAATCGAGCGCCGCCTTGATCGGGGCCATGTAGCCATAGTTTTCGCTCGCCATCCGAGTGGTCGAGATCGAAACCGCCACGACTGCTGCCTGTGGAGCGAGCAAATCCTTCATCGCCTCGGACAACCCAATCAGGGAATGGCACGAGATGTCCATTGCCCGTAGAAATTGGGCCTTCGTTGTGCCATGAAATGGCCGCGGATTTTCGTCATATTCAGCAAACGCGATCGAATGCAACATTCCATCCAACGTCTCATAACGCTCGGCAATCGCGCCACGCAGTTGTTCGATTTGCTCTGGATACTCGACATCGCAAACATACACTTCACGATCTTTGAGCAGCTTGGCGCACGACTGCCGCCGGGCTTCGCTGCGCACCGAATAGATCACCTGGGCACCGGCCTCTTCAAGCACCTGAGCTACATGAAACGCCACACTCTTGCGATTGGCCACCCCGGTGACCAAAATCGTGCGACCAGCAAGCTGTAAAAAATCGCCAACCATTGGACGCGGTGGAGGGTTTAGGGTGGAGGGTGGAGAGAACGCGCTCGCGCGTACCAAGCGCCAAGAACTAATCACCCGTTGAAGCTAGGTGAATCTCAGGGATCAGGTCGGGGTCGATCGCCAGCTCCGGAAACTCTTCCTCGCTGGCCAGTACCTCGGCAAAACATGCCTGATACTGTTCTAAAAACGCATCGAGGTCGATTCCCTGGTGAGCCGGACGAAACGGTTCTAGATATTTACGGCTGCTGGCATACACCTTGCGCGCACCACGAATGTTGCCGTTGCCAAAGTGATGGAGCGCGACGGCCGCTTGGATCAGGCCTTGATAAAACGCACGCGAGTCGCCCCGGTACTCGGTCCACAGCTCTTCCCAGACCTCGTGGCTCTCGAAAAAGTCACAGGCATTGAAATATTCAATGCCTTGTAGATAGAGCGGATCGTAACAGTCAGGTTCCATCGGCTTTCTCATGGCGTGCGAAAAAAGCAAGACGGCTTATTATACCGGCAAGCGCACGAAGAGACTACCACGAAACCATTGCCGCGCGTTCTTCAGTCCTTGGAAATTGGACATTCCTTGTTGGATATTTGGATGTTCTTCTCCAGCAGCAGGAATGAATATCCAATATCCAACAAGGAATGTCCAATGATGAAGTACTCGGCTGGCGCGTCGCGCTTACTAGGCCGCTAAACGTCAGTCGCGGCCTGAAAACGACATCACCAGTTGCAGCACATACCAGAACAGCAATGCGACCGAGGCGAACAGGGCCAACGAGGCGGCCACGTGCTGGTCGGTGCGGTAATGATGCAAGACGTTCGACGTGTCGTACAGAATGTAGGCCGCGGCAAACACAACCATGCCGACCGTGAACCAGACGCCCAGGTGCATGCCAAAAACTGCCGAGCAGAGAATCAGGCCAAAAGCGCCAATCCCAGCCAGCATGAGCCCGGTTCGCAGAAACGAGAAATCGGCCTTGGTCAGCATCACGATGCCAGTCAGTCCGCCGAAAATGACCGCCGTAATGACGCCGGCCGTGGCAATGATGTTCGCACCATTGGCAAACTGTTGGGCATACCATAGCATCGGTACAATGAAGATCGCTTGGGCTGCTACATACAGCCCCAGGCCAGCATATTGCATGGTCGGCGAAGTGTTTGAGTGAGCCCAGCGATCGGCAATCCAGGAAGCGCCGATAAACCCGCCAAACATAATCAGCATCGCATAGGGGATGCTGAAGAACTGCATCATCCACTGATCGACCGGCGCCAACGTAAAGATGGCATACAACAACGCAGCAAAGGCATAGACCGCCGCCACCAGATGGATGTAGGTATTGCGGATAAACGTCGCCCGGTCGCTTGCCGGAGCTTGGGCAGCCACGTTTGCCAGCGAGGCATACGGATTCTCAAAATTTGGATCGACGCGACTCATCTATATTCCCTCGAATGAAACCAAAAAGTGAGGTAAAGTGAGAAACCCAAGCAAATCTCTGGCCCCCCGAGCGGGCTAAGCAACTGTACCGCTTACCTGCTGTTTCGTCAAGTGAAATCCACCAACGCGCAGGGTGATTCATTTTTTCAATCTAGGAAGTTTAAGGGCCCACTAACCCGACGCGTAAGCGAGGAAAACAGCCAGAAATGCCTCGCTTACGCGTCGCGCTTAGTAGGCCATCCAACCTCACCAATTTGAAAAACTGATTGGCCCTGCACCAACGCGCTCGACTGCCTCCTAGCCGCGCTTACGACACGTCGTCGGGATCCCCCCAAAACGAACGTCATCGTCCACTTCACGACAACCAGAAATAAACGCCCACGAATTGCACGCAAATCATACGAATTCAAAAACATTTGTGTGATTTGCGTGTGATTCGTGGTCAAATCCATCTGTGAAAAAGTGGTGCCCCCTGCACATCCTCGATCCCCTCCCAGGAGGATTGCAAAGTCGTTTTTTTTGAAAAAACAGCGGTCGGTGACCGCTCGCGAAACGGTGGAATCGACGACTTTGCAATCCTCCTCGATCCCCTCCTTGACATATCATACCGACGACTGCCAGAATCGCGTCCTGAGCCCCGTCCGGCGGTTGCCGGTTGATTAGTACTACAGGGCTAAGTTCAACCGAAAGGCTTGAAAATAGCCACGGATTTACACGGATTGAACACGGATTTTCAAACGCTTGAGTGTTTCCCTTGATGGTTGACAACATGCCAATGGTTGTCCGTGAATCATTCCCCAGTAATCCGTGTTTCATCCGTGTAAATCCGTGGCTAAAATGCTTTGGACTTCGCGTTGTAGTATTCGAGCACATTTCAAAACCAGGAAAAGTAACGCGGGATCGCGGGATTTCGCGATCCAATCTAGGTTTTGACTGGTTCTAGACACTTTACACCAGTTGTCCCAGCGAGTCTGCCCCGATGGCGGTCGATCCCAAGGAAGTGAAACGCCGCGCCACTCAGGTTGTGCGACAGCTCAAGAAAGACTACCCCGACGCCGAGTGCGCGCTCCACTTTAGCTCGCCTTTGCAACTGCTCATCGCCACGATCCTTTCGGCCCAGTGCACCGACCAGCGCGTGAACATGGTGACCAAGGATCTGTTCAAAAAATATCCCACGGCGGCCCACTTTGTCCGCGTGCGGCTAGCGACCTTGGAGAAAGCGATCCAGAGCACCGGTTTTTATCGGGCGAAAGCCAAAAACATCAAAGCCTGCTGCCAACAACTGGTCGACGAACACGATGGCCAAGTGCCGGAAGACCTTGACGCCTTGGTTGCCTTGGCTGGCGTTGGTCGCAAGACGGCCAATGTCGTGCTTGGCACCGCGTTTGGCATCGCCACTGGCGTGGTGGTCGATACCCATGTTGGCCGCCTGAGCCATCGGCTCGGCTTGACCGCCGCGCGCCCCAAAGACGCTGTGGCCGTGGAACGCGACCTGATGAGTGTGCTACCTCGTCGCGAGTGGATCGATTTCAGCCACCGCATGATTCATCATGGGCGGCAGGTTTGCGGCGCTCGCAAGCCCAAGTGCGATGCCTGCTCGATGCGATCGTTTTGTCCGCAAGTCGGAGTCGAAGGTTAAGCTCCCTCGGTTCGACCTTCCCCGCCATTTTTTAACGAGAGAGACTTGATGATTCTTTCCGGCCTCCAAATCCGCGAACGGCTCGGCACCGACATCTGCATCGAACCGTTTGACGAGTCGCGGTTAAACCCCAACAGCTATAACCTCACACTTCACAACGAATTGATGGTCTATGAAGAGGTGGTGCTCGACATGGCCAAGGCAAATTTGGTGCGTCGCATCGCCATTCCCGACGAGGGGTTGGTGTTGAGCCCCAACCAGCTTTATCTGGCTCGAACCGTCGAGCGCACGGAAACGCACAATCTGGTGCCCATGATCGAAGGCCGTTCGTCGATTGGCCGGCTAGGCTTGTTTGTACACGTAACGGCCGGTTTTGGCGACGTCGGCTTTACCGGCTACTGGACGCTTGAGATGTTTGCCGTGCAGCCGGTTCGTATTTATCCGAACGTGCCGATCTGCCAAATTTTCTATCACGAGATCACTGGCGAGATCGTGGAGTATGCCAGCAAATACCAAAACAATCGCGATATCCAGCCCAGCTTGTTCTTCCAAGAATTCCAAGGCGACCACGGCGAAGATGATCCACAGCTAACACTCGACTTCGGTGCCGAACGCTCACACGGTTGAATTTCTGATTTGGGATTTGGGATTTTACGCGCTGACGCGTATTGCATGCTTAAAAGAAATGAATAGCAACGCGTCAGCGCGTAAAATCCCAAATCCCAAATCCCAAATCCCTTACATGACGGCGAAATAGTTTTCAACGGCGTCGTCCATGTTCGTTCGAGTCATCACCGCTGGCTGGTCGCGATACTTGCAGGTATTGCTGACTTGCAAGAGCAAGTCGCGCGGTTGGCAGCAGCGGAACGGACGTTTCACGGCCCGATAGTGCGTTTCGATCAGATAGTTGACCGCATCTTCGTCATATTCCACGCCGACAATCGGCGCCATGATCGAGAAGAGTTCTCGAAACGCCTCTTCGGTTGGGTCGACCACCTCGATCTTGTAGGGAATACGACGTAAGAACGCATCGTCGACCAGATCGCGCGGCTCTAAGTTGGTGGAGAACACAATCAACTGGTCAAACGGCACCTGCACCTTCTTGCCACTGCCAAGATTCAAGAAGTCGTAGCGTTTTTCCAACGGCACAATCCACCGGTTGAGCAACTCGTCGGTGCTCATCCTTTGTCGCCCAAAGTCGTCGATCACCAACGTGCCACAGTTGCTCTTCATCTGGAGCGGGGCTTCACTGATGCCGGTGCCTGATTGGATCGTGAGCTCCAAGTTCTCCATGGTCAATTCACCACCAACGACAATCGTCGGCCGTTTGATCCGCACCCAACGCTTGTCGATCTTCCGCTGATCAATCAGCCCGTCGGGTGCGTCGAGCGGAACCTCCTGGTGGTTCCGGGGATCGAAGACGCGAATCACTTCGCCATCGATCCCGATCGCCCTGGGGATCCACACTTCGTCGCCAAACGCCTTGGTTACCCGTTCGGCAATGCTGGTTTTGCCGTTGCCGGGCGCACCGTACAAGAAGAGCCCTCGCCCGGAGTTAATCGCTGGTCCCAAACGCCTTAGCATTCGCTTGTCAATCAACAAGTCTTCGAATGCCCTGGCGAGGTCTTGTTCGGTTGGATGAGTTGCTACCAGCGACTGCGCTTCAACGCTTTCGATATAGGCCCCCAACGGCACCGGCGCGGCGCCGAAATAAGTGCAATCGGCCGTTAGTCGTCGGGCTCGTTCGCGAGCTTTTTCAGTCAACACATACACATAGTCGTTCATCGGCGCTGCCCCGCGATGGGCCAGCACCTGATCGTTCTTCATCGTCTGTAACAACGGCTCGATCAACCGAAACGGCAACTTCACCTGCACCGTGATGTCGCGTCCGGACGATTCAGAAATCGAGAGCAGATATTTTAAGACCAGCCCTTCCACCTCACTCACCGTCAATCCGGCTTCGCGAATCGACTTGGGCTCGGTAGGCACAAACCCATGGCTGCTCTGGGGTTCGTCTGGCTCCGTCCCCTGCGGCTCTCCATCGGCCAACTGCTGTACACGCTGGAGCAACTGACTGAGGGTTGAATCGGAATCGGCTGGCGATGCCACCTCGTCGACCGGCTCGGCCTCTTCCAGGTCGGTGGCCAACGGCGCGCCGGCACTCTCCTCGTGTTGGGGCGGCGCGGCCGACACCTGCTCCCACGCTTCGCGGTCACTCGATTCGTTGAGTCCTGCCAGTTTGGCCAGCAACTGTTGGTGAGCGTCTTCCGCCATCGGTTCTTCCGGTTGTATTGACTCAAGGAGAGGTGGCAGGTGCTTGGGTTGGGGAAAGAAAATTTCTCCATAGCACGCCACAGGCGCACACCCAACTCTAGATCGCTTTTCCCCGGTTGCCAAACGCTTCCAGCAACGAAGCCACTCCTAAAGTCGTTGTTCGAGAAAGAAATCAGCGGCCGGTGGCCGAAGCGCGAAACAAAAAATTAGCCGTTTCGCGCTTTGACCATCGGTCGCTGCTATTCCAAAAGAGAAGACTTGGCGTTGCAGTACTAGCATGTTTGGAATAACCGGCGCGACCGCTCTTACCTGACCAGGCCTGAGCGGCGGTAGTGTGCGAAAATGCGCCGATCGGGTCAAACTTTTCCTCGCCGCGCGCCTGAGTTCGCCAGATAAGCTAGAGTTGCATGTCGGCTTTCTGCGCGCAAGACGTGCAACGGTCGATTTGTAGAAAGAAATGAGCACGACGAGTCCTCTCCTTTGCCCAGGGATCACTTGCCTTGAACCAGAACGACGCACTTACCGCCCTGTTCACCAGGCTTAGCGAAATCTCGTCGTTGCCGGGAGTCGCTTTGCGGATTACCGAGGTCGTGAATCAGGAACGTAGCGGCGCTCAAGACGTGCTGGAAGCGGTCGCCACCGATCCGGCGCTGGCGGCGCGTATTTTGCGCACCGTCAATTCCTCACAATACGGTCTGCGGAATGCCGTAGGCGATTTGAAGTCGGCGATTTCTTTGCTCGGATTTCGCGAAGTGCGCAATCTGGCGATCACGGCTTTTGTCTCCGACTTGTTTCGTAATGGAAAAGGCTATCGCAACTACGATCGCCAAGCGCTTTGGGAACACATGGTCACGGTGGCGACCACTGCCCGAGCCTTGGCCCGTTCGCTCAGCTTCAGCCTAACCGCCGAAGACGAGGCGTACTTGGCCGGCTTGCTCCACGACGTTGGCTTTGTGTTGATCGACCAGCAACTGCATCAACACTTTCGAGCAGTGCTCGACGAGGTTGAAGAGACCGGCCAAGCGACCGACAAGGTCGAACGTCAGGTGCTCTCCTTCGACCATTGTCAATTGGGCGTGTTTGTCGCCCGACGGTGGAAGTTTCCGGAACCGATCTGCGACGCCATCGAGTTCCACCACCGGCCAGAAAGCTACGACGGCCCTCACCGCAACCTGTTACACTTGGTCTGCGTGGCCAACTACCTGGCCACCACCGGCGGCTGTCCCTCTCTCGGCGTCGCGAACTTGGCAGCGCCCAGCGAGTCGGTTTACGCTGGCCTGTCCATCACCCGAAGCCAGGCTCAAGACGTGTGGCACGACGTCGCCATGCAACGCGGTCTTACCCAAATGGCTTAAAGATTTTTGATTTTTGATTTGGGATTTGGGATTTGACGCGCTGACGCGGTGTATTGGGCTTGGTCCCAAAGTTCGCCGTCAAACAATGGTTTAGGACAAAGCCTAGCAAAAATCTTGCCAAACGCGTCAGCGTGTCAAATTCCAAATTCCAAATCAGAAATTCCAAATTCAAACCAGGGCGAATCGAGCGGAGCCTGAAGTGTGATTAGTTCGCGCTCAATCCAATCGTAGACCGTTAGCTCTCGGGCATGCAGCGCGATCGGCCGCAACCGCACATCGTCATACTGAGGCCCAAAGGCCACCGACGAGCCGTATTGCGCATCACCCAACACCGGATGGCCACGGACCGACGCCTGAAGTCGAATCTGGTGCATTCGTCCGGTGCCCAACTGAATCTCCAGCCAACAGCCCCACGCATAGCGTCCCAACACGCGATACGCGAGCTGGGCTTCCTTGGCATCGGGATGATCCGGCGGCACGAGTTCCGCCTGGGGCACGTCGGGAATCTTGCGCATCGTGTCGCGCCATTCCCCTTCGTCTGATTCAATCTGGCCGGCCACACAAGCCCAATAGGTCTTTTCAACCTTGCGCAGTTGAAACTGTCGGCCCAGGTGCTTGGTCGCTTTGCGATGCTTGGAAATCACCATCACCCCGGTGACCGGCCGATCAAGACGATGCGGCAAGGCCATGTAGGCCGGCTGGGCATCGTCCTGGCGATCGGTGAGGAGCTGTTTCATGCGCACCTCGACGCTATCGACTCCACGCGCCGCTTGGGTGAGAATGCCGGCCGGTTTTAACACGGCTAGAAAGTGGTCGTTCTCGTACAAGATTTTGATGTCGGTCGGGTCGCTCATCGGGCATGCTTTTGAAAAAATCGCCACATCATCTCGTTGGCCGAAATATCCAGGGTCGCTGGTCCCAGGAAATTGAGTTTCGGCACCCGACCAGGCCAGGTATGGCCGCCACCATGCACGACGACTAACACCACCTCGGCTCCCTTTTTCCCCTTGCCATAGGTGGTCTGAGTAACCGTCATCCCATCATCGGTCTGGTTCGGCAATTTTTGGCCACGCCCTTTCAGGTTACAACCGTTGGCCTTCACCCAATCGTCAATCGAATCCTGCACGCTGCGAAAATTCGTGCGCGATAAACTGCGCTGCCCGACGCCGCCTTTCAAAGGTGCAAATTGGTCGTCGGTACCATGAAAGTGAATCACCGAGACCGGCTGGCGCGGGCGACACCCTACCTTTCCCATCGGTCCAGCCACGGGAGCAATCGCCGCGATGCGATCAGACAACTCGTCGGCAATCCGATACGACATCATCGCCCCGTTGGAGATGCCTGTGGCATAAACCCGTTTCGAATCGATCGGAGCCCACTCGGCCAAATCGTCGAGCAACACTTCGACAAATCGCACATCGTCGATCTCATGTCGGGCAGCATACCCACAACAATTACCAGCGTTCCAGGAAAGGTATTTGTCCACGCGGCCCGACCCGCGAGGGTAGACGGCCAAAAACCCTTCGCGGTTTGCCAGATCGTTCATCCCGGTATACCCGACCATCATCTCGACCGTGCTTCCCCCGCCATGAAATACCAACACCACCGGCAAGCGTTCGGCCTTGGCTGCCTTGGCTGGCACATGCACCACGTACGACCGCTCGCGGCCATCCACCTGAACCGTTCGAGTTAGATCGCCAGCCGGCAAAGCCATCATCGTCATCCAGATCACCGTCGAACCAATCGAGACCATCTTGCAATCTCTCCAGTTTCGGGATTGCGAACCGCTCTGCTCATGCGCGCAAAGCGTTTAACCATCGTAACGGCTCGACTCCATTTTTCAAAACACACAAATACGATAGCGCAGCGTTTGCTCTGACGCCCTAGCCGCGACGAGACTTCGTCGCCGGGGTGCTAGAGCAATCTCGGATCATTCGTAGTCGTATTTCGTCCAAAAACCTCGGCCAAAACTAGGTGTCGTCCGCTACGGTAAAGAGCGACTCGCTCTAGAGTGCAGTAAACTCAATGACGGCAAATTTGCTCGAACGCCCCGGCGACGAAGTCTCGTCGCGGCTAGGAGCGTCTAGCACATCGTTTACAAACTGGCAATTCTTTTTTGCCGGTCCCCAAGCCCAGGAGAACTGCAAAGTCGTTTTTTTTGAAAAAACAGCGGTCGGTGACCGCTCGCGAAACGGCTGAATTTTTCTGTTTCGCGCTTTGGCCGCCGGCCG